>CAZGIX010000055.1:0-25024 GCA_964525785.1 uncultured Anaerolineaceae bacterium
TGAGCGGCTACGCCGCTCACACCACACAACCCAAACCTACAACCTTTGAGTGCACCTATCAGAAACCACACTGGATGAACCTGTCAGCGATATAATCGAGGGCAGTGACTGCTCCCCCGATCAATGCCAACCGCCAGATCGCTCGCGCTGCGGGCACGGTGATGGCTGCATTCCTGCTCAGCAACCTGACCGGACTGGTGCGCCAGATGCTGATCTCACGCGCATTCGGCACACAGGATGTCATTGACGCATACAACGCCGCCTCGGCATACCCCGACCTGGTGTTCAACCTGATCGCAGGAGGCGCGTTAGCCTCGGCATTCATCCCGACGGTGACCGACTTCCTTGCAAAAGGTGATCGCAAGAATGCTTGGCACCTCACCTCGTCGATCGCCAACCTGATTGTCCTCCTGCTGACCGTGGTCAGTCTGGTATCGGCTATCCTGGCCCCCTGGATTGTACAATACCTGGCTCCTAAATTCGAGCCTCACCTCCAAGCCCTGACGGTCGATCTGCTGCGCATCCTGCTGGTTGCGCCGGTGATCTTCGGAGTCAGTGGGCTGTGCATGGGTCTGCTGAATGCCCACCAGGTGTTCATCTGGCCTGCCCTTGGTCCCACAATGTACTCAGTGGGGATGATCCTGGGCGTGCTGTTCTTGAGCCCGTCTCTGGGTATCTACGGGCTTGCATGGGGCGCGGTGCTGGGTTCACTGATGCACCTGGCCATCCAGGTCCCGGCATTGGTCAGACTGCCTGAGCGGCGCTACTTCGCCACACTGGGCCTGCGTTTCGCGGCTGTGCGTGAGGTTGGACGGCTGATGGCGCCGCGCCTGCTGGGAGTCGGCGCAGTGCAGATCAATTTCGTGGTCAATACGATCCTGGCAACCGGACAACCTGAGGGCAGCCTGACAGCACTGAAAAACGCCTGGGTGATTATGGCCATGCCTCAGGTAGTGATTGCACAGGCGATTGCGATCGCCGCGCTGCCGACATTTGCCTCACAAGCTGCCCGAGGGGAAGAAGACGAGATGCGCAGCTCGCTGGCAGCCACACTGCGCAGCGTGATCCTGCTATCCGTACCGGCATCGGTGGGACTGATCCTGCTGCGAGTTCCGCTGACCAGGCTGCTGTTCGAGCGAGGAGAATTCGATGCCCACTCCACCCAGCTGGTCGCCTGGGCGCTGCTGTGGTACGCCGCCGGACTGGTCGGGCATTCCCTGGTAGAGATCGCATCCAGGGCATTCTACGCCCTGCACAACACGCTCACCCCGGTGCTGGTCAGCTTGGGAGCAATGAGCTTGAATGTAATATTCAGCCTGGTGTTCTCGTCCGCCTTCCTGAATGCCGGCTGGCCCCCTCATGGCGGACTGGCGCTTGCCAACTCATTAGCGACCGCGCTGGAGATGGTCGCCCTGCTGGTATTGATGCGGCGTAGATTGGGTGGGATCAAGGCCGGCTTGATCCTGGCTGTGAGCCTCCAGACAATCGGCGCAAGCCTGGTGATGGGGATCGCTCTGTTTGCATGGCTGGAGCTCAGTCAGGGCATGCCGACATGGATCGTGGCTATCGGTGGGGTGCTGATTGGCGGCGGTGTGTTCGTACTCACCGCTGCGGCATTCGGCATTCGGGAAGTGCGCGCTGCAATGCGGCTGGTCTACCAGTACGTATCCAGAAAGCCAGCCGCTTAGGGCCAGAGCCACCAGGTGACTTGAGCGACCAACAATCCTAAAATCACACCGGCTAAAGCCTCCAGCGGCGTATGTCCCAGGACTTCGCGCAACACCTCCCCCTTGAGAGGATGTCCGGCTGCCAGATCATCGATCATGGCGTTGATCAGGGCGGCGTGCATGCCTGCCTGGCGGCGGATTCCGGTGGCATCGTAGACCACCACGATTGCGACCGTAGCAGCGATGGCAAACTCTGGCTGATCGAACCCCACATAGAGACCAACCGCATGGGTAATGGCAATAACCAGGGCCGAATGTGAGCTGGGCATCCCGCCCGCCCGGAAGAGCAGCGACCAGTTCCATTGGCGGGTGAATATATATTCAAGCGGCACTTTGATGATCTGGGCTAATGCCCAGGCTGTCAGGCCAGCGATCAGCATCTGGTTGTGGATAACCTGAAGAAATGACACAACCTTATTCCGCGGCTTCGAAATCGACCAGGGTCTCACCACTGAGCTGCTGGATCTTGATATCAGCTTGATCCAGCAATCCAGCGCAATAGCGCGCCAGCACCTGCCCCCGCTCAAACAGGCTGATGGAGGTGTCCAATGAATATTGGCCGGCTTCCGTGGCCGCGACGATCTCCTCTAGCTGCGCAAACGCAGCTTCGTAGCCGAGCTCTTCAACAGGCCGGGTAAATTTTTGTAGCAATGGATCTATGTCGGACATATGCTATCCTCGGATTATTCCGCCGCGCCATCCGGTCCACTATCCGATGGGAGTATCGGAGAGAGGAATGCCTGCAATGGGGCATCAGCCGGCAGCGATTGGCTGGCGGAGTTATCAAAAAGCTGCCGGGAGATATGCTGTGCGCTCAAGAAGCGGATGATCTCCGGCTCGATCTCTCCCGGGTATGTGCGCCGGACGATATTATCCCGGGCCTGGTTAGCCAGCAAGGTGGAGAATCCCACCAACGCCAACGTGCCGAAGACGATCAGCACCATGGCCGGTATCAAGGTGATCACGCCAAAAGCCCATAATCCCAGTACTATGGCAGCCACCGGCAGCAATCCCAGACCGCAGCCGCTGCCGAAGACATGCTCTGCTCCCCGGGCGCCTGCATCGCGCAACATTTCATTCAAGCCCTCTGCCAGATGGGCGATCTCCTGACTCTGCTGCTCGGTTAACTGCGGTTCAGACATGTCTGCAACCTTGATTCAGCTTTGATCAGGTCCAACGACCCGGACACCGAAAGTCCCATCTTCGACACGCACATCCAGGGCATCGCCCGCTGCAACCTGGTGGATGCTGCGCACGATGCGTCCATCCGGTTGGGCGACGAGGGCATAGCCGCGCCCGAGGATCGACATTGGGCTCAACGCGGCCATGCGCTGTTCAAGTCCGTTTAAATTCGCACGCCGCAGGAGGAGAGTGTGTCCAAGCGCTACATTAGCTCGACGGGAAAGCTCATCCAGGCGCTGCCGGTCGCTGGAGAGCCGCCAACGGGGGGAAATCAACCGCAGCCGGCTCAGCAGGCCATCCAGGGCCCAGCGTTGGCTGGACAAGGCCGACCTGGCTGCGTGCAGCAGGCGCCGCTCCAATTCTCCCAGGTCGGCAAGCAGATCCAGGCGATCGGGCGTCGCCAACTCAGCAGCAGCCGTCGGGGTTGGAGCGCGCAGGTCGCTGGCGAAATCTGCGATGGTGAAATCGGTTTCGTGACCCACGCCGGTGATCACGGGCGCAGCCGAAGCGATAATAGCCCGGGCGACGCCTTCGTCGTTGAAGGCCCACAAATCCTCGATCGAGCCGCCGCCGCGCGCCAGCAAAATCACATCTGGGCTGGCGATGCGGTTGATGCTCTCCAACGCCGCCACGATAGCCGGCGGAGCCTCATTGCCCTGCACCGGCACCGGCGCCAGGATCACCTGTGCCAGCGGGTAGCGCCGGCGCAAGGTATTCAATATATCCCGCAGGGCAGCGCCGGTCGGCGAGGTGACGATCCCAATGCGCGCCGGCAGGATGGGGACCGGTCGTTTGCGCAGCGGGTCGAACAACCCTTCCGCCTCCAGGCGAGCCTTGAGCTGCATGAACTGCTTGTAGAGTGCCCCCTCGCCAACCGGGCGGATCAAGTCGGCATAAAGTTGGTACTGCCCGCCGGCTTCGTAGACACTCATGCTGCCATGCACCTGGACAGCATCGCCATCACGGGGTAACAAGGTCTGGCGCCCAACTGCGCTGCGCCACATCACGCAGCGCAAGGAAGCTGAGGCGTCCTTGAGGGTGAAATAAAGATGCCCTGACGACGGGCGTGAGAAATTGGAAACCTCACCTTCTACCCACACATCCTGCAGGTTGTCGTCGCCTTCGAATAAATCACGCACATAACGTGTCAGCTCGGCGACGGTCCACATGAGCGATTGAAAGAGGGGCAGCTGGTCAGCAGACATAAAGCCTTTCCGGTAACGGTTAATTTTAGCATAGTGTGCCTGCTTCAGACCCGTGGAGAATCGGTGGAAGTGTGTCCTTCTTTCAGGAAATTCAAAACGCTCTTTCCGGCGCATGCATGTCATTCCTCGACCCTGCAAAGAGCGCAGGGTCGAGGAATCCCTGACCCCTTGTTCTTTGTAACCCTGCCGGCAGGGAAAAGGCAACTATCGCCACAGGGATTTCTCACTGCGTTCGAAATGACAACCTGGCTGGTCTGGTTTTGCATGAAATTCCTGAACAATAGATACACTACCAATCAGTTTCAGGAGCACTAAAAAGTTGTTGTTGAATGAGATGGTGAAACCGAGGGCGACTATTCCGTATCGGCAGATTCTTTGCTACAATTGTCATACTCACGTACAATGAATCATATCTGGTCACCCTGGCGAATGGCATATATACAAAGTCCTAATAAAGAAGCTGGATGCATTTTTTGCGCGGGATTAGATCACCCCGACGGTCATGAAAATCTTATCGTTCGACGCGCACGGCGTGCTTACGTAATCCTCAACCGGTACCCCTATACCAGCGGGCACCTGATGGTTGTTCCCTATGCTCACCTGCCCACCCTCGGAGAGCTGGATGCTGAAACGCGCGCCGAATTAATGGAGCTGGTCAACGAAGCCATACACGTTCTGGATGCCGTCTACACCCCAGAAGGCTACAACGTGGGTCTCAATATCGGCGAATCCGCCGGGGCAGGTATCCGCGGGCACATCCACATGCACGTAGTGCCGCGTTGGGGAGGCGATACCAACTTCATGTCGTCCCTTGGGAATACGCGCGTGCTGCCTGAATCGCTTGAAGAGACCTTCGAGAGGATACTCCAGGCCTGGGAGAGCCTTTATAAAAAGACCCAGTAAAAATCCAACGCGGCTACCTCACTCACCCACCCGCACGGGTAACTCACAAGTTCATACAGGCTGAGAGCCTAGGAGAGGAAATGATGACCCACAACAATACAGAAGCCGTTATTCTCAGCGCAGCACGTACCCCCTCGGGTCGCTTTCAGGGCAGTTTAAGCAGCCTAACGGCTCCTCGGTTGGGGGCAATTGCTATTAAAGCTGCTGTCGAACGAGCCGGGATCCCCGATCCGTCCGAAATCAATGAGGTTTTAATGGGCAATGTGGTCACGGCGGGGGAGGGCCAGGCACCCGCCCGACAGGCTGCTATTTTCGCCGGCCTGCCAGCCAGCGTAGGCGCGACAACCCTCAACAAGGTATGCGGCTCCGGGTTAAAGGCAGTCATGCTGGCAGCCCAGGCAATCCGGGCTGGAGATGGCGACCTGTTCGTTGCCGGCGGCATGGAAAGCATGAGCCGGACACCCTATCTTATATACGGGCGCTCCGGCGAGCTGCGCTTCGGGCACCTGCAGCTCACCGATGCCCTGCTCAATGACGGTTTGTGGGATCCCTTCGAAAACTGGGGGATGGGCAACGCGGCTGAGTTCATCGCCGACGAATACGAAGTCACCCGCCAAGCGATGGATGAGTTCGCGCTGGCAAGCCATCTAAAAGCCGTGATAGCCATCGAAGCTGGATACTTCAAAGACGAGATCGTCCCGGTCGAGATACCGGGGCGCAAGAGTGAAGTAACCCTGTTCGACACCGACGAGACCCCCCGGCGGGATACCACCATCGAGGCGCTCGCCAAACTGAAGCCCGCCTTCGTGAAGGATGGCAAAGTCACTGCGGGCAATGCCCCTGGATTGAACGATGGTTCGGCGGCCCTGGTGGTTGCCAGTCGAGGAAAAGCCGAAACAATCGGAGTGAAGCCGCTGGCGCGCATCGTAGGCTACTCACAGGCAGCAGTTGAACCCAAATACCTGTTCATTGCCCCAGCCAAGGCGCTGCCGAAACTGCTGGATAAAATCGGGTGGACTCTAGCGCAAGTTGACCTGATCGAGATCAATGAAGCCTTTGCTGCCCAGGTGCTGGCAGACGGCTACGCCCTGGCAGACCTGGGCTGGGACTGGAACAAAGTCAATGTCAATGGGGGCGCAATTGCCCTGGGGCACCCGATCGGTGCCAGCGGGGCGCGCATCCTGACCACCCTGGTGTATGCATTGAGAAAACGCGGCCTCAAACGCGGCATCGCCTCATTATGCCTGGGCGGGGCTGAAGCAGTAGCAATGGCGGTGGAAGTCGAAGATTAGAGAGCAGAGGAGTCATGGAAATCTCGCACATTTTTGTTATCGGTGCCGGGACAATGGGCAACGGGATTGCTCAGGTGGCTGCCACATCCGGCTACCAGACGACCCTGATGGACGTGTTCCCTGAGCAGCTCGAGCGGGCTAAAGCCAACATCTTAAAATCCACCGAAAAGCTGCTCAGCAAAGGCGCCATCACACAGGCGCAGGCGGATGCAGCCGCCAGCATCCCCATGACGGGGGGTTTAGATAGCGCAGTGACCGCCGATCTGATCGTCGAGGCGGCGACGGAGAATCCGGAGACTAAGCTCAATATCTTTAGAGAGGTCGACCGGATCGCCAAACCTGGAGCGATCCTGGCCTCCAACACCTCCTCGATCAGCATCACCAAGATCGCGGCCGCAACCGAACGCCCAGAGGATGTGATCGGCATGCACTTCATGAATCCGGTGCCGCTGATGAGGCTGGTGGAGCTGATCCGCGGCCTGGATACTTCTGACGAGACGACGGTCGCTACGCTGGAAGTCTGCTGGAGGATGGGCAAAGAGCCAGTAGAAGCCAAAGATTCGCCCGGCTTTATCTCGAACCGCATTTTGTGCCCGATGATCAACGAGGCGATATTCGCCTTGCAAGAAGGCCTGGGCAGCGTAGAGGCCATCGATACAGTAATGAAGCTGGGCATGAACCATCCCATTGGACCGCTGGCACTGTGCGATCTGGTAGGCCTGGATGTAGTCCTGGCTGTGATGGAAGTGCTGCAGCGCGACATGGGCGATGACAAATACCGTCCCGCATACCTGCTGCGCAAGATGGTAGACGCCGGACACCTGGGTAGGAAAACCGGGCGAGGGTTCTACCAATACTGAAAGGGCAAAATGGACACCACACTACCGGCACAGACCTTCGATTTCGTCGTCATCGGTTCTGGATTTGGCGGCAGTGCCTCAGCGCTGCGCCTGACCGAGAAAGGCTACCGTGTGCTGGTGCTGGAGCGGGGCAAACGCTACCATGACCAGGATTTTCCGAAAACAAGCTGGAATGTATTCAAGTACCTGTGGCTGCCGGTCCTGCGCTGCTTCGGCATGCTGCAGATCAGCCCTTTCCAGGATGTGTTTGTGCTGCACGGCAGCGGCGTAGGTGGAGGCAGCTTGAGCTATGCCAATGTCCTGATGGCGCCGGACGATAAGCTGTTCGAAAATCCGGCCTGGAAGCACCAGGCGGACTGGAAATCGATCCTGCGGCCCCATTACGATACCGCTCGCCGCATGCTGGGGGTGATGCCAAACCCACGCCTGTGGCACGCCGACAAAATGCTCCAGGAGATCTCCGCTGAGCTCGGCACCCGAGACACTTTTCAGCCCACCCAGGTGGGAGTGCTCTTCGGAGACAACGGGCGCAAAGAGGGCGAGGAAGTACCTGACCCGTTCTTCGATGGGGAGGGACCAACGCGGCATACCTGCATCCACTGCGGCGGGTGTATGATCGGCTGCCGCTACAACTCGAAGAATACACTGGTCAAGAACTACCTGTACCTGGCTGAGAAATGGGGCACCCAGGTATGGCCGGAGTGCGAGGTGAACGATATTCACCCCCTACCTCCGAATCAGCCGGATGGCGCCCGCTACGAAGTAGTCTACCGGCGGACGACGGCGTGGATCTTCAAACCGGTGAGGGTGGTCAGGGCTCGAAACGTGGTCGTGTCTGCCAGCACCCTGGGTACACTGCGCCTGCTCTTCCGCTGCCGAGACGAGACACGCTCGCTGTTAATGATCTCCCACCAGCTTGGAAATCTGGTGCGCACCAACAGCGAGGCCCTGTTGGGAGTCACCAGCCGCGACAAGAGCATCGATTATTCACAAGGCATCGCCATCACATCGATCATCCATGCAGACCGGGTGACCGCTATCGAGCCGGTGCGCTACTCGGCAGGCTCATCGCTGATGCGCTACCTGGCTGGTCCGCTGATCGAGTCGGGCGGCAGCTTCTGGAGCCGTTCGCTGCGCGCAGCTATCCAGGTCATCACCCATCCAATAGATTTCTTGCGCACCCATGTCCTGCCTGGGTGGGCGCAGCGCACCACCATCCTGCTGGTGATGCAGACCGAAGACAACCATATCCGCATGCGCCTGGGGCGCGGGCTATTCACTTTGTGGCGGCGCAGCCTCGTCTCCCAGCCCGTCCGTGAGAAACCGATCCCCTCCAAAATTGACATCGGTCACCAGGTGACGCGTGATTTCGCCAGACGGACAAATTCAGCCCCAGCGGGCACGCTCATCGAAGCCCTGCTCAATATCCCAATGACCGCCCATATCCTGGGGGGATGCCCGTTTGGAAAGGATGACCAGGAAGGCGTGGTCGATCTGGACTGCCAGGTGCACAACTACCCGGGTTTGTATGTAGTCGATGGATCGATCATGCCCGGCAATCCGGGGATCAATCCCAGTCTGACGATCACCGCCCTGGCGGAATATGCCATGAGCCGTATCCCGCCCAAAGAAGGCGCACAGGTGCGCCAGCCAATCGGGGTAAAACAGGAACGCCAGCCTGAGCTGGCGAGATGACGATCTCGGGATCTGAGGGGATTACACGGGACCGCCGCCATCTCTCCTCATCACCCATAAATCTCTGGGCATCAGACCTGTGCGCCCGAAGATGCGCGCCATGCGGCTGATCTTGCGAAAATAGCGCGGCATGGCGCTCTCTTCAACTCGCCGGAAGCCAAACTTTTCATACAGCGGACCGAGCCTGGAGCGGCAGGTCAGGTACAGGTCTCCGGGGTAGGCAGCAATTAAGCGCTCGATGATCTCCCGGGCGACTCCCTGCCCGCGGTACGCAGGCTCGACAGCGATGGATGCCAGCTCCAGAGAGCCATCCCCGTGCGGCTTGACCTGCCCACAGCCAACCAGGTCTCCCCCAGGCGTGACAGCGACCACAAAACGCTGCCAGTCCAGATCCAGCGGATTGATCCTGACTTTGTAGATCAGGGCGCGTATCGCCGAGAAATCGCTCTCCAGAGCCGGGCGAAGATCAACCATGCAGATAATTATCCCATAAACGACCCTGTTTAGCGGGTTCTGGTACATGAAACGGATAATGTTGGTAAGCATTTTACTTGACAGAATATCCCCCGGCGTGTAAAATCCAGCCCAATACCACGCGAGCAGTATCTGATGCCTACTCACCAACCCACCCGCTTTTATTATTACTATTATTACGGCTACCGCAGGACGGCTGCCGTTAGAAGCGGTTAAATGGGTTAGGATATTATCAAGGCGACCCATGACGCGAGGCTAACGGCCTCGCGTTTTTGTTTTTACCAGGGAGTGTGCCATGCCTGTTCGAGGAATCCGCGGCGCTAATGTCGCAAAAGCTGATACGCCGGAAGCCATCTACTCAGCAACAGAAGAGCTGCTGCTGGAGGTGCTGAAAACCAACCCCAATCTGAAGCCAGATGACCTGGCGAGCGTCTTCTTTACCGTAACTGATGATCTATCTGCCGCCTACCCGGCAAAGGCCGCCCGGGACCTGGGCTGGGCAGAGGTGCCGCTGATGTGCGCTCGGGAAATCCCTGTTCCAGGCGGGCTGCCGCGCTGCATCCGCGTCCTGCTGCATTGGAACACAGATACCCCCCAAACGGACATCCGCCACATCTATCTGGGAGCAGCATCGATCCTGCGTCCCGACCTGGGTGCGGTGGTTTCATCTTAAAGTCTATGCTAGCTGGTTTTTAAGGAGGAATAGCCCATGATGATCATCATGCGCAGCAATGCATCTGAAGAGCAGATCGCGAGCGTCGTCCAGATTGTACAAGCATACGGCCTGCGCGCCCATCTCTCGCGCGGTGAAGAGCGTACGATTATCGGTGCAATCGGCGACGGGCGACCAGTGGATAAGGATCAGTTCATGTATCTGGCCGGCGTGGATCGCATTGTCCCCATCCTGCGGCCTTTCAAGCTGGCCTCCCGCGAGTTCAACCCGGAGAATTCTATCTTTCCAATTAACGGGGTGAGCATCGGCGGTGATGACATCATCATCATCGCCGGCCCATGCGCGGTAGAGAGCCGGCAGCAGATCCTGGAAACGGCGCAGGCCGTGCGCGAAGCCGGGGCGCATGCCCTGCGCGGCGGGGCATACAAACCCCGCACCTCTCCTTATTCATTCCAGGGACTGGGTGAAGAAGGGCTGGAGTTCCTGGCAGAAGCTCGCCAGATCACCGGGCTGCCGGTTGTCACGGAGGTCATGGCGCCTGAGCAGGTGCCGCTGTTAGCTAGCTATGCCGACGTCATGCAGATTGGGGCGCGCAACATGCAGAACTACTCCTTGCTGCATGCTGCCGGTGCCAGCCAACACCCTGTGCTGCTCAAGCGCGGCATGGCTGCCACGGTAGAAGAGCTGCTCATGGCAGCCGAATATGTCCTCTCGCACGGGAACCGGCGGGTGATCCTGTGCGAGCGCGGCATCCGCACCTTCGAGACATCCACACGCAACACAACCGACATCAACGCCATACCGGTGCTCAAATCGCTGACCCACCTGCCTGTAGTGCTCGATCCAAGCCACAGCATCGGCAACTGGGAGTTCGTCACCGCCATCGCCAGGGCTGGCATCGCCGCGGGAGCCGATGGGCTGATTGTGGAGGTACATCCTGATCCGACCGCGGCCCTGTCCGATGGCGGGCAGTCGCTCAAGCCGGAGCGCTTTGCCCAGCTGGTGATCGAGGCCCGCCGGATCGCAGAAGCGATCGGGCGCTCGGTAGCGCCCGCCTACAGGAAGCAATCCCAACAGGCGAACCGATGAGCATACCGGCTTCGCTTGCAGAGACTCGCATCGCCATCCTGGGGCTGGGATTGATGGGTGGCTCGCTGGCCCTGGCACTGCGCGGGCACTGCCGGGCGCTCTTCGGCGCTGATCCCGATCCCGAGGCAGTGAACCTGGCGCGCAGAGACCGGGTCGTGGATGCGGCCTCTACCCAGGCCGGTGAGATCCTGCCCGAGGCAGACCTGGTGATCCTGGCAGCTCCGGTGAGGGCGATCATAGCCACCATCGAACAGCTGCCCGAGCTGCACCCCGGCTCTCCCATGGTGATGGACCTGGGTTCCACAAAACGCTCTATCTGCCAGGCGCTGGCAGAGCTGCCGGCGCGCTTCGACCCGATCGGAGGCCACCCCATGTGCGGGAAAGAGACGCCCGGATTGGTGTATGCCGATCCATCAATCTTCCAGGGTGCAGCATTTATACTCACCTCACTCGAACGCACTTCACCCCAGGCGCAATACCTGGCGGAACACATTGTTCGGGCGATCAAATCACGGCCGGTCTGGCTGGATGCACACACGCATGACCGCTGGGTGGCTGCCACGAGCCACCTGCCATACGTGCTCTCCGTATCTTTGGCGCTGGCGACGCCAGGAGAAGCCGCTCCTCTGGTAGGCCCGGGCTTCCGCGGGGTATCCCGTCTGGCGGCAAGCTCGGCAGCCATGATGTCGGATGCGCTCTCCACCAATGGCGATAACCTGCTACTGGCTCTGGCTCACCTGCGCGCTGAGCTGGACGGCATCGAAAACATCCTGCGGGAGGGCGACGCCTCGGCTCTCGACGGGCTGCTGCACAGCGCGGCGGCTGCTCGAGCCAGACTGATTGGAGATATGCCGACCGGAGGCACGCGGTGAAACTGAGCATATTCCCTGGGCAGCCCCTACGGGGAGAAGTCAGCCTGCCGGGCGATAAATCCATCTCCCACCGCGCGGCCTTGCTGGCAGCTCTGGCAGACGGTGAGAGCCGCATCGACAACTTCCTGGTCTCCGGTGTCACCCAGTCCATGCTGGATGCGCTATCGGCCCTGGGAGTCACCTGGGAGCTCGACGGGAATCGGTTGACTGTGCAGGGACGGAGTACAGGTGGCTTACTGCTGCCTGGGATGCCGATCAACTGCGGCAACTCGGGGACGACCATGCGCTTGCTGGTGGGTGCCCTCTCTGCAGCAGGTGTGCCAGCCGTGCTGGATGGGTCAGAAGGTCTGCGGCGCAGGCCGATGCTGCGCATCGTCGATCCGCTGCGGCAGATGGGCGTGGCTATCCAGTCAGAGGGTGGGTACGCTCCCTTGGAACTGAGGATGTCGTCCATGCCGCTGCGGGGGATCGATTACGACCTGCCGGTCGCCAGCGCCCAGGTGAAATCCTGCTTGCTGTTGGCGGCATTGGCTGCAGAGGAGGACACCTGCCTGCGCGAGCCCGGTCCTTCGCGCGACCACACCGAGCGCATGTTAAGGAACCTGGGCGTGGATGTGAGCAGTGAATACGTGCCCGCCAGGGCAGGGCAGCCAGAATCCTATATCACCCACCTCCAGCCGCCTGCGGCGCTGCACCTGCCAGCATTCCAGACCAGCCTGCCCGGCGATACCTCCGCCGCGGCGTTCCTCATCGTGGCGGCTGTGATCACACCCGGATCGGAGATCAGCCTGCGCCAGGTGGGGCTGAATCCGACCCGCAGCGGCGTGATCGAGGCGCTGAGGTCAATGGGCGCCGATATTCATGTCTCTGCCGTTGGCGAACAAGGCGGCGAGCCGGTTGGCGATCTTACGGTGCGCAGCTCGGAGCTGCACGGCAGGCAGATATCGGGATCGCTGGTGGTGCGTATGATCGATGAGTTCCCCATATTCGCCGTCGCCGCGGCATACGCCCGCGGACGCACGGAAATCTGCGAGGCGGGTGAACTGCGCCATAAAGAATCCGACCGCATTGCTGCCTTGTGCACCGAGCTGCGCGCCATCGGGGTGGAAGCAGACGAGACAGCCGATGGATTCATCATCCAGGGCAGCGGGCGCGTGCAGGGCGGTCGGGCAGATCCGCATGGTGACCATCGTCTGGCGATGTCGCTGGCAGCTGCCGGGTTGGCCTCACAAAGGCCGATCGTCCTCCAGGGTGCGGAGATCATGCAAGAATCCTTTCCGGGCTATATAGAAACGCTGGAGAAACTTGGAGCAGAGCTGGGTCAGGATGAAGAGCCGGCATCGCATCTATAACCTGGGCCTGACAGGCTACCCGCTGTCCCACAGCCTGTCGCCGCGTCTGCATCAGGCTGCTTTACACGCCGCGGGGTTGACGGGTGAATACCGGCTGTATCCAATTCCACCTACTCAGGAGGATAACCAAGAATTGGCGCGGCTGCTGGAGGATGTCAAAGCCGGTCGCTTGCATGGGCTTAACGTCACCATCCCCCATAAGCGCACGGTGCTGGGCTGGATGGACGAGCTGACGCCCACCGCCAGGGCAACCGGCGCAGTGAACACCATCTACGTGGAGGCGGGTAAACTGGCGGGTGATAACACCGATGTCCAGGGCTTCCGGCACGATCTGCGCGCCCATCTGCCGCCCGGCATGTCAGCCGGGCAGGCGCTGGTGATCGGCGCAGGCGGTTCCGCCAGGGCGGTCGTCTATGCTCTGCTGCTGGACGGATGGCAGGTAGCTGTCGCTGCGCGCCGGGTGAAGCAGGCATCCCGCCTGGTGGAGGATCTAAACGCCAACGTGGGCAGGCAAAAAGATCCCATGCTGAGCGCTGTGGAATTGGACCGGAGCAGCCTGGCGGGGCTGGCTGAGTTGAGCCTGGTGGTTAACTGCACGCCGCTGGGCATGGCACCCGACATCCACGACAGCCCCTGGCCCGCAGGTCTCCATCTGCCGCCGCGGGCATTCGTGTACGATCTGGTTTATAATCCAAACGGAACCGCCCTGGTGCGCATGGCACGTCAGCAGGGACGCCGGGCAGCCAACGGCCTGGGGATGCTCGTAGAGCAGGCGGCCCTGTCGTTCGAACGCTGGACGGGGCTTCCGGCCCCCCGCCGGGCCATGCTGGAGGCGGTCCGCGCGGAAATGGCCCCGCCCGGATGAGAGAGAACCCGCACCAGCCAGCCGAAACCCCTTGGATGTGCTACCTATGACGCAAAATGCCGCCCCCCTGGACCGAATAGCGCCGCAGTTCTTCGCCGGACTGAATGAGAAAATCGCTGCCATGCAGGCCGGCGGCCGCGACGTCATCCGCCTGGACATCGGCTCGCCGGACCTGCCGCCTACTCCGCACATCGTCGACGCCCTGTCCCAGGCGGCTGCCAGGGCATCCAACCACGGCTACCAATCGCACAACGCCACCCCGGCCCTACGGCGGGCCTGGGCAGGAATGTACCTGTGCCTGTACGGTGTGCAGCTTGACCCCGACCGGGCGGTGGTGCCCCTGCTGGGTTCCAAGGAGGGCATCTTCCACCTGATGCAGGCGCTCCTGAATCCGGGTGATGTGGTCTTGATCCCCGACCCAGGCTATCTGACCTACACCCACGGGACGTTGTTAGCCGGGGGTGAGCCTTACTACCTGCCGCTGCTGCCGGATAACCAGTTCTTGCCCGATCTCGAAGAGGTGTCGCCGGAATTAGCGCGCCGGGCCAGGATCTTGTGGCTGAACTATCCCAACAACCCGACCGCGGCGACCGCGCCGGTTGAGTTCTTCGAGAGCGCTGTAGAGTTTGCGCGCCGCTACAACCTGCTGGTATGCCATGACGCGGCCTACAGCCAGGTGGTGTTCGACGGCTACCAAGCTCCCAGCCTGTTGCAGGTTCCTGGAGCCCTGGAGGTAGCGCTTGAATTCAACACCCTGTCAAAATCCCACAACATGGCGGGCTGGCGGTGTGGAGCGGCTCTCGGGCAGGTCGACGCGCTACAGGCGCTGTACACCCTCAAGACCCACGCCGACAGCGGTCACTTCCTGCCCATCCTGGAGGCAGCCACTGCTGCGCTGGACGGCGACCAGACCTGGCTGGCCGAGCGCAACCGGATCTACCAGGAGCGGCGAGATGCTGCCATGCAGGCGCTGCAGGCGATGGGCATCCGGGCGGAAACGCCGCGCGCTTCTATATATGTGTGGCTGCACGCCCCTGCCGGGTGGAGCTCGCTGGAGTTTGCGGATGCCCTGTTAGAGAATGCCGGGGTGAGCCTGACTCCCGGCACTGTATTTGGAAGGCACGGCGAAGGCTGCCTGCGCCTTTCCCTGACCTCCAGCCGAGAGCGCATCACCGCCGGCTTGCAGCGCATGGCGGAGAGCGGGTTGGTCTGAACCACCACTGAGATCACAGAGTACACAGAGATATTATATGACTGGTCTCCTTAATCGCTTACATTTCTTTACAGCCGGCGAATCGCACGGACCGGCACTGGTCGCCATCCTGGAAGGCCTGCCAGCCGGCTTGCCCGTGCAGCTTGAGCAGATTGACAGCGAGCTGGCCCGCCGCCAGAGCGGCTTCGGCGCCGGGCCGCGCATGAAGATCGAGCAGGATAACGCCCGCATCCTGGGCGGGATCATGGAGGGGGCGACTACAGGCGCGCCGCTGGCGATGCTGATCGAAAACCGCGACCATGAGAAGTGGCGCGGGCGAGCCATCGCGCCTTTCACCACCCCGCGCCCGGGGCACTCCGACCTGGCAGGGGCGATTAAGTACGGGTACACCGACTTGCGCCCCGCCCTCGAGCGCGCCTCCGCCCGGGAAACTGCCGCCCGAGTCGCAGCCGGAGCGGTGTGCAAGCTGCTGCTGGCGCAGTTCGATGTCACGGTGGGCGGGTACGTGAGCGCCATTGGCGAGATCGAGGCCGATCTGAGCGCCGTTCCGCTCGACCAACGCCCGGCTCGCGCCGAGGAGAACGACGTCCGCTGCCCGGACCCGCTGGCGGCCGAGGCCATGCAGAGGCGCATCCGCCAGGCCATCCAGGAGCGCGATACCCTGGGTGGAATATTAGAAGCGGTTGCGCTGGGAGTCCCGCCTGGGCTGGGCTCCTACGTCCACTGGGAGCGCCGGCTGGAGGCCCGCCTGGGCGCCGCCGTGCTCAGCATCCCGGCGGTTAAAGGGGTCGAGATCGGCCCGGCATTTGAGAACGCCCGGCGTCCCGGCACCCAGGCCCACGACCCCATCCGCCTGGACGGCGAGCGGCTCACCCGCCCCACCTACCGATCTGGTGGAACGGAGGGCGGGATTACCACGGGCCAGCCGCTGCTGGTCCGGGCAGCGATGAAGCCCATCGCCACCACGCTCACCCCGCAGCAAAGCGTCGACCTGGCAAGCGGGCAGGAAGTGCCCACCCGCTACGAGCGCTCCGATTTCTGCCCGGTGCCACGTGCCGTGCCGATCCTGGAGGGCATGATCGCCCTCATCCTGGCAGATGCCCTGCTGGAGAAGCTGGGCGGCGACTCGCTGGAGGAGATGTGCCCGCGCTACCAGGCGCTGCGGGGCGCTCGCCTGAGCGACCTGCCTGTCGACGGGCAGGAGCACACCTTCTGGTCCGAATAATCCCCGCTCGGCCGATGAACCCACCCACTTCACAGACCAGCTTTTCAACATATTTCATCTATGGCCCGCCGGGCTCGGGCAAGAGCAGCGCCGGGCGGCTGCTGGCCCAGACGCTGGACCTGCCCTTCTGGGACCTGGACGCCGAGATCGAAGCCCGCAGCCGCAAATCGATCCCAGCCATCTTCGCCAGGTACGGCGAGGCCGGCTTCCGTAAACGGGAGCGTAAAGTGCTCGAAACCCTGCTGGCATACCCGCGCGGGGTGGTTTCCCTGGGAGGCGGTGCGTTGCTCGATGCGCACAACCGCGCCCGGGTCGAGGCGCGCGGACCAGTTGCCTGCCTGAACAGCCCGTTGGAAGCACTGCTGGGCCGGCTGGGAAGTGCAGATGAAGAGCGCCCACTGCTGGCAGGCGACCTGCGCGCCCGCCTGGAGGATCTGATGGCGGTGCGTTCAAGCCACTATGCCAGCTTTCCCATGCAGATTGATACCGGCAGCAGGACCAGCGCCGAGATCGCCTGGGATCTCCAGGTGCGTCTGGGGGCTTTCCACGTGCGCGGTATGGGCGCCGGCTACGATGTGCGCGTCCAGGCGGGCGGCCTGGTTTGGTTAGGCGAAGCTATGCGCGCCCGCGGGCTGCGCGGGCCGGTTGTAGTGGTCAGCGACGAGAACGTCGGCAGCCTGTACGGAGAGCAGCTGCTGCAGGCGCTGCGCTACGCCGGCTATACCGCCGACCTGGCGCTCATCCCTGCCGGGGAGCAGCATAAGACCCTGCAGACCGTTGCACAATTATGGGAGAGCTTTACCCGGGCGCGGCTGGAACGCGGCAGCAGCATCGTCGCCCTGGGTGGCGGCGTAGTGGGTGATCTGGCGGGCTTCACTGCGGCAACTTACCTGCGCGGGGTGTCGTGGGTGGCTGTGCCGACCTCGCTGCTGGCGATGGTGGACGCCAGCCTGGGCGGCAAAACCGGCTTCGACCTGCCGGGTGGGAAGAACCTGGTAGGCGCTTTCTACCCGCCGCGGCTGGTCCTGGCAGACCCGCTGACCCTGCGCAGCCTGCCCCCCGATGAGCTGCGCTCCGGCATGGCAGAAGTGGTCAAGCATGGCGTGATCGCCGACCCGGATTTATTCCACGCCTGCGCCCGCGGTTGGGACGAGGTGCAGGCCAATTTAGATGAAATTGTGCGCCGAGCGATGGCAGTCAAGGTGCGCTTCATCCAATCGGATCCGTACGAGCAGGGGCTGCGGGCATCGCTCAACCTGGGACACACCCTGGGACACGCCCTGGAGCAGGCTTCGGGCTACCGCCTGCGGCACGGCGAAGGGGTAGCCATCGGTATGTTGGCTGCGGCAAGGATGGCAGAACGTATGCGCCTGGCAGAAGCCGGCCTGGCAGATGAAATTGCCGGAGCGTTACGCACGTTGGACCTACCCACCGAGATACCGGCGGACCTGGACTGGAGCGTGATTCGTGGGGCAATCGGCTTGGATAAGAAACGCCTCGGCGGCGTAGTGGGTTTTGTGCTGCCGCTGCGGGTGGGTGAGGTCAGGACGGGCGTCGACGTGGGCAACGAGCTGGAGGTATTATTGGATGAAGGGATAATTGTTCACGGATGAACACGGACAAACACGGATTATTCGATTGATAATAAAAATCAGTGTTCATCCGTGCAGATCCGTGTACCACAGCAGATAAAAGTGTTCATCCTTGCAGACCCGTGTACCATCAGGAGGCGATATGAAAACGATATTGGTGTTGAACGGGCCGAACCTCAACCTGCTGGGGGAGCGCGAGCCGCAGGTTTACGGCTCGATGACGATGGACGAGATCAACCGGCGTCTGGTCGAGGCTGGAGTGGGGCTGGGTTTGGAAGTCCGCACATTCCAATCTAACAGCGAGGGGGTGTTGATCGACGCCTTGCAGGAGGCGCGGAAATGGGCTGCCGGGGTGATCTTCAACCCCGGCGCCTATACGCATAGCTCTGTGGCGCTGCGCGACTGCATTGCCGGCATCGCCCCACCGGTGATCGAGGTGCACATCTCCAATGTCTACGCCCGCGAAGAGTTCCGGGGAAAATCGGTGCTCTCGCAAGTCTGCAAGGGCAAAATCACCGGCTTCGGCTGGCGCTCCTACTTGCTGGCCCTGCACGCCCTGGCGTGGATGCTGGAGGAGGGAGAATAATACACCCGAAAGGTCTGGGAGACCCTTCGGGTGTATTAATAAATTAACCTTAGCGGTTATTAATCAGGTGCAGGGGGAAAGCATAGTACAATTTCCGCTCTGGATGTCCAACCTGAACCTGAGGAGATTCCTTGAAGTATTACCGATTAAGTCTCTCGCTCATCCTGGTCGCATTGGGGATTATGGCGTGCAACCTGACCAGGGTGGTCAATAAGATCGAAGCACCTCTTCCGACCGAGATTACCCAATCGGCAGCTGGTACACTGCCGCTAGAAACGGTACCCGCTCCGACCAGCACGCCGGTGAATGCCGACCTGGCCTGCCTGGTCAATACCTGGGAGGCAACCGGGCTCAGCGATTACATCATCGCTGCCGTGCCGCCTGAGATGGCTGAAGAATACGACCTGCAGTACAAGGGCAGCAGCGGCAGCGCATACTTTACGCTGACCCGGGATGGGCGCATCCTCATGCAAGCCGATGGGCTGGAGCTACAGTTCACCGCCAAATCCTCTATCTTCACCGTACCTGTGACCGTCAGCATCGACGGTCAAGCGAGCGGGAACTACAGCGCGGATGATAACATCCTGACCACCTCCAACATGGATACCAGCGAGCTGACCGCCTCCGCCGAGGCGATGGGTCAGACTCTGCTTGAGCCGGCTCAAATCATCAATGCCATGCCGCTGATCAACCCGGCTTACAGCCGCGCCCAATACAACTGCGCCGGTGAGACACTGACGCTGAAGCTAACGAACTATCCCGACAGCGTGCCCCCGTTGGTGTTTAAAGCCGTGAAATAAGCAGAAGCAATCTTATAAACAGGAAAAGATGACTTTCAGAAGTCATCCGTTCTGCCGTCTGCCCAGGCAAGCGCCATGCACCGGGCTCGATGAAAGCGGTGCAGGCGCACAAAATCACCCTTGAATTTCACAAATTAGGAGTAAAATTATCATATATAGGCGCTGACCAAGCCATCGATGCATCGCAATCCATTGCGCCAGATACTCTACCCGGACTTAGCTCAGGGGAGGAAAGATGAACCATATTCTTCGGCTGATGTGTATCCTGGCCCACCCCGACGACGAATCGATGGGCACCGGCAGCACCCTGGCAAAGTACGCAGCCCAGGGGGTCGAAACTTATCTACTCACCGCCACGCGTGGAGAGAAGGGCTGGTTCGGAGACGAGAAGGATTACCCGGGACCTACCGCGCTGGGCAAGCTGCGGCAGAAAGAGCTGGTTGCCGCCGCTAATGTGCTCAATCTGCGCCAGGTGTATTTCCTCGATTATATTGATGGCGAGCTAAACCAGGCTGATCCAAACGAGGCAGTCGAGAAAATTACCCATTATCTACGCCTGGTCCGCCCGCAGGTGGTGATCACCTTCGGCCCAGATGGCGCCTACGGGCATCCCGACCATATTGCCATTTCCCAATTCACCACTGCTGCGGTCGTCAGCGCTGCCGATTGCAACGGCGTCGAACCCGACCACCTGCCCCCTCACCGCGTCACGAAGCTGTATTACATGATGGATACCCAAGAATTATGGAAAGCAGTCGAAGACACGGTTGGTGAGATCAGCATGCAGGTGAACGGGACATTGCGTAAGCCAGTGATGTGGAATGATTGGGCAATCACCACCCGCATCGATGGGAAGGGATACTGGCAAACTGCTCTGAAAGCGGTGCTTTGCCATAAGTCGCAGCTTACAGAATGGGGTGATTTAACCCGCTTCAGCGATGAGCAGAACTACCGCCTGTGGGGCGACCGAACCTACTATCGGGCATTCAGCCTGATAAACGGCTCGCACGGACTAGAAGACGATCTATTTGCTGGTTTACGAGGGTGAGCCTATGTCTTCTGTTATGGCGTTGATCGGCGGCGAGGAGTTCGCCGATGGTTTTGAAGATGTGCACGCCCAGCTCAGCGAGCTGGCTTTTCAACACCGCCACGGTCAGAACGGGCACGCACTGCGTGTGGTCTTCCTGCCCACCTGCGCTGCCCAGGATGGCCCTGAGGTGGTGCAGTATTGGTGCGACCAGTCGCGCCAGCGCCTGGGCGTCCTAGGGGTGGAAGTCGCCGCACTGCCGATCGTTGACAGGGAGGGCGCCGACGACCCGGACAACGCTCGCCTGGTCGCCGAGGCGGACTGGGTCTACCTGGGCGGCGGCTACCCGCATGTTGGTTTGAGCATTTTAACGGGGACGCGCACCCTGGATGCACTTTTCCATGCCCAGTGGCGCGGCGCGCTGATCAGCGGCGCCAGTGCAGGCGCTATGATGCTTTGTGACCGGTCATGGGTGATCACTCCCGAGATGGACCAATCCGTAACCGAGCTGTTCACGCAAGGAGCAAACCCTGACGAGTGGGAGATCCCCATCCCGCCAATTTTGAGCTGCCTCGGGCTGGTGCCTGGGACGCTGTTCTGGCCCCATCTCAACCAATTTTTCTCGATGAAGTGGGTGGAGCGCGGCATGCTTCCACCCAGGACCACGATGCTCGGGGTGGACGAGCAGACCGCCGTGGTGCGCCAGCACAACCACACCTGGCAGGTGCTCGGCAATGGGCGGGCAATGATCCTGAACCACGGCCAGCCGGCGCAGGTCTACAATAACGGATCAAGCTTCGTATTGGGTTGATTTTGATTTGTGGTGTGTTCGGCGGCATAGCCGCCGAACACACCACAAAAATAATTTCGGGATGGGTTCTTAGGATAACTTTGTGACCTGGGAGTTCAATCCGATCAGGAGTAAACCCCATTGGCTATTATTTCGCAGCGCATGGAGCGCATCCAAAATACTCTCACCAACCTGCTGCCCCTCTTTAACGACCCGCTTTTCAACAGGCGGATCGACGATCCATTGGCCTGCGATTTCTTGCTGGGCAACCCGCACGAGATGCCGCTGCCGGGCTACGTAGAGGCGCTGCAGCGCTGGGTGACCCCGCAGAACAAGGACTGGTATGCTTACAAGATGAGCGAAGAGCCGGCCCGGAGCGTGCTGGCTCACAATTTGAGCCTGGTGCGAGGATTCGACTTCCAGCCGGAAGATATTACCCTCACTACCGGGGCTTTTGCCGGATTGGCGGTTACCCTGAACGCCATCCTCGACGCGGGCGACGAGGTGATCTTCATCAGCCCGCCATGGTTTTTCTACGAGGCGCTGATCGTGTCTGCTGGAGGCACCCCGGTGCGTGTGCGCATCGACCCCCAGACCTTCGACCTGGACCTGGCGGCGATCGAGGCCGCACTCACGTCCCGCACGCGGGCAATCATCATCAATTCCCCCAACAATCCCACCGGCAAGATCTACCCAACCCAGACGCTGCAAGAGCTGGCGCGGCTGCTGTCGGCTGCCAGCCAGCGCAATGGTCGCCCTGTCTACCTGGTTTCGGATGAAGCTTACTGCCGTATCCTGTTCGATGGGCGCACATACCCCAGCCCGACGAATTTCTACCCGAACTCGTTCCTGATCTACACCTACGGGAAAACGCTGCTGACCCCTGGTCAGCGCCTGGGCTATATCGCCCTGCCGCCAGACATGCCCGACAAAGAGATAGTCAGCCGGGCTCTTTTCACCGCTCAAATGGCTGCCGGGTATGCCTTCCCCAATGCCCTGCTCCAATACGCCCTGCCCGAGTTGGAAAAGCTCTCGATCGATATCGAGCACCTGCAAGAGAAGCGCGACCGCCTGGTGCCGGCGCTGAGGCAGATGGGCTACGATGTCCACCTACCGGAGGGCACGTTCTACCTGCTGCCGCACTCGCCCTGGGAAGATGACCTGGCTTTCACGCACATGCTGGCAGAGGACCACCATATCTACTGCCTGCCGGGGAGCATCTGCGAGGCGCCGGGCTACTTCCGCATCTCGCTGACTGCCAACGACGAGATGATCGAAAGGTCGCTGCCAGGGTTTGCCCGGGCGATAAAAAGATCCCCGTAAACTGCATAATTGCTCTCTTTCGCAGGAAACAGCCGGATGGGGAAGGAAGATCACCCTGCAACGCATAATCGGTGGCATTGGCGCGGAGCTATCCCAGACTGACCAGGTATTAGCGCTTGCCGCCGGCGAGCTGCGAATCGAAAACCCCCAACCGTAATGCCTGCAGATTCACATGTGCAGACAGGTCGAGGGTCACTTTGTCGCAGTCGACCATCCAATCCAGGTCACGCCACACCTGGCAGCCGCAGAGCTTCTGCGGATGGCAGCGATGACACTGAGCACCACCTCTGCTGCCTTATTCAGCCAGCTGAGCTTCCTTCAGCTTCTTGGTCTGCTTGCCGCGCTCTTCGGTGTTGAGAATACGCTTGCGGATGCGGTAGCTGAGAGGCGTTACCTCGAGCAGCTCGTCTTCCCCCAGGTATTCCATGGCTTCGTCCAGGCTCATCTGGCGCGGCGGGGTGAGGCGAACTTCGATGTCTTTATTGGATGAGCGCATATTGGTCAGGTGTTTTTTCTTGCACACGTTCACCGCCAGGTCGCCCGGACGCTGGTGTTCGCCAATGACCATGCCCTCGTACACATTTACCCCCGCGCCGTAAAACAATATGCCGCGCTCTTCAGCGTTCTTCAGCCCATAAGAGCTGGTAACCCCCGGTTCCCAGGCGACCAGCGAGCCGGTCGAGCGGGCACCCAGCGCTCCTGCCATGGGAAGGTAGCTATGGAACAGGGTATGCAGCACGCCCATGCCGCGCGTTGCGGTCAGGAATTGGTAGCGAAAACCCAGCAGGCCGCGCGTGGGAGCTAGGAACGCCAGACGAACGTTGCCGTCGCCGACATCGTGCATATCGATCATCTGCCCGCGCCGGCTTCCCAACATCTCCACCACCACGCCAACTGTATCCTGGCTGGTATCGATATGCACCTCTTCATACGGCTCCAGGATCTCGCCATCTTCGCCCTGGCGGAAGATCACCTCCGGGCGGGAAACCTGGAACTCGTACCCTTCGCGGCGCATCGTTTCGATCAGGATCGCCAGATGCAGCTCTCCGCGTCCGGAGACCAGGAAGGTGTCGGCGCTGTCCGTCTCGGCTACCCTGAGCGCTACATTCCGGCGCAGCTCCTCGAACAGGCGCTCACGCAGCCGGCGGGAAGTGCCCCAGCGCCCTTCCTGTCCTGCCATGGGCGAGGTGTTGACCCCAAAGCTCATGCGCACCGTCGGCTCCTCAACCCGGATTGGCTCCAGCGAGATAGGATTATCCGGGTCTGCCAGCGTCTCGCCAATAGCAATCCCCTCCAGTCCAGCTACGGCGACGATCTCGCCGGCCTCAGCAGCCTCGACTTCAATACGCTCCAGCCCTTGATGAATATATAAATAGCGCGCCCGCTCGACGAGAATATCGCCGTTCAAAGTCATACGCGCCAGCGGAGCACCCACCAGCATCTTCCCAGCAAATATGCGCCCCACAGCGGTTACGCCGCGGTACTCATCATAGCTGAGAGTTGTCACCAGCATTTGCAGCGGGGCATCCACATCTACTTTGGGCGGCGGGATGTGCTCAAGAATAGCCCGGAACAGCGGCTGCAGGTCTGGTCCGAGATCGGAGGTGACCCCAGCCTGCCCGGTGACGGCATTAGCGTACACAACCGGGAAGTTAGCTTGCGCGTCATTAGCCCCCAGCTCGATGAACAGGTCGAAAGTCTGGTTTAACGCAGCTGACGGATCGGCGTCTTTACGGTCTACTTTATTGATCACCACAATGGCCAGATGGCCGCGCTCGAGGGCTTTTTTGAGCACAAAACGCGTCTGGGGCATAGGGCCTTCGGCGGCATCTACCAGCAGCAGCACCCCATCCACCATATTCATCACCCGCTCCACCTCACCGCCGAAATCGGCATGACCGGGGGTATCCACAATATTGATCTTGACCTGCTGTTGGCTGGCTGGATCCCAAATCTGGATGGCGGTATTTTTCGCCAGGATGGTAATGCCGCGCTCGCGCTCCAGGGCGTTGGAGTCGAGCACGCGTTCTGCCACCAGCTGATTCTCTCGAAACACGCGCGCCTGCCGCAGCAAGCCATCAACCAGCGTGGTCTTGCCGTGATCGACATGGGCGATAATAGCGATATTACGTAAATCGGTTCTTTCTTGAAGCATCGATCTACCTTCTCTCTACAAAGCGAATGATTATATCACCAAGCGACCGAATCGCACGGGGCAGAAATCGAGGCTCATTGGGAGTTACCGTGATTCGGCCACATATGGTGGTCAGCGTGCAAAC
>CAZGIX010000056.1:0-24446 GCA_964525785.1 uncultured Anaerolineaceae bacterium
AATGAAACCCGGGATTTTGATCTCCTTTGGGTTCCCCTGTGCGCATCGAATCGTTTATTATTTTCTCACCAGCAGTGGAATGATCAATTACCCAATAATTGCTGGCAAAGTCTTACACCTGTCATTGCGTCTGTGACCCAATGATCTGCACCGACATACTGACAAACCTGTTGGTTAAGCTGGTTTCCCCCGATGATAATCGGTAGCGTTGAAATCCCCTTCTCCCCAGATGATTTGATCATGTGGATCGTCTCGCGCATCGCATCAAAAGAACTGGTCAACAATCCAGAAAGCCCAATAATATCCGGTTTTATCTGAAGAGCCTCCAAGAGGAACTCGGCAGGTGCTACATCAACTCCCAGATCATGAACAGTAAATCCATAACTGGTAAGCAACATGCTGAGGCTGTTTTTGCCGATATCGTGTATGTCTCCCCTTACTGTGCCCAATAGAATTGTCCCGGTTTCATTGCCCGATAATCGCACCTTGATAGTAGGGTGTAAAAGCTCCATTGCTTCTCGAAAGATCTCACCCGCCATAATCAGACCGGAAAGATAATATACCCTCTTTTCATACAGTTCGCCGACCTGTCTCAAGCCTTCCTGGCAATCTTCAACAATTGCCAGAGGATCTTCGTCGGTGATGATGCGAGCTTCAACCAGGGATAATGCCGCAGTCTCATTAAGATCGGCAACAAGCCTTATTAACTCAGCCCGATTATCTTGGTCTCTAACCATAGCTGTCATAGGAACTATCCTTTGGCAGTATCATTCAAGGATTCCCACTTGGGTGTGAAAACGCAAGTGTTCGCTGCGAAAGATAAACCAACCCCAACTGATCGGACGATTCTCGAAATCATAAAAAAGATGCTCTAGATAAAAACCAGCCGCAGGTAATGGGGTCTGTAATATGGTTGCCTCTTCTTCATTCAACAACGTCGCTTCAATAGTCAGTTTTCCCTGTTTGAGCAAGGTGTTTTCTCCACTGGTAAACAGCCCTCGCAAGGAGGTTACATCCATTTCAGCTTCAACGATAGGCCGCGTGGGATCGAAGATCAAATAGGCACGATGATAGAAAATCGGCTTCTCTTCCCTTTTAAATAGACGCCGGATATAGATGGTCGGATCGCCTTCGCACAGCCCCAGCTTGCGAGCAGTGCGCTCATCCGCAGAGACAATGCGCACATCCAGGAGGTTCACCCCTACAGACGCGCCGTCGAGAAAGAGATCCTGCAATTCTCCCAAATCGAAATTGGCCGTCCCTAAATCGAGCGGTTTCACGAATGTACCGCGACCTTGTGCCGTATTGACAATGTCTTGGTCGGAGAGCAAATTGATGGTACGGCGTACAGTCATCGGGCTGATGCCATATCGGCGGCACAACTGGGCTTCTGAAGGCAGCTGATCTCCGGGACGATATGCGCCCTCTGCTATCTGCCGCCGCAAGATTTTTGCGAGCTGTACGTAGGCAGGCTCGTAGGAATCTCGATCAATTCGATACGGATCTGGAGGCTTGTTTTGAGAGTCTGTAACCATAACCGGCTGATGTTATAGGCTGATTGGGGATAATATATTACGCTTAGGAGTTATGCACTTCCGGGGATTTCTAATTTGTCTGATGCTTGACAAGTACTAAATATAAGTATACACTATATTTGCAACTTCCCTATATAAATATAGAAGTTTTCCCGGACGGAAAGTCTCGCGATAAGGGCTTTTCATGCAAGACCTGCCTTTTGATCCGACGAAAACCAAAATAATTGCTTGTGCAACAGTGATCGAAGAAATGCAGCCCTTATTGCCTCAGGGAATGGCGTATGAGGTGCTCGACTTCGGGCTGCACCTGAATCCCAACAACCTCAAAAAGATCCTACAGCAGGCAATAGACAACCAGGATGGTGAATTTAATACCCTGATCCTGGGGTATGGGCTGTGTTCGATGGCAGTTGTCGGATTACACACCCGGAAATTCACCTTGGTCATCCCACGCGTGGATGATTGCATAGCAATTTTCCTGGGCTCGAAAGACGCCTACAGCGAGCAAGTCACCCAGGAGCCTGGAACTTACTATTTGACAAAAGGCTGGATCGAGGTCGGCGATACACCCTTCGCGGAACATGAACGTCTGGTGGAACAATACGGAGAGGAACGCGCTGACCGTTTTATGGGCATCATTCTGAAGCATTACACTCGACTGGCTTACATTGATACAGGGCACAAAGATCAAGACGGCTACCGCGAGTATGCCCAGATTACAGCCAAGAAATTCAACTTGCGTTTCGAGGAAATTGTTGGCTCGGACACACTGGTTCGCAAGCTGCTATCCGGTCCATGGGATGATGAGGTCCTTGTAGCCCCGCCGGGTCACATAATAGAGTACCTTGATTTTAAGATCAGCCGAACAATGACAAATAACACATAGCTGCACGGAATGTGCTGGGTTTTAGAACGATCTGAATTCTTGCAATCAATGGGTGTCCATAATGAAAATCATTGGAGAGAAAATCAACGGGACTCGTAAAAGGATCGCCAAAGCGATTGCGGAGCGCGATGCCGCCTATATTAAAGACCTGGCGATGAAACAAACTGAGGTCGGCGCCGATTGGCTGGACGTTAATGCCGGCACACATCCAAACCAGGAACCAGACGATTTAGTCTGGCTTATAAACAATATCCAATCCGTTGTCGATACACCCGTGTGCCTGGATAGTGCTAATCCTAAAGCGTTGGGTATAGCAATTCGAGCCGCAGACAAGACCCCCATGATTAACTCCATCAGTGGAGAACCTGAGCGGCTCAATAACATATTGCCAATTGTGGCTGAGCATGGTTGTGAAGTGATCGCCCTGGCGATGGATGAGAAGAAAATTCCTGAAACAAGTGAGAAGCGGATGATCGTTGTCCATAAAGTGCTGGAGGCCACGCGTGCGTCCGGTATCCCTGACGAGAAAGTTTACATTGATCCGCTGGTAATGACCATTAGCACCAATATTCAAAGTGGGCTCATATTTTTCGACACCCTGCGGGCTGTGCGAGCAGCTTATCCACAAGTCCATCTTACTGCTGGGTTGAGCAATATTTCGTTTGGGCTGCCAGCTCGTTCCTATATCAACCGGGCATTTTTGACCCTGGCACTGCAGGCGGGCTTAGACTGTGCGATTATCGACCCTTTGGATCGGGAGCTCAAAGCTGCGTTGTTAGCAGCCGAGCTGATCCTCGGGCGAGACCGTCATTGCTTGAATTACACCCGGGCTTTTCGTGCCGGGGTGTTCGCCAAATCAGGTGAAGCGGGGTAGAGTGCCTCGATACTCTCCCCATCTATAGAAAAGGAGGCTTGTTATGTCACAACAATTGGTTGATGCCATCGCTGACATGAGGGAAGAAGAAGCCCTCAAGTTAGTCAGAGAGATGGTGGCAAGCGATTCGAATCCCATGGCAATTCTGGATTTAACCAGAGAGGCCTTGGACCTCGTTGGCAAACGCTTCGAGGAGGGCACCTACTTCTTACCTGAGCTGATGCTGGCGGGTGAGATGATGAACCAGATTTCGGAGATCATCAAGCCCAAGCTGGCCGAGATGCCAGATCGAGAGCGCCACGGCAAAGTACTGATCGGCACTGTCGAGGGAGATATCCACGACATCGGCAAAAATATCGTCAGCTTCATGCTGGATGTTAACGGCTTTGAAGTCTTTGACCTGGGTGTGGATGTTCCCCCGCAAAAGTTTGTGGAGGGAATTCAAGAGTTTCAACCACAGGTCGTCGCCCTCAGTGGATTCCTCACCCTGTCCTTCGATTCCATGAAAAACACAGTGGCGGCCATCGAATCCGCCGCCCTTCGGGACAAGGTCAAGATCATGATCGGTGGTGGTCAGATCAACGAGGAAGTAAAAGAATATGCTGGTGCTGATGGCTATGGTAAAGATGCTGTGGCCGGTATATTCCTCGCCAAAAAATGGGTTGGCATCCAGTAATAACCCTCGGCAGAGAATTCGGAGGCTAAAATGAATGGACAATTGACAGGCGTGGAAAAGCTCGAGGCGCTTTGGCAAGGGAAGCTCTCGCCAAAAGGCCCTGATGGGAACCCTCTTCCGTTCCAATCCCCGGAAGCGGAAAAGGCGTACAAGGATCGAATACTCAGGGTCAAAGATGCGATCGAGATGAAAAAGCTGCCGGACAGAGTTCCGGTTTCGGTCTTTTCCGGTATGTTTCCCTGGCTCAACGCCGGGATGACCATGGAAGAGGCCATGTACGACTATGGCAAATGCGCCGAAGTTTTTATAAACTTCGTGCGCGAGTATGATCCCGATTTGCATTGGGGCGCCTACGCACCCGGTTCAGGGAAGATGTATGAAATCCTGGGCTATAAGCTCTACTCCTGGCCGGGCCACGGGGTTGCGCCGGAACACTCCTACCAGGCCAATGAAGGCGAATACATGCTGGCGAATGAATATGATGCCTTGATTCAAGACCCATCCGGTTACTTCACCCATGCCTACCTGCCACGTGTATTCGGATCATTAGGTGGATTTTCGATGCTGCCGTTTCTCCCCGGCATCCTAGAAATTTACGGCCTTCCTCTCTTCTTCATCCCCTTTGGGTTGCCACCAGTACAGGCAACCTATAACGCCCTTTTTGAGGCTGGTGCTGAGGCGCTAAAATGGGTAGGGCCTATAGGTGGCGCTGACGGTGCGTTAGCCATGTTCGGCTTCCCGTCCGTATTGGGAGGATTCACCAAGGCACCGTTCGATGTCATCGGCGATACACTGCGTGGTACAAAGGGCATCATGCTGGATATCTACCGGCAGCCCGATAAGCTCCTCAAGGCCATGGAAGCTTTGGTGCCGCTCATGATCGGTATGGGTATTGCCAATGCGCAACAAACCGGCAATCCCGTAATCTTCATCCCTCTACACAAAGGTGCAGATGGCTTCATCTCCGATGAGCAGTTCAAGAAATTCTACTGGCCAACCCTTAAAGAGGTCATGTTGGGCCTGATTGAGGGAGGGTGTGTACCATTCCCTGCGGCTGAGGGGTACTGGAACACGCGGATGGAAGTTATGCAAGATATTCCCAAAGGCAAGACCCTGTGGATGATCGACCAATCAGATATGACTGAGGTCAAAAAGACCGTGGGCCAGAATGCCTGTCTCTTCGGCAACGTGTCCTCCACCATGTTGAATTTGGGCACCCCCCAGGACGTGAAAGCCTACGTCAAGAAGCTCATCGACACTGCCGGCAAAGACGGTGGCCTCATCATAGGCAACGGGGCCTTCTTTGACCAGGCCAAGCCGGAAAATGTCAAGGCGCTGGTTGATGCTGCCAAGGAGTACGGCACATATTAATAATGTTAGAAGTTACGCAGTTCAGGAGAAAAGTGTGGGTGTTTGGGCGGCTGCAGCCCGCCCAAACACCCACTTCCTCCCTCAACTGCGTGAGTCTTAAATGTGTTGTTCAGGGCAATTAACGGCAATTTACGTTCGCAGGAGGGCCGAATGAAAATAAAATCGGCGGTTGTTTTCGAGCGGGCGGGAGAATTCAAATTTGAAAACTTAGAGCTGAGCGAGCCAAGGGATGATGAGGTAGTGGTTCGGATCGTCTCGACTGGCATCTGCCACACCGATCTGGCAGCCCGCGACGGGCATTTACCCATCCCGGCTCCACCCAGTGTCTTCGGGCATGAAGGCGCTGGCGTGGTCGAAAAGGTGGGGGCGCGGGTGACCAAAGTGAAACCGGGTGATCATGTTGTATTGGCCTGGGATTACTGCGGAGCATGTGCCGCATGTAAGCAGGGCAAGGTTCTCTATTGTTTGAATTTCTTCCTGCACAATTTCCATGGCGCCCGACCCGATGGCAGCACGACATTGAGCATGGGCGATCAGACCATCCATGGCTCCTTCTTCTGCCAGTCGTCGTTTGCTGATTTTGCATTGGCCAATGAACGGAATGTCGTCAAGGTGCGGGATGATATACCCATCGAGATCCTGGGCCCAATGGGCTGCGGCATTATGACCGGCGCGGGTGCGGTTATGAATGCGCTTCGACCGGGGCCTGGGGCATCCATCGCGGTATTCGGTGTTGGCAATGTTGGGATGAGCGCAGTTATCGCCGCAGTAGTATGTGGCTGTACCACTATCATCGCCGTGGATATCCATCCGGACCGTTTGGAGATGGCCAGGGAATTAGGCGCCACCCATACTGTCAATGCCAGAGAGGTGAACCCGGTCGAGGCGATCCTGGACATCACCGGTGGAGGCGCGGAATTCAGCCTGGAGTGCGTCGGCAACCCCAAGGTATTCCGGCAAGCCGTGGATGTGTTGCCCCGCCTGGGTGTTTGCGGACTCACAGGCGTTGTGCCTCCCGGCACAGAAGTCAGCCTGAATATGGACCTGATTATGAACGGACGGACGGTGAAGGGGATCCTCGGAGGCGATGCCGTTCCGGACCTATTTATCCCCAAGCTGGTTGAGCTGTATTGCCAGGGAAGATTCCCCTTTGATCGATTGATTACATTCTATCCGTTCGATGAAATTAACCGGGCGGTGGAAGATATGGAACAGGGGCAAGTGATCAAACCGGTATTACGTTTATAGGACCCGGCAAATGGGTCGCGGATAGGAGGCGGGCATGAAGTTCATAAGAGTGAACATGAATGATAAATCCATTCATGTTGAAGACGTACCAAGTGATTACATCGGACTCGGCGGCAGAGGGTTAACCTCTGTCATGATCGATGCGGAGGTGCCGCCAACATGTGATCCCCTGGGGCCAGAAAATAAGCTCATTTTTGCTCCAGGTTTGCTAAGCGGCACGCCTCTGCCGAATACCAGCCGGTTATCCGTAGGTGCGAAAAGCCCGCTGACAGGCGGGATCAAAGAGAGCAATGCAGGCGGCACCGCGGCTGCGGCTTTAGGAAATTTGGGAATTACCGCGATCATTATCGAAGGGCAAGCGCCTGAAGGGGAGCTCAGCTTCCTCAGGATTGACAGGGAGGGAGAGGCGCGCCTCATCCCAGCTCAAGAGTACAAGGGAAAACGAACTTATGAGCTCGTCGAAATGCTCCTCGATACTTACGGTCATAGAACCTCGGTGCTGTGCATAGGACCCGCCGGTGAGTACAGGATGAAGGTGGCCTCGATCCAGTCGTCCGACGTTGACGGGCGCCCTTGCCGCGCTGCGGGTCGAGGTGGCATGGGAGCCGTTATGGGATCGAAGGGCCTCAAGGCGCTGATTATCGACCAGCGCGGAAAGAGCAGCGATCCGATAATCGATCCAGTAACCTTCAAGGAAGCCACCAAAGCCATCACCAAAATCGTAAAAGCAGATTTTATGAGCAGTGTCGTTATGCCCAAGCTCGGAACTGCTGCCCTCGTAGCTCCTGTAAATGCCATGGGCGCCTTTCCCTGTTACAACGCCACCCAGGGCACCCTGGATGGTTGGGAGAGGATCAGTGGCGAGGCCATGGCTGAGCTCATCGAACAACGTGGAGGCAAGACGACCCACAGGGGTTGCGACCAGTGTATGGTCCATTGCTCAAATGAATTTGTGGATAAAGATGGACGGTTTGTAACCAGCTCCCTGGAGTATGAAACCATCTGGGCCACAGGTGGTATGACCGGCATCGTCGACCTGGACACAATTGCGCGTCTCGATCACCTTTGCGATGACATTGGGGTTGACACGATGAGTACAGGGGTGGCCGTCGCGGTTGCCCTGGATGCTGGCTATAAAGAATTCGGGGATGCCAAGGCTGTCATAGAGATGATCGAGGAGATTGGCAAGGCAACGGAATTCGGCAGGATTCTTGGAAGCGGTCCTGATGCTGTAGGCAAACATTTCAACCACGCTAGGGTTCCCACAGTCAAGGGTCAGAGCATCGCCGCTTATGATCCAAGGGCCATGCTGGGGCATGGCGTTACGTATGCCACATCACCTATGGGCGCTGATCATACAGCAGGAAACCTGGTTGGGGCATATTTGGAGCATAAGCTCGATCCATTGAGCCCCGAAGGACAGGTCGAGGCCTCCAAATTCCTGCAAATCGCCATGGCTGCTTTTGACACCATGGGACAGTGTTTTATGGTCAATGTAGCCTTGTTGGGTGCCGAAGGTTTCGAGACCTTTCGTAAGTTGATCGTTGCCAAAATGGGTACGCAGCTTGGACCAGACTATTTCCCATTTGACCTTGGCACCCGTGTGCTGAAGGCAGAGAGAGAATTCAATAGGAAAGCTGGGTTCACCAATGAAGACGACCGGTTACCCAGATTCTTCTACGAGGAACCTCTTCCGCCCCATAACACGGTCTTTGCCATCAGCAACGATGATATCGATAAAGCCTTTGACTCCTAGCAGGATTCGAGAGTGAAGGTAAAGGTCAAGCTTTTCGGGACATTGGGTCAAAATATCTCCGGCTACCGGCAGTTACAGGAGATCGAGCTTGAGATTCCGGATGGGGCCACGGTCAATGATCTCCTCGCCCATCTGGAAATCCCAGTAGTCCAGGGTGTAACCATCATTGCGGAAGGTAAGGTGCTCAGAGTGGATGATGTAATCCAGGATGGGCTCCATTTGAATGTGATGCAAGCAATTCGGGGTGGATGCCCCATTCAGCCTTGACCGGTTGTTGAGAGTGCGGAAAGGAGATTGACTGTATGTAGAGATGATTGATCGAAAATGAGTTCTCGTTTCATTCGACTTGATGCTCCAAAAAGGAGGAAGATGTGAACACAAAAAAAGATTTAACCCGCCGAGATTTTCTCAAAGGCATAGCCATCGCTGGTATGGGAGCTGCAGTTGCATCATGTGCGGGACCTGCCGCTCCTACCGAAGCGCCGACCGCTGTGCCTACCACAATGCCAGCCAAAGATAAAATCCTTGTCGGCATGTCAAGACCACTCTCGGGCTCTCAAGCTATCGTCGGGGATTCGGCTTTCAGACCCATCTATGAGACCTGGGTTCCCATGATCAACGCCGAGGGCGGCATCTATGTGGAGGAATACGGCAAGAAGCTGCCCATCGAGCTGCTCATCTACGATGACAAGACCGACGTGGGAACGATGGTTCGCCTGACGGAAAAGCTCATCCTTGAGGATAAGGTTGACTTCCTGTGGCCGGCTTGCGGCACGAGCTTCATCTTTGCCCAGGCCCCGGTTGCCAACAAGTACGGGTACAACCTGATCACGGCCGAGGGAGGCGCCACAACCATCAAGGAAGCTCTTCCGAGCCTGCCGAACACTTTTGTGACCCTGAGCTTCTCCGACTGGTATCAGCTCCCGGTTTTGGCAGACTTGTTAGCCGCGAAGGGTGCGAAGACCGCCTTCATCATGTTCATTTCCGACCTGCATGGCATCGAGTACTCCGGTGTGGCGGGGATCGAGTTCCCGAAGAGGGGGATCGAAATTGTTGGCATCAAGAGCGTTCCGCCGGACATCAAGGACGTGTCACCGGTGCTCAAGGAGGCTGGCGCTTCGGAGGCCGACGTCTTCTGCTGCTTCGCCTATCCGGATCAGATCATGCCAGCCATCGGGACGTCAATGGGGGTCGGGTTCAGCCCCAAGGCCTGGATTGGTGGACCTGGGGTCAACTTCGGCTTCTTCCACACGGCCTTCGGCCCGGCCGTGGAAGGTGTCACGGGCTTCATTGGCGGCAGCCCCAAGCAGTCCGATGCCCTCAAGGCGATGTTCGACAAGCTCTACACCGGCAAGCCTGAGGATGTTCAGGATCCCTGGGGCCACCCGTATTATTGGGCTGGGCTGGAGTGTTGGAAGGCAGCCATCGAGAAAGCGGGCACGCTCAACCAGGAGAAGATCCGGGAAGTGCTTCTCAAGGAAAAGTTCACCACGGTGCTCGGTGAAACGTGGTTCGAGGGCGGACTGTTGTCCAAAGACTGCCACATGGGAGAGATCGGGCAGTGGCAGAACGGAGTATATGAGGTCGTCGGGCCAACCGAGAAGGCGACTGCAGAGTTCTTGTATCCCAAGCCTGACTGGCCAGCGCCTCCAGGTTGAATCTAGGACGCATCAACAGGTTGGGCAGGCTGCTGGAAAGGCGCCGGACTGGCTGCCTCGACGAGTCTGGCTGCCATCCGGAGCAGTTGATGCTCATTCCGGCAGTCCGCCCGCCTGGAGAACCGAGGATGATCGCATGCTGGTAACCATCCTGGATGTCGTGATCGCAGGTTTGCTGCTGGGCGGCCTGTATGCTTTGATCGCTATGGGCCTCAGCCTGCAGTACGGCGTGGCGCGCGTGTTGAATGTGTCGCATGGCGAATTTATCATGCTTGGAGGCATGATCACCTGGACTCTCACCACGCAGTTTGGCATCAATCCTCTATTGGCCCTTGGGATCTGTGGCCCGCTCACCTTCCTATTGGGCTACATTCTTCACAAGACGATCTTCAGGAGCCTCGCCTCCAACGCCGAGTCGGTTGGCATCTTCGAGGGCAATTCGATGCTGGTTTCTTTTGGGCTCATGTTCATCATTCAGAATCTTGCTCTTGTGATTTGGGGTCCGGAGATCCGTGGGTACTCCTACCTGGCGCAGCCGGTCAACATCGGGGGAGCGCTGTTTGGCGCCAACCGGTTGCTGACCCTGAGTTTCGCGCTGGTCATTGGCCTCATCTTTTACTTCTATCTGGCTCGTACTCGCATGGGCAAAGCGATCCGGGCGGCCGCGCAGGATCGCGGCGCAGCCGCGCTGATGGGTATAAATATCAACTACGTGCTGGCGATGTGTTTCGCCTTAGGGGCGGCAATGGCTGGGATCGCTGGCATGCTCATCAGCATGGCCTATCCGGTGAACGCAATCATGGGTTTCGAGTACACGACCATAGCTATCATCGTCGTCGTCTTGGGGGGATTGGGCAGCATCCCTGGAAGCTTTATCGGAGGCTTTCTCCTGGGATTGGTCGGAAGCGTTGTGACGTACTACCAGCCAGGGTTGGCATTAGCAGCCTACTATGCCATCTTCATCCTGCTCCTGCTAATCCGGCCGACGGGCATTATGGGGAGGTAGGCGATGAGGACCCGCCAGACTACCCTGATATCGCTGATAGGTCCAGTTCTATTGGGCCTTGCCCTGCTTCTCCTGGCCAGCCTGCCGCTATACGCATCAGCCTACACCGTGATCCTCGTCACAAGCATTCTGATGTATGTTGTCCTTGCCATGAGTTGGGCGATGTTCTCCGGCCCGACCGGTTACATCTCCCTGGCGCCGGCCGCGTTCTTCGGTATGGGCATCTACACTGCCGCGGCCCTGGGATTGAAGATGCCCCTGGCTTACGTGATCCTGCTCGCAGGATTGGGAAGCTTCTGTCTCGCCCTCCTGGTAGGTGCATTGACCTTGAGACTGAAAGGGATTTATTTCGTCATCTTCACGATTGGCCTGGTGGAGTTGATCAAGAACGTGGTGCTCTGGTATGAAGTCACCTTCACGGGGACGCGAGGGCGTTTCGTCGTCCCTGTGGACAACAATACCGTCTACAACATCATGCTCGCGATTCTCGTCCTGCTGTTGCTCACAACCTACCTGCTCCGGCGATCCCGATTCGGACTTGCGTTACAGAGCATCGGCGAGGACGAGCTCGCTGCAGCCCATGTGGGAGTCAACGTCAACCCCCTGAAGACGATTGTCTTCGCGGTCAGCGCCATCTTCATGGGCGCCGCGGGAGCCATTATGGCGACTCGCTGGAGCTACGTCGATCCCTACATCGCCTTTAATCCCCTCTTCTCGTTCATGGCGGTCCTCATGGCGATCTTTGGTGGGCTTGGTCGGTTCTATGGGCCTATCCTGGGGGCGGTGTTCATCGCCTATCTGGAGGAGACCCTGATCACCCGATTCCCTTACCACTACATGTTAATCTTCGGCATCGTGCTGGTTGCAACCATCCTCTACCTGCCTGGCGGGGTGGTAGGGCTGGCACCCAAGCTGCGAAGCTGGTTTACGAGGAGAAGGCGTGCACATCCTGGAGGGTAATGCCGTCACCAAGCGCTTCGGCGGACTCGCTGCGGTCTCTGCCGTGGATTTCGGGGTGGACCGTGGGGAAGTGGTCGGTTTGATCGGCCCGAACGGAGCGGGGAAGACCACGCTCTTCAACCTGATTTCAGGGGCGCTGACTCCCGATTCAGGGACCATTCGGTTTCAAGAGCACGACATCGCCGGCGTCAAGCCGCACCTCATCTGCCGCAGAGGGCTGGCGCGGACATTCCAGTCGGTCCGGGTCTTCCCGCACATGTCGGCGCATGCGAATGTCCAGGTAGCCGCACTCTTTAGCAGGGCTGATAGGATTTCGACGGCGGAGGCTTACCGAGAAGCGGTTGAGTTGTTGGAGTTCGTCGGGTTGTCGGATGTTGGGGAGGTGCCGGCCAAGGACTTGAAGCTGCCCAACCAGAAACGCCTGGAGGTGGCCAGGGCAATGGCTACCAGGCCCGAGCTGTTACTACTGGATGAGCTGATGGCAGGTTTGAATCCCACCGAGGTCGCTCAGGCGATGGAATTAGTAACCAAAATTCGTGATCGGGGCATTACCATTTTTATGATCGAGCATGTAATGAAGGCGATTATGAATGTGTGCAATCGCATCATCGTACTTAATTATGGTGAGAAGATCGCCGAAGGATCGCCGCAAGAGATTGCCACGAGTAAAATGGTTGTAGAGGTATATCTGGGAGAGTAGGTATATGCTTGAAATTAATAATGTAAATGTCCACTATGGTAAGGTACAAGCTTTATGGGATGTCTGTTTAGAAGTCAATGAATCTGAGATCGTGGCGCTGGTTGGTTCAAATGGAGCTGGCAAAACCACACTGGTGAACACGATATCCGGTTTGTTGCACCCAACTTCAGGAAGTGTTTCTTTTCTTGGTCAAAGCATTGAGACCCTGCCACCGCATTCAATTGTGGCTTTGGGTATTTCGCAAGTTCCCCAAGGTGGCAGGGTTTTTCCTGACATGAGTGTGCTCGAAAACCTTGAAATGGGCGCTTATCCTACCCACGCCTGGGGGCAGAAGGAAGGTACATTAGAGCAGGTATATCAAATTTTTCCCCGATTAAAGGAAAGAGGCAGGCAATTAGCCCGGACATTAAGTGGTGGTGAACACCAGATGTTAGCCATCGGTCGAGCGTTAATGTCAAATCCTAAGGTGAGCCTGTTTGACGAACCATCGTATGGGTTAGCGCCTCTCCTGGTAGCTGAAATGTTTGAAAACATACAGCGACTTCGTGATCGTGGCATTACCATTTTTCTTATCGAGCAAAATGTCCGGCGTGCCTTGGAGATAGCTGATAGGGCTTACGTGCTCGAAAATGGTCGCATATGCCTGTACGGGGATTGTGATGAATTGCTGCAGAGCGATCATGTCAGAAAAGCTTACCTGGGGTTGTAACCAGAGAGGTAGAGATGCGACTGGACGGGAAAGTAGCACTCATTACCGGAGCAGGTACTGGTATAGGCACTGCAATCGCTGAACGGTTTGTGGCTGACGGAGCGAGGATATGTATAACCGGACGCCGTCAGGAAAAGCTCGACGAGGTGATCCTTTCGCTGCCAAGAGGGACGGCAGTATCCTGCGCCGGAGATGTAACCAAACCCGAAGATGTCAGGCATATGGTTGAGACGGCGTTGGGGATCATGGGTAAACTCGATGTGCTGGTAAACAACGCAGCCATCGATCCAGGGGGGAGGACGGTTGTTGATATAGATCTGGAGCTCTGGCATAGAGTCCTCGAAACAAATCTCACCGGTCCTCTGCTTCTCATGAAAGAATCGATACCGCATATGATTGAAGGCGGAGGCGGTTCTATTATAAACATCGCTTCCTTAGGAGGTTTGCGCTGCTTGCCGGGTATGCCAGCCTATTGCTCGTCGAAGGCGGGTCTCATCATGCTCACAAAGCAGGTCGCGCTGGATTTTGGCCCGGCCAGGATTCGCTGTAATGTTGTCTGTCCCGGCGGTATCAGGACACAGATGCTTGAAAATTCACTCGCCCCCCTTGCAGAAGCACTCGAGACGGACCTGAGTGGTGTTTTCAAGCGCATATCCTCGATGGTTCCCCTGAGGCGGACTGCAGATCCCAGTGAGGTGAGCGGCATTTGCAGTTATCTTGCCAGTGATGACTCTACTTTTATGACCGGGTCTGTGCTTGTGGTTGATGGTGGAGCGGCGATTGTAGATGTTTCAGGGGCGGCATTGACCAACGCAGGTGTGAAGTGGGGCGTGTGAGAGAGAATTTTGAAAAAGGAGGCCCATAATGCCGCAGCAAGAGGGTGAAACGAATTACAGGTATGAGGATTATGCGTCAGGACTTGCGGCCAATCGCCTTCCCCCAACAGCCGCGCTGGTGAATCAAACGCTGAAGATCACGCTCGACTCGGAGAAGTCCTTCGAGCTAGAGTTCATTGATCGCAGCAAGGTCATCTGGCGTAGTGGCAGCGAGCGCGGGACGGACTGGTGCGAGGTGGTGGAAGTAGCTCCGCAGACCTATTTTATTGACATAACCTTTACCCACATGCCTCGCCAGTCACAAACCTTCATCGTTAACTCTAATACGCGGCAAGTGCTGGCGATACGCACAATTATGCGCGCCGGCGAGGTGGGTAAAGAGCCCCGCGCGGTCCATGAGTTCTCTGCAGGTGTGCTGGGTGATCCAACAATCCCACCAACCGGGCGTAAGCCTGCTCCAACGCGCGATCTGATCGGCTTGCGTGGGCTTTATGATTACGGTCCCAGCCAATGCATCGAACATATTTATCTGAATTCAGAACGCTATGTCTGGCATGGCATCATCGGACCCCTGCGGGGTGAAGGCGATGTGGACATGGCTACAACTTACAAGTTCGATGACAACCAATACATATTCGCCTTTCGCGAATTCGGTCTGCCCGTTTCCACCGTGTTCTTCTATAACTGGGACAAGATGAGAAGCACAGGCAAATTTTTCGCAATTGGTGAAGATGGCGTCATCGCCAATACACCTGCTGGCGCTCACATTATGAAGTTGTCGGTGGCCTTTTATCCGCTCGAGATGCAGCCGGTATAGGGCAAGCGGAATGATTTATATTCGGTAGGCAGCGCCTCGCAGGCAAGCAAGTACGGAGGCAAATGAGTCATGGCAGACTATCAGGCACTTAAAACAAAGGTACAAGAACTGTCAGAGAGGAATTGGGATTTTCCGGCGATTGAAGCCAGGCATAAACAATTCGTTGCCGAGGGGATCCCCAGGAAGACACTCAAAAGAGAAAAGGTGTTAGCTTATAAACAAGAAATTCTGGACCGTGTTCAGCTTCGAGCCGAGGAATATAATTTTTTCGCTCGTAATTGTGCCAGGAGCACCGCGCTGGCCGTGATGGAAGAATTTGGTCTGGGTAACATGGAGATCATCAAAGCTTTATCTCCGTTTCCCGGCTTTGGCGGGACGGGCTGGATGTGCGGGGGGGTCACCGGTGGGTTGATCTCCCTGGGTCTCTTCTTTGGCAGCGAGGACCTGTTAGACTTTGATGCCGTGGGGGCATCGATAGGCGCTGCCCGGCAGTTTATGTCTCGCTTCGAAGAGCAAGTAGGGGCAGTTATCTGCCCAAAGATACATGAAAACGTGGTATTTGGTCGCTACATGGATCCCGCGGCCAGCCCCGAGAATATGGAAGCATTTTCACAGGCAAAGGGTTTTGAGAAGTGCGGCCTCTTACCAGGGATCGGGGCCAGGCTGGCGGCAGAGATCATTATCGATAGCCTGGCCTAGCGTCCGCGGCGCCTCGAATAGAGCATCACACCGGCGTTATTGTTCCCATATAGAAAGGGCTTAATATCGTGGCGGAAGACACCTGGAAGAACTACAAGGAGAAGAAGCATTCTAAGCCATCGCCGCTGAAAGGCATCCGAGTGCTGGAAGTGTGCACTCTCGTACTCGGCCCTTCTGGACCAGGTATCTTGTCGAGGATGGGCGCCGAAGTCATCAAGTGCGAAATGCCGCCTCTGGGGGATACGCTGCGCAGCATGGTGCCGTTTGGTTATTTCTTCAGAGAGCAAAGCACGTCATTCTTTCGGCCCAACCCTAACAAGCATTATCTAGGCCTCGATTTACATAAGCCTGAAGGCCAGGAGATATTTCGAGAACTTGCCGCCAGGGTCGATATTATCGAAGAGAATCAGAGACCGGGAGTAATGGAACGATGGAATGTCGGCTACCGGCAGATTAAAGAAATCAACCCAAGCATCATTTACATCTCCAAGACCGGTTTTGGCCAGTGGGGCCAGTATGCTGAGGAAAACAGGCCCAGCAATGATGGCGCGGCACAGGGAATGTCCGGATATGCCTGGATGTCGAGTTTCCCTGGACAGCCTCCCCTGAAGAGCCGTTTATATGTTTGCGACAGCTATGGTGCATTGATGGGTGAGGTAGCTGTTCTGGCCGCCCTCCATTATCGGGACAGGACCGGGAAAGGGCAGTTCATCGAGCTGTCGCAGAGCGAGAACATTATGCGCACCATGTCCTGGGTATGGCCTTACCAGCACATCACGGGTAAGGGAGCCATGCCAGCAGGAAACAGGGATGTATCGATATGTCCCGCAGACACGTTCCGCTGCGCAGACGACACGTTCTTAGCACTGGCTGCCCCAGCCCCAGAGGAGTTCAAGGGCTTGTGTATTGCGATGGGCATGCCGGAGCTGGCTGATGATCCCCGCTTCGAAGATCATCTGATTCGACTGCAGGAGGAGAACGCCGTCGAGATTCTCAGAATCATTGCCGGTTGGGTGAGAACCAAGACCCCCGAGGAGGTCGAGGTGCTGGCTGGAAAGCACGGCTTTGTTGCGTCTCGCATCAACTCAATCAAGGATGTCGTGGAGAATCAGCATTTCCGGGAGCGCGGCTTTGTGACGGAGGTTGATGACCCGCTCGTCGGCCAGTTCCTGGATTACGAATTTCCGGTGATGATGTCCAAAACCCCACCCAGGGTTCACTGGACGATCAGACCCGTGGGCTTCGACAACGAATACATCATGACCCATCGTCTGGGCAAGAGTGAAGACGAGATCAGGCGTCTGTACGAGTCCGGCGCTCTGGGCAAATGGGCGGACGTGCGAGGGCGCCGGCCGCCTTCTGATTGGGATGGCAAAGCCGGGCTGATCATGGCAAGGGATTGAATTGGTGTCCGGTTCGCTGTGTCGGAGAAAGGTTGCATGGATGGCAGAGATCGAAGATCAAGCCTGGGATAAGTGGATCAGGGAAAGGGACGACCCGAAAATTGCAAGCACCAGGCCCGAAGCATTGGACGATATCACCGTTTTGGACTTGAGCAGCAACAGTTTTGCGGGATGCTACTGCTCTTCAATGCTGTCTGAGTTTGGGGCTGAGGTCTTGAGAGTGGAATCACCGGAGGGTGATTTCATCCGGACGTGCACCCCATACGGGATGCTGTATAAGGGCGAAGGTCTTAACTATTTGAGTGAGGGCAGAAACAAATTCCATATCACTCTGGACCTTGAAAAACCGCAGGCCAGAGAGATTCTCAAGGGTCTGGCAGCTCAGGCAGATGTGCTGATCGAAACCTACAAACCGGGAACCATGGAGGGTTGGGGCATTGGTTATGAGGCGTTGGAGAAGATCAATCCAAGGCTGATCTTCGCTTCCATCACGGCACACGGGCAGTTTGGGCCTGTGAGTCACCCCTGGATGCCGGATTATGACAACATCATCCAGGCCAGATCGGCAAACCAGTATGACTCGGGCGAGATGCTGCCGGAAGGCATGTCCTACGCTGAACGTCCCTGGGCAGTTCCCACCAAGGCTGGTCCCTGGATAGGTTCGGTCCATGCCGGAACGTTCATGGCAGCCGGCATCCTGGCTGCCCTGCATTGGAGAGCAATGACCGGAGAGGGACAGGCGCTGGATGTTTCGTCGATTGAATCTTACGCTTCAATGGAGGACTGGGCAGCGATTTGGTATCAGGGAGCGGGGGTGGTAAGCGAGCGTTTTGGCAGCCTGAATACGGGCGGTTGGCTTTATTGCTTCGCGCCGACCAAAGACGGCGCCGTCTTTCTGGGCGGTTTGAGATTGGAGATGTGGCAGGCTTTTGCCGATATGGTGGGGAAGTGGGATGAATGGGGTGCCGCGAGCTGGAAGGACATGGCGCCGTTCTCGGAAAAAGAGCAGCAGTTGAAGTGGGCAGATCTGGTCTTCGCTGAAACACGCAAATATACCAATGAGGAATTGATCGCCATGTCGGTGGAATACACCAAGAAGGGCCGGCTGGCTCCCATTACCCCGGTCGTGGCGCCCGTTTGTTGTCCTGAGGAGACCATGCACGATGAAAACTGGTTAGATCGAGGCATTTTCACTCCAATTAAGGACCCCGTATACGGCGAGCTCGTCATAGCTCAGGCGCAGTACAAAATGACCGAAACACCCATCCGGATAAAGTGGGTGTGCCGACCGGTGGGCTATGACAATGAGCACATCTACCTCAAGTACATGGGCTTTGGGCCGCGCAAGCTGCAGGAGCTTAAAGCGGCGAGAATAATCTAGGAATTCACAGTTGGAATTTGCAGCCACCGGCGGTCTGTGTCGAAGGCTGCCTTCTCAAAGGAGCGTTATGAAAAAGACAATCATCACCAGTTATGCCAGAACTGCGATAGGTACATTTCTCGGCTCGTTGAAAGAAGTGCCGGTTGAAACCCTCGGCGCGACCGCGATCCAGGGCGCGCTGAATCGCTCCAACCTGGGTAACGACCAGGTTGACGAAGTGATTATGGGGCATGCCATGCCTTCAGGCGAGGCGCCGAATATCGCCCGCGTTTCCTTGTTGCTGGCCGGTCTGAGCGAGACGACGCCAGGCTTTACCGTCTGCCGCATGTGCGGGTCGAGCATCCAGGCTATCGCCTCGGCGGTGCAGGAAATTCAAACGGACCATGCGGAGATCGTGATCGCCAGCGGTGCCGAGAATCTCTCGCGCGTGCCGTACTATCTGCCGCTGTCGGTGCGATACCAGGGACTCAGGAATCTCAATTATGAGCTGCTCTGCTCCAATCAGCGTTCGTCCGAAATGGCCCAGCCGCCCTCTATCTATCCTGGTTTGAGCATGGGTTTGACCGGAGAGAACGTCGCGGAACGCTGCCAGATTTCGCGCCTGGACCAGGACCTCTTTTCGGTGGAGAGTCATCGCAAAGCCATCGCCGCGATCAAGAGCGGACGATTTGCGGAAGAAATCGTGCCGGTGGAGATCAAGCAAAAGAAAAGCACGGTCACGTTCGAGGTAGACGAACATCCTCGCGAAAATACCAGTCTGGAAGTGCTTGCCGCACTTAGGCCCGCCTTCAAAAAGGATGGCACTTTGACAGCCGGCAATTCGTCTGGCATCAATGATGGCGGGGCGGCGCTCGTTGTCATGTCCGAAGACAAGGGCAAGCAGCTGGGTCTCAAACCGCTGGCATACGTCGTCGATTATACGGTGACCGCTTTGGATCCCCGGGTCATGGGGCTGGGACCGGTATCTGCGATTCCAAAGCTGTTGAAGAAAACCAATCTGCAGTTGCAGGACATCGATCTATTTGAAATCAACGAAGCGTTTGCCGGACAGATCCTGGGTTGTCTCAAGGAACTGGGTATGTACATGGGTACGCCGCTGTACGAGCGCGTCAATGTCAATGGCGGCGCGGTTGCACTGGGACATCCGGTGGGCATGACCGGCGCACGCTTGACCGGCACGCTGGCATACGAATTGCGCCACCGCAATTTGAGGTACGGCATTGCAAGTGCGTGCATCGGCGGTGGTATGGGCATCGCCCTCTTGATCGAGAACGCCAACTAAGCCGTTCTCTCGCCAGGTATTTGTACGCTTTTATTGGGGATGAGTGCGGCGCAGCCGCACTCATCCCCAATAAAGAAACACATTTATTGAGCGAGAACACCCCAAAGAGGAGAATTTCCATGGATATCAAAACGGTTGGAGTCGTCGGCTGCGGATTGATGGGGTCGGGCATCGCCCAGACAGCCGCGGAAGGTGGATTCACCACGATTGTGCGCGAGCCGACTCCGGAATTGATGGAGAAAGGTCTGGAACGTATTCGCAGCTTTCTGGCGAAAGGTGTGGAAAAAGGCAAGATGTCGCCTGCGCGCCGCGACGAGGTGTGGGCGCGCATTAAGGGCACGACGGATTTGGCCGATCTGGCAAACTGCGATCTCGTGATCGAAGCCATCGTCGAGGCGCGCGACGCAAAGCTGGCGCTGTTCGCTGAGCTCGATAAGGTCTGCAAGCCCGAGGCGATTTTCGTGACCAACACGTCGTCGTTCCGTGTTGCAGACATTGCCGCGGCGACGAAACGCCCGAAGAGGGTTGGCGGTTTGCACTATTTCTTCCCACCGGTGATCAATAAACTTTTGGAAGTCGTTCGAGCAAAAGAAACCGCCCCCGAAGTCTTTGAGACGCTGTTGAACTTTGGTCGCTTTACCGGCAAACTGCCGATCCTGGTTCTTGATTCGCCGGGATTTGCCATCAACCGTTTCTTCATTGCATGGTACAACGAAGCCATTCGTATACTGGACGAAGGCGTGGCGAACATTCCGACGATTGACGCGGCGGCGTGCGAAGCGTTCGGAGTCAGTATGGGGCCTTTCTTGCTCATCAATGTATCGGGCGTGCCCCTTGCGTATCACGCCGCAGTTTCGCTCACCGAGTCGATTGGCGAATTTTACACCCCGGCCACCCACCTGCGCGAGCTGTACGAGTCGGGCCAACTGTGGGACCTGTCCGGCGAAGTGGATCCGATCCGCAAGGAGGCCGTCGCAAATCGTCTGCTGGCCGTGGTGTGTGGCGTCGCGGCGCGTGTTGTCGAAGAAGGTGTGGCGACGGTTGAGGATGTGGATCGCGGCGCGACGACTGGCTTGCGTTGGGCCAGGGGTCCGTTCGCGATCATGAATAACATGGGGTTGGAACGTGCGTTGGCGTTGATGAAGCCCATCGAGGCTAGACATCCGGGTTTTATCCCCGACCTGCTCAAGACACAAGCCGCCAGCGGCAAACCCTGGAGGCTGCGCGACGTGCGTTTATCCATTGACGGGGCAATTGCAACCATCATGATGAGCCGCCCCGAAGCCTTGAACGCGCTCAACAATCAAGTGCTGCACGAGTTGAAAGACGCTCTGGCGCAGGTGCGCGTCAATCGCGACGTTCGCGTCGTCATCATTACCGGCGAAGGCAACGCCTTCATCGCCGGCGCGGATATCAAAGAGATGCAGGCGCTCGCGGCTGAGCCCGCAAAGATACGCGACTTCACCGAGTTCGGGCAAGGCATTCTGCGCGACATCGAGACATTGCCTCAACCCGTTATCGCTGCGATCAACGGCTTTGCGCTCGGCGGGGGATTGGAGCTGGCACTCGCATGCGACATTCGAATTGCTTCGTCCGAGGCGCGCCTCGGCTTCCCAGAAGTCGGCCTGGGAATATTTCCCGGTTTGGGCGGCACGCAGCGCACAACACGATTGGCGGGACGCGGCGTCGCAGCGGAGCTCATCTTCACCGGCGATTTAATCGGTGCCGAGGAAGCAGTGCGTGTAGGATTGCTGAATCGCGTCGTCCCACCGACGCAATTGATGGATACCGCCCGTAAGTTGGCAGAACGCATTGCGTCGCGTGCGCCGGTGGCGGTAGCCAAAGCCAAAGCCGCCATTCTCGCCACGCAGCAATTGCCGCTCGACGAGGGGCTGATATTCGAACTGGAACGCACCACCGAGGTGATGGCGACGCCGGATCGCGTGGAAGGTATGCAGGCGTTCATCGAGAAACGCAAACCGGTCTTTACTGGACAGGAACCGCGTCCAGGTCGCGCGACCAGGCGTAAAGCAAAACCCTAGACCGGGCTGGCGCATCGAAAATGACCGCATCTCTGCGACAGATCTTCGAATCACGCTCGGTCGCCGTCGTCGGCGCATCGAAGGATCCATTAAAAGCGGGGCACCAGGTTGTGCGCACGCTGCTTACGGTCGGATACCTGGGCAAGATTTATCCGGTCAATCGCAATGAAGAAGAAATCTTGGGTTTGCCGTGCTATCGTTCTATCGCCGAGATCAAAGATCCGCTCGACCTCATCGTGATCAGCTTGCCGGGCAAGGCGGTCATCACCGTGATGGAGGAAGCCGGGCTGCGCGGCGACGTTAAAGGCGTTGTGGTGCTCTCTGCCGGATTCGCTGAAACTGCGATCCCAGAAAATGTCCAGGCGCAGCGGCAGCTCGCCGAGATCGCCCAGCGTACCGGCATCCGGGTGTTCGGACCGAACTGCATCGGGATTATGAATCCAGACTTGAAACTCGTCACCGGTTTCCATCCGGGGATCCGCCTCGTTCCTGGCAATCTTGGTTACGTGACGCAGAGCGGCGCGCTCGGCGGCTCGCTCGTGACGCTGGCCCTCAGCCAGCCCAAGCCTTTGGGCTTCTTGCGCTTCGGTCACGTCGGCAACATGTGCGATGTGTCGAACCTGGAATTGATCGAAGAGTACGGCAGCGATCCCAGGATCGAGGTGATTCTCGTCTATCTCGAGGGAGTCAAGGACGGGCGAGAATTTATACGCGTCGCGGGCCAGGTTACCAAAAACAAACCGGTGCTCGTGCTCAAAGTCGGGCGCACCGAGATCGGCTCCAGGGCGACGCTCTCGCACACCGGCACGCTTGCCGGTGCAGATGCCGTGTACAGAGGCGCGTTCAAACAATGCGGGGTCGTGCGCGCGGACACCATGCACGATTTGATCGCCGGCGCAAAAGCGATCTCGATGCTGCCCAAACCACGTGGCAACCGGATTTGCATCCTTACTGAGGCCGGAGGCCTGGGCATCATCAGCATGGACGAGGTGGAGGCCGGCGGCGTATTAGAACTTGCTCCTCTGAGCCAGGATACCTGCGAGAAACTGACTGCTTTGCTGCCGCCGATGGCGATGGTTTGCAAACCAAATGGGTACGTGGACATGACCGCCTCCGCGATGGCGAACGAATTTGGCGACGCGATGCGCCTGGTCTTGTCCGATCCAAATGTGGATATGGTCCTGTTGAACAGCATTCCGCCCACATTTCTGCCCGCCATGGATGTCGCCCAAGCCATTGCCCCGGTCGTCAAAGAATTTGACAAACCGGTCGCGACGTGCTTCACGGTCAGTCAAGCGATGGCTGAGACACGCCGCTATCTCGAAGAGAACGACATCCCCACGTTCGATTCGCCCGATTATGCCGTGCGCGCCTTGGCGATGTTGACCCAGGCAACGTTCAGCGTGAGTCATCCACTTGCCGATGTTCCTACCGCTCATCACCCGATTCTGGATCGCGCTGTTACCGAGGCGCGCCCTCTTTTGGAACCCGAGGCGCTCGATTTTCTCAGCGAAAATGGCATCGCGGTGATGCCGTATGTTTTGGCGCGGACCCGGGAAGAAGCGCAGCGTACCGCGATGGAAATGAACAGCCCCGTTGTGCTCAAGATTGTCTCGCCACAAGTCATTCACAAGAGCGATGTCGGGGGTGTCAGGATCGATCTTCAAGGCAACGAGGCGGTGGGTCAGGGGTATGACCAATTGGTGAATAATGTGAAGCGCGCGGCAGTTGCAGCGGACATTCACGGTGTGCTGGTCGTGCCGATGGCGAAACCGGGCACCGAATTGATCATCGGGATGGTGCGCGACGCCCAGTTCGGACCCACGATCATGTTCGGCATGGGCGGCGTGTTTGTGGAGTTGTTCAAGGATGTGAGCTTCCGCGTGGCGCCGTTTGATAAAGACGTCGCCCTGGACATGATCAGAGAAACCAAAGGCTACGGCGTGCTGCAAGGTATGCGCGGCGAGAAACAGAAAGACATTGCGAGTCTGGTAGAGTTGTTGGTGCAAGTATCCCAGGTAGCTGCACGCTATCCGCAAATCAAGGAAATCGATCTGAATCCGGTGCGCGTGTATGAAAAGGGGTATAGTATTTTGGATGTGCGAATTGTGCTGGGTGCAGACTCGCCGGGATGATGCATGATGCGCTTTCATAATTACCAGACATTCACTGATCATGTAGATAAGGCGCTAAAATCTCCCCCAACCGCCAGGGCCGATAATCTCGCACCTCCACGGACAGGTTTACGTGGCTTGCTCCTAACTCAGGAGTTGGACTGTTGTGGACATGACCATGCAGATTGAGCACTCCCGACTCGAGGGGTAGGATGGGGCGGTGCGAGAAGATCAGGGTCAATCCTGAGGGATGATCCATACGATATGGATCTGGCCCCAGGGTGATCCCCAGTCGCTGATAAAAACAGTATGAAAGATGCAGCCCTCAGTTTTCACATGGCATGCCTGAGCATAGACTACTGTACGAGCGGAAAACTGTCTTCTATAAAAATATCACTCACTTGTGTAGTATGATGAGGCAGAAAACGTGACTAAGCTTTACTCGACTTTTGCAGCTTAAAAATTGAATAGCCAAACAATCGCAGAAGGTGTG
>CAZGIX010000057.1:0-15601 GCA_964525785.1 uncultured Anaerolineaceae bacterium
AGGCGCGCATTTTCGGCATCAAAGAGACCGTACCGATAGCCGCCCTGCCTGCCACCCGCACGAAAAGGGTATTGGAAGCCCTGGCGCCCGCCTACCCAGAATTCATCGACGGGATTTCCGTCCTGCACACGGGCATGAACAACATGGGCGCCATCTTCCACCCAGCCTTGACCCTGCTCAATGCCGGGCGCATCGAGACCGCTCACGGCGAGTTCCAGTTCTACATCGACGGGGTCAGCCCATCCGTTGCGCGCGTCCTGGAGGTGCTCGACCGGGAGCGCGTCACGGTCGCCTCATCCCTGGGCATCCGTGCTCGCACCGCTCAGGAATGGCTGCAGATGGCATATCACGCCACCGGTGACTCCCTGTACGAAGCCATTCACAACCAGCCGGGCTACTACGGCATCCAGGCCCCGCCCACCCTGAATCACCGCTATATCACCGAGGATGTGCCTATGAGCCTGGTCCCGATCGCCGCCCTGGGGGAGCGCTACGGGGTCTCGGTGCGCGGCATGGAGAGCATCATCCGCCTGGCTTGCATCGTTCACCGCACCGACTACTGGCGGCGCGGCCGCACACTGGAAAAGCTCGGCATACAAAACTGGAGCGTCAGCGAAGTGACCCGTTATGTAATGGAAGGCTTCGTCGACAATTGAATACCGCTCCACGTGGTGTATAATCTGCCCGTCCTATGACCACGCTGTACTTCATCCGCCACGGGCAAACCGATTGGAACATCGAAGGTCGCTGGCAGGGTCACGCCGATGTGCCCATGAATGCACGCGGGCGCCAGCAGGCAGCCCGCATCGCCCGCTCCCTGGCTGATGTGGGTCTGGCTGCCATTTACTCCAGCGACCTGCAGCGCGCCGCCGAGACCGCCCAGGCAATCTCCCTCGCCACCCACCTGCCGGTGCGCCATGACCCGCGCCTGCGCGAGATCAATCAGGGCGAGTGGCAGGGCCTGCTCGCCAGCCAGGTGCAGGCACACTATGGTGAGCTGCTACGCAAACGGCAGCAAGACCCACTCACCATCGCCCCGCCAGGCGGGGAAAGCGTGCTGCAGGTGCGCGACCGGTTGGTGAGCGCGGTCGAGGATATCCTTGCCCGCCATCCAAACGAGCGCGTGGCGGTTGTATCCCACGGCTTCGCTCTGGCGGTGCTGCAGGTGCATTACCAGGGGTATCCCATAGAGAAAGCCTGGGACTTTATCCCCTCCAATGACGAGTGGCGCGTCCTCGAAATCGCCAGCGTAATTCCCACAAATAATATATAATTCATCAATTATCCCGTCTTGCCTGCGGAAAAGGCAGACAACAAGGAGAGATTGATGAACACTACCCAACTCGCCCGGGCGCTACTAACGTCCTCCCTGCTGCTGGCCAGCCTGTTGCAGCCCCTACCCGTTGCAGCTGCCCCAAACTCCCCCGACGATCCCATCCCTTCCAGCCTGCTCGATCCCAACAGCGTCGCCTGGCTGTCGGTGCGCAACATGACCAGCGACCAATACGCGGCATACTTCGATGAAAGATCCCGCCAGGGGTACATGGTCATCGACATCGAAGTGGACGAGATCGATGACAAGCAGCGCGTAGGCGCCGTGTGGCAGGAAAACCTAGACAACCGCGGGTGGTACCAGTACCGCAATATGAGCCAATCGGAGTTCGAGACCACCCAGAGCCAGCTCCGCGCGCAGGGCTTCCGCATGCTCGACCAGGAGGCCTACGAGCTGGATGGGAACCGCTACTTTGCGGGCGTGTGGTACTTCAACACTGAGGAGCTGGAGTGGATCTCCTATTACGATAAGACCGACGCCGAGTTTGCTACCTTGTTCGACCGCTACAGCGGGGCTGGCTACATGATGATCGACGTCGATGCCTATCCGGTGGATGGTCAAATCCGCTTCGCCTCCGTCTGGGTGGATAACAGCGAAGACCTGGACTGGCAGGAGTGGCGCGACATGACCTCCGACGAGTTCTCGGATAAATTCGATGAGCTGCAAGGCCAGTTCCGCATGATCGATGTCGAATCCTACCGGATTGGCAGCAGCCAATACTATGCCGGCATCTGGGTCGAAAATGCCAACGGGCGCGGCTGGGCCGAGTGGCGCAATATGACCTCGAAAGGATTCGGCGATAAGTGGCTGGAGCTGCGCGATGCAGGCTACCGCCTGATCGACTACGAGGCCTATCCAACCGATGATGGCTGGCGCTATGCCGGCATCTGGCGGCAGAACAGCCGGCGCCCCGACTGGTCGCTAAAAGACGAAGTGGACAGCCTGCTGGAAGAGCACGCCGATGATTTTGATATCCCCGGCATGAGCGTAGCAGTCGCCCAGAATGGGACGTTTCTTTACCTGCGTGGCTTCGGCTACGCCGATATCGACGATGAGGTCATCGCCCATTCGCGTACCATCTACCGCCTGGCTTCGGTCAGCAAGGCCGTCGCCGGGGTGCTCGGCTTGCGCCTGGAAGACCTGGGGCTGGTTGACCTGGACGACGCCACGCGCGACCTGATCCCTGCCATGCCGGACCACCACACGCACACATTGATCCAGACCCTCTCTAACCGCTCCGGCATCGGTCACTACGAAGATTATCCCGGTATCAGCGGCGACTACACCACCGCCCTGGCGCCAGCCATGGAGCTCTGGGATGAGCCCCTGGTGTACGTTCCGGGCGATGGCTATAAATACAGCACCCACGCTTACACATTCTTCGGAGCATCCCTGGAGGCGGCGCTCGGCGATCCGATTGGGGATATCCTGGAGGAGCGCCTGCGCGTGCCATATGACCTGAACACCCTGCGCGTGGAAGACCTGGATATCTCGCCCAAGTTCCGCGCCACCCTTTACAATACCAGCAACGACGAGGTCAGCCAAGATAATTTGACATGGAAAGTGCTCGGCGGCGGGCTGGAGTCTTCCGCCTACGACCTGGCCCGCTTCGGCATCAAGCTGCTCAACGAGAGCATCCTGCCGCAAACGACGCTAGACCGCATGTGGACGCCACCCGACGGCGAGAGCAACTACGCCCTGGGTTGGAACACCGGCACGCACATGGACACCTTTGTAGTAGCCAAAGACGGCGCCCAAAACGGATCCCGCAGCTATATCCGCATGTACCCGGATGAAGGCATCGTGATCACCGTGCTGACCAACCGGAAAAATGGCGGGCACGACCCGGCCTCCCTGGCAAAAGAGATCGGCAGGCTGATGCTGGAAGCCGCGGCCCAGTCTGCGGCGCTCGCCGATCCACTGGATCTGGCACAGGAACCAATAGAAGAGCCCTTGGAGCCGGAAGATGAAGCCACCGACCCGGCCCTGGAGGTTGTCCCGATCGTCCAGCCGGTTGCGGACCCATCCCCGGAAGATTTGCAGGAGCAGACAGTCGATGCCTTGATCGCCGAAGGCGTCTACCTGCCGATGGTCATCGCCCCATAACTCGCATATGAAAACAGGTGCAGCGCACCCTTTCCGGGTGCACTGCACCTGTTTAACGCTGGAAGTATATTAGCTGCCTGAAAGTGGAAATCTCTGCCCCAGCGCACCTCGCAATGTGGAGCGCTTGTCTGCTGTCGCTTTTTCTGCTACACTGACGAGGCTATGAAATCCGCTGCTAACCCGCCATCCCAACCCGCTCCCCCAGGCAATTCCCCAGACTCTCCACACGATGACATCCGCCTGGAGCTGTGCCTGTACTCCGCCCGCTTGAAGCAGCGCGGCCTGACCTCCGCTGCCGGCGGAAATGTCAGCTATCGCGTGGGAGATGATATGTGGATCTCCCCAGCTGGCTGCGTCCTGGATGAGTTAGAAGTGGAAGATTGGGTAAAGGTGAATCTGACCACCGGGGAGCCTTACCCGCACAAGTCCAGGCCGTCCTCCGAGATCGTCATGCACCGAGAGGTATTCCTGGCTCGTCCGAATGTGCTCTCTATTATGCACAGCCATCCTCCGCATGTAATTGCCCTTTCCTTGTTAGGGATCGAGATCAAACCGATCGGCTCAGAAGCGCCTATCTTCCTGGGTGAGCGCATCCCGCTGGTGCCCTATGAGATCCCCACAACGCCCATGCTGGGTAAAACAGTAGCTGAATATGCCAGGGATTTCAATGTCATGGCCCTGGAAAACCATGGGCTGGTGACGTTGGGTAAATCGAACCACGAGGCCTATAACCGCACGGAGCTGACCGAAGAAATTGCCAAAATTATGACCATCGCTTACTCGCTGGGCAAAGGCGAGCCGCGCTGGCCGACGCCGAAGGACATCGAGGATTATACAGACTGGTATTTCCATAAGAAACTGCCCGAGTGATCCCTGCGTATGGTCTATCATGAAACAGGAAAGGAGCGGGCTTGAAACCCCATTCATCTCGGAACCGGGTCTTTAATGTGATTTGGTTCGTTGTGCTGATCTTGCTCCTGGGAGCGCTGCCTCCCGAGAATGCCTACTCTTCATTTCAGCTGCAGGCAGAGGACATCTTCATACTGCCATTTCCCGATCCGCCCGGCCCGCACACCTGGCTGCTCGGGCAGCCGTACGGCAACACCACCGGCGCTTACCGCCAGCGGCGCAGCACTTACAACGCCGGGCAAGGCGTGCATTTCGGCATCGATCTCTCCGCCCGCTGCGGGTACCCGGTGGTCGCCATCGGTGATGGCGTAGTTGCCAAAGTCGATGCCCTGGAGCACGGCTCAGCGCCTCACAACCTGATGATCGACCACACCAACGGGTACGCATCCTTCTACGGGCACCTGCTCCAGAAACCCGACCTGCAAGTCGGCCAGGCGGTAACGGCGGGCCAAGTGGTCGCCCAGGTTGGCGACCCAGACGAGACCTGCACCTCCCGCCCGCACCTGCACCTGGAGATCCGCAACGCGGGAGTGTACAACCGCGCCTATAATCCCATCCCACTCATCGACGCCGACTGGGACACGCTGGCCCTGGTGGGGCCATTCGGGCGCGGCTTTGCGCGAGACTTGAGCGACCCGCGCCGCTGGCAGACGCTCGCGGGCCAGCCAGATATCGCCTTTTGGGGTCCACTGCTGAACGACTATGCTGCCGTCTGGCCGCTGCGGTGGGAGCAGTGATGCGCAGGTTTCTCGTGAAATTGTGCCGTAGCCATCTTATTGCGGTGATCCTGCTGGCGGCAGCTCTGGCAGCCTGCTCAGGCCTACCGGGCGGCGACCCGGCACCTGCATCACCTCCGGTAGGGGATGCCCCATCCCAGGTTGACGCTTCCATATCCTCACCCTCCCCTTTCCCATCACCGCAGCCCGTCGATCTTTCCACCCCGGAGCCGCTTCCTACCGCCAGCCCGACCCCAACGCCCACGCCCGCCCCTACCCTTCGCCAGCTCACCAGCAGCGGCTGCTGCGTCGAGCCGTTCTGGTCGCCGGACAGCCAGCGAGTGCTTTTCCTGGATAAGCCGTCTCCGGACGCCCCGGTCGGGTTTTACGGCGTTGGGCTGCAGGGCGGCGCCCCGGAGCTGTTCACCGACCAGCTGGGCGTTTATTCGCCAGATTTTAGCCTGCGCGCCTACCCTGAGAGCGGGCAGACCATTGTGGAGCGGCTGGCGGACGGGCAGCGCTGGACGATCCCCAGCGGAGGCCGGGCGGTCAGCTTCTCACCGGATGGCAGCATGCTCGCCTGGACGACAGGCCAATCCGGCCCGCCCTTCGATACTGCCCTGCGCCAGGTATGGGTCAGCCAGGTCGACGGCTCCCAGGCGCGCTCGCTGATCCAGGTAGCCGGCGGAGGCTTCTCGGGCTGGCTTACAGATGGGCGGCTGCTGGTCAACGGGCGCCCTGATCCCAGCCAGCCGGCCCTGGGATTATGGGCGGTCTTGCTCCAGGATGGCAGTGTCTCTTTACTTGCCAGCGGTGAGCGCCTGCGTGGCATCTCCATCTCACCTGGGGGAAGCTGGCTGACCTACCAGCGTGTCTTCGACCCTGATCCGGCAGCCAATGGCATATGGTTGGTGAATACGCTCAGCGCCGAAACCCGGCGGCTGGACCTCTTCGGCGGCTACCGCTGGCAAGATGACGCTCACCTGCTGCTCGTCCCGCTGGACACGAGCCTTCCCGCTCACCAGCTCTGGCAGGTGGAGGCCGGGACGGGTAGCGCCCGCCCGTTGACCGACTCTGCGGTGACGCCTTTCAAGATCGCCAACGGCGACTGGAGCGTCTCTCCCGATGGGGGCTACATAGCCTTTGTGTCCGCTGCCGACGGGGGCATCTGGCTGCTCGAGCTAAATTAATGGTGCCCATCTGTAGACATTCAATAAAATAATCCTATAATATTAATGATGCACCTGACAGTGTCCCACTTCCGAAAAAGTTGGACACGCATTTCACGGTTGCTGTAGGCGCACGGATGGACCGATAATATTTGAGATAGCCCGCAGCACTTGATTATCTTTTATTGGGTGGGACTAAAACGACGACCGGAAGATCGACCACGGCAGCGACGGCACAATTGACGAGACGGTGGAGCTGCTCAACCAGGCCTGGCAGGTCCGGCCGCCTTTGTTTCTGAACAACCTTCGATAAACACGATCCATGATTGCCGATGAGAGGAGCTTGCGATGTCCATCCGGCTGATAAACTACACCGCTCTGCTGGTCTTGTTGGCTGGCGCTCTGCATCCCTTCTACCCAGCCAAATCCCATCTTGTGGAGGATGCCCCTCGCGCTCACGCGGCTGAGCCGCTGGTCCTGCTGACCGCCATTGACGTGGGCGGCAGCCCGGATGCCATCGTGGTCGATCATTCCAGGGGGCGCAGCGATGTGATTTTCTACAATCGAGGCACCGGCAAAGTGCACTTCCTGGATAGCAGCAGCCTTAGGTTGGGTGAAGAAGAGATCAGCCTCCCTACCTGGGAATGGAATGGCTGGATGGCTTACGACGCCTACCACCACCACGCTTACCTGGTCACCACACGCATCCGCGGCAGCTCGGTCACCTGGATCGAGGCCAGGATCAACGTCATATCCGACCGCCAGCTCCTGACCAGCTTCTCGGTCAATGAGGCGTTTAACGACGGCATGTCCAATCCGCCAGACAATCGCTACGGGATCGACGGGCTGGTGTTCGAACAGCCCTTCTCGGAAGGTGCCAACCCGGCCCGGCTTTTGATCGACAACACACCTGAAGGCAACGTCGATGTGGTCGACTTCAACCCCGCTGGCACAGACGCTGCCCGGGTGCAGCGGCTGTCCTACCGGGCTCCGGTCACTGAACCGAGCTGGGAGACCAATGCGGGCAACAGCCTGGCGCTCGAGACGCGCCATGAAAGCCTGGCCTCGGATGACCTATCTACAAGCGATAGGCTGTATATCTCGGATAAAAACCACGCACTGGGCTGGGGCTTGCGCGCCATTTCGATCAGCCATCCCCTGCAAGACTTGAGCGCTGCCAGCCTGCCGGACGTAGACCTGCAGGACAACTGCGGGATCGGCGGCTGCCAGGGGATCGTTGTGGCGGAAGATATCGACCGGCTGTACGTGGCCTCCGGTGACCAGTCGTTCGCAGATGGCTATATCGACCGGGTCGACACGACCCAAGATCAGGTGGAGCAGGTGATCGATCTGCCGTACGGCGATATGTACCAGGTGTTCGTGGACAGCTACGATTCCAAGCGGGTCTTTGTCGCCACCTTTGACCACTACTACAACGATCCTGATCAGGCTCTTTACCTGAACCTCATTTACGACGGAGCTTTGGTCGATACCCTGCCGCTGGTTGCCGCCTTCGATGAACACGATGGGCCGCGCGGCATGGCCTTCGATCCCTACCTGCGCCGGCTGTACCTGACTGCCGGCACGCAGATCTTCGTCGTGCAGGTCAATTACGGTGTTGAGCCGCCCGTCGATGCCGCAACATCACTGGTACTACCTGAAGGTGGGGAGCTGGTATCGCCGGACAGCAGTGCACGCCTGGATTTTCTGGCCGGCTCAGTGGAGCAGCCCACGCTGGTCACCTACACCGGTGCCGGTAAGTGCACCGGGGAGGGGCTGGCGGGCATACTCTGTTTCGACCTGACCGCCGTCATCAGCGGCACCACCACGCCTGTCTCCAGCTTCGACCCGCCCTACACCGTTACTATCAGCTATACCGCTGCTATACCAGGTCCTGCCATCGAGAGCACGCTGGGGCTGTACTGCTTCGACGGCAGCCAATGGAACCGGGAGCCAACCAGCGAACTGGATCTCGCCGACCAGCGTGTGACGGCCTCGCCGGATCACATGACCGCCTTCGCCTTGATGGGTGAGACCCGTCAGGTGATGCTGCCTCTCGTCCTGGCGAATCGATAGTACCGCCAACAGAAGCCAGGAATAGCCGATATAATCAGCCCCATGCCTGGCGCAAACACGCACGCTGCTGGTTCGAGGCGCATAAAAGCCGATCTGCTGCTGCTTCTGACCGCGGTGGTTTGGGGCAGCGCCTTCGTCGCCCAGCGGGTAGCTGCTGAAGACACGGGCATCTTTATCTTCAATGGGCTGCGCTTCCTGGTCGGCGCGCTGGTCCTGCTGCCCTTCGCCCTGCGACGACAGCTGCCGCGTACAAGCCGCACGCCATTCAAGCCGCTCCCCTCCATCCTGCTGGCAGGCCTGCTGCTGTTTGCCTCTGGCACACTGCAGCAGTTCGGACTGCGCTACACCACAGCCGGCAATGCCGGGTTCATCACGGGCCTGTACGTCGTTTTCGTGCCCCTGTTCCTGGCCCTGGGCGGCAGGCAGCGGCTGAGGCTGCCGGTCTGGCTGGCAGCTCTTCTGGCGGGGTTGGGCTTGTTCATGCTGAGCACCGGCGGGCAATTTCGACTGGCGCGCGGCGACGCCCTGGAGCTTGGGGGAGCTTTCTTTTTTACGTTTCACGTCATCTGGATCGACTATCTGGTTGGGAAGTTGCCGGTGCTGCCGCTGGCTATCGGGCAGTACCTGGTCACCGCCCTGCTCAGCCTGACCATCGGATTGGCCCTCGAACCCGGCATCCGGCAGACCATTCAGGCTGCCTGGGTTCCGATCCTGTACACCGGCGTTCTCTCGATCGGCTTGGGCTACACCCTGCAGGTGATCGGTCAGCAGGTGGCTCCACCTGCTGACGCCTCGATCCTGCTGAGCATGGAAGCGCCCTTCGCGGCGGTGTTTGGCTGGCTGCTGCTTCAGGAGCGCCTGACGCCCCTTCAGATCACAGGCTGCGGCTTAATGCTGGCAGGAATGCTGATCGCTCAGAGCGCCCCTTATTTGACGCGTAAGCGCACATCTCATTAATTGGGGATCCGACCAAGACTTCTCACCCCCAGAAGGCTTCGATGCCTTACCTCTTCAGGCTCCGGTAGCGCAGGCGGTGAGGGGTATCCGCCTCCACGCCCAGCCGCTGCCTACGGTCCGCCTCGTAATCCGACCAGTTGCCGACTGACCAGCGAATCTGAGAATCGCCCTCGAAGGCCAGGATATGCGTCGCCACACGATCCAGGAACCAGCGGTCGTGCGACACAATCACCGCGCACCCGGCGAAGTTCTCCAGGGCTTCTTCTAAGGCGCGCAGGGTGTTCACATCCAGATCGTTGGTGGGCTCGTCCAGCAGGATCACGTTGGCGCCCTGGGTGAGAGTCTTCGCCAGGTGGACGCGATTGCGCTCGCCGCCTGAAAGGTTCCCCACCTTCTTCTGCTGGTCGGGGCCCAGGAAGTTGAAGCTGGCTACATAGGCGCGCGAATTGCGCTTGCGCCCGCCCAGGTCAAGCTGCTCCTGCCCACCGCTGATCTCCTCCCACACGTTCTTCTCGGCATCCAGGGTCTCGCGGCTCTGATCCACGTATGCCAGTTGGACCGTTTCCCCGATGCGGATCGAGCCCGCATCGGGCTGCTCCTGCCCGGTGATCAGGCGCAGCAGGGTGGTCTTGCCGGCTCCGTTCGGCCCGATCACGCCCACGATGCTGCCGGGCGGCACGCTCAAATCCAGGCTATCGATCAGCAGCCGGTCGCCATAGGCTTTGCGGATGCCCTTCATTTCGATCACCACGTCCCCCAGGCGCGGCCCGGGCGGGATGTAGATCTCTAGGTCTTCACGGCGCTGCTCGGCTTCCTGGCTCAGCAGGCTCTCGTAAGCCGTGTAGCGAGCCTTACCCTTCGATTGGCGGGCGCGCGGAGACATGCGGATCCATTCCAGCTCACGCTCGAGGGTCCGGATGCGCTTGCTTTCGGCTTTCTCCTCCCGACGCAGGCGCTCCTGCTTCTGCTCCAGCCACGAAGAATAGTTGCCCCTCCAGGGGATACCGTAGCCGTGATCCAGTTCCAGGATCCAGCCCGCCACGTTATCCAGGAAGTAGCGGTCGTGAGTGACAGCGATAACGGTGCCTTTATATTCCTGCAGGTGGCGCTCCAGCCAGGCGACCGATTCGGCATCCAGGTGGTTGGTAGGCTCATCCAGCAGCAGGATATCCGGCTCGGTGAGCAGCAGGCGGGTGAGCGCCACGCGGCGGCGCTCGCCGCCAGAGATGACCGATACCGGTGTATCTCCAGGCGGGCAACGCAGGGCGTCCATGGCTTGTTCGAGGCGGCTGTCCAGCGTCCAGGCATCCTGCCTGTCCAGAGCTTCCTGGAGGCGGGCCTGGACAGCGATCAGAGCGTCGAAATCGGCATCTGGCTCGGCGAAGCGGGCATTGATCTCATCATACTCCACCAACAGTTTCACCACCGGCTGGACCGCCTCTTCCACCACCTGCCTCACTGTCTTGGTGTTGTCGAGCTGCGGCTCCTGCTCGAGCAGGCCCACCGAGTAGCTGGGAGAGAAGACCACCTCGCCGGTGTAGCCGTCATCACGCCCGGCGATAACGCGCAGCAGGGTGGATTTCCCCGCCCCGTTCAAGCCCAGCACGCCGATCTTGGCCCCGTAATAGAAACCTAGCGAGATATCCCGGATCACCGGCTTAAAGGCAGGTGGGAAGGCGCGGCTGACGCGCACCATGGAGAAGATGACTTGTTGATCGCTCATGCAGCTATCCTGACCGCCGTATTTTGCTCACCATCGAGCCAAACTCTATCGCTGGTAAGCCTGGATTCTACCTCACTTCTGTCTCTGACTGCAGGCATGCCCTTTGGAGGGTAGTGTATCTATTGTTCAGGAATTTCATGCAAAACCAGACCAGCCAGGTTGTCATTTCGAACGCAGTGAGAAATCCCTGTGCCGATAGTTGCCTTTTCCCTGCCGGCAGGGTTACAAAGAACCAGGTCTCAGGGATTCCTCGACCCTGCAAAGAGCGCAGGGTCGAGGAATGACATGCGTGCGCCGGAAAGAGCGTTTGGAATTTCCTGAAAGAAGGACGCACTGCCATAGCCTGGGCCAGATATTTTCAACCCCTGTCCGGTGCTATAATCTCCATGCTCTTTGTACCTACTCGATAAAGGATGAATATTCTGGACTCCCGATGCAAAGCCAATCGAGCCAGCCGAACGAATACAAGCGCTCTACAGCCAAGCAGGCATGGATCATCACCCTGATCTTCGCCAGCCTGGTCTTCATGCGCAACCTGGCCCAATGGTGGGCTTTCTCCTTCGGTTACTATCGCGATTCCAACCTGTACGTTTCGCTGGGGCAGACACTATTCCAGCGTGGCGGCCCATTTGCCAGGGGCGTAGTATCTTTTCCGTACCCCTTCTTGAACGCGGTCAGCCAGTCGTGGGTGCATCCCGGGAGGCTGGTATTCCTGCAGATCCTCATTGGGGCAATCGCTGCCGGCGTCCTGCTGTACGTGATCGCCCGGTCAGACCGTCTGTTGGCGGTGCTGGCTGGCATTCTGCTGCTGCTGGACCTGGTGTGGGGCGCCATTAACCGCAACGTGATGACCGAAGGTCTGTTCGTCAGCTTCAACGCCCTCAGCCTGGTTGTCCTGGTAAGCCACCACCAGCGCCGCAAGGCAGTCTCTGCTTGGGAGCTGTTCCTGGCGGGCATCCTGTACGGCTGGACCTTTATCTTTCGCCCATCGAGTCTGTTCCTGACCATCCTGATCATTCCCCTCTACCTGTGGCTCACCGGTTCCTGGCGCAAAACGGCTTCCCTGGCGGGCGGATTCCTCGCCATCTTCCTGGCACTGGGCTCCTTCAACGCCTGGTCGAGCGGCGAATTCCAGCTGATGGGGCAGTCCGGCTACTATACCGGCAGCCCGTTGTTCGTTTACCGTTTATTCCTGCCCGAAAATGGGCCAGCGTCGCAGGAGCTCGATCGCTACCTGAGCAGCTGCATGCCGGGCGAAGATTACGCTAACATGATGGAAACCAGCGCGGGTGGGACTGTGAACAACGAAATCCTGTATGGGAAGTTCATCCCCTGCCTGCAGAGCCACGACCTGAGCCTTGACCAGGCCTCGGACTTGATGACGCAGGCTTACGTCGAAGGCATCACCAACCGCCCCGTGTATTACGCCGGTGTCATCACTGCGGAGGGGATCCGGTTCCTGCGCTACAACGTGCCGCTCATCTTGAGGTTCTACCTCAAGCCGGAGCAGAACAACCGCTGCACAGAATATCCCTGGTGCGAGAGCATCCGCCACTCGCGCTATTCCTGGGGGGCCGGGCTTCCACTTGCCCGCTTCTACGAGCGGGCAGCCACCAAGGCGTTCCAGGTATATCTGCTTGGGATCCAGCCCCTCAGCATCTTTCTTCCCGAGGCATCGTCGCTGCCTGTCGCGGCCGCCTGGCTGATCATGATCATCTTCCTGCTGGTCGCCACCCGCGGCAGCATGCGCTTCCTGGTGATTGCCTGCCTGCTGTGGATCCACTACCTGATCCTCTCCGTAGTAGCCGGGTACGGATTTCTGGAGCGATATTCATCGGTGCTGACCCCGTTCTATATCATCCTCTCCGCAGCCACAATGGCTGCTTTGATCCGCATCGCCTGGGGTTTAGCCATCCGGATTAGGCAGTCGCGCCTGTTTGGAAGGTAGATTAGTGCAACCATGGAAGTCCAGCCCGAACTCAGCATCATTATTCCGGCGTACAACGAGGAGCCAGCCATCTCCCAGGTGCTTGAAGAGATTTGCTCTGAGCCCGCCCTGCAGGGGGCGGAGATCGTGGTTGTGGACGACGGCTCGACCGACGCTACCTGCGAGCAAGTGCAGCAATTTCAAAGGGTCCATCTGATCCGGCATCCGCACAATCAGGGTTATGGCAGCGCGCTGCGTAGCGGAGTGAAATCTTCGACTGGCAAGTACGTGCTCTGGTTCGACGCCGACGGTCAGCACCGGGTGGAAGACCTGGTAACGGTGGCAGAGACCCTACAGCGGGAAGAATTGGATTTCTGCATCGGGGCGCGCGAGACGAACTCTTACCAACCAGCGCTGCGCAAACCGGGTAAGTTCATCTTGAGGGCCGCTGTCCGGCTGGCTGCCGGTCCGTCGGTGAAGGATTTCAATTCCGGTTTACGCGGCTTCAAGCGGGATGTGATCAAGCGCTACCTGCACCTGCTGCCAAGAGGCTTTGGCGCATCCACAACCACCACGCTGATCATGATCGAGCGGGGTTACATTGGCAAAGAAGTGCCCATTGTCGTTCAAAACCGCATCGGCAAGAGTTCCGTCAACCAGCTGCGTGATGGCGCCAAGACGCTTATGCTGGTGCTGCGCATCTTCCTGCTCTTTAAACCGATGCTGTTCTTCGGGGGGATCGGGTTGGTTTTCATCATCATCGGCGGGCTGTATGGATTTATCAAGGCGATGATCCTCGGTCAGGGTTTCCCGGTTTTTGCAGCCCTGATCGTTATCTTCGGCTTCCAATCCGTTTTCTTCGGACTTCTGGCAGACCAGATTGGCTCGCTGCGGCGTGAGAGGTTCGAATAATCACCCGCATCCGCTCGTGACCAGCATGGTGAGCCTCTATCAACAGCTGCTAGATTGGATCGGGCTAGAAAAGGGCCTGCTGCGCGGCAAGTTCAGCCAGGATGTCCTATGGAATACCGCCAGCTTCGCCGTCATGGTGATCTGTGGAGCCAGCATCAATTTCATCATCGGTCGCTGGTATTCCCCCGCCGTTTTGGGCGTCTATAACCAGGTCTATTCCGTCTATGTGATCGTCTCTCAGTTTGCCGTTGCCGGGATTCACTTATCGGTACTAAAATATGTGGCCCAATATTCCCGTCAGCCGGAGATCTACCGCCCGCTCAACACGGCGGCGCTGCTGCTCTCGGCTGTTTTCGCTGCCGCATCCAGCCTGATCCTTTGGTCGGTCCGCGCGCCTCTCGCCCGGCTGTTCAGCAGCCCAGAAGTAGCGACTGGCATCGCCTATATCGCCCCCGGGCTGTTCTTCTTCTCGATAAACAAAGTCAATCTATCGATCCTGAACGGATTGTCTCAAATGAAGCTGTACGCAGTCATTCAGGCGCTGCGCTACCTGCTCATCGTCGCCATCCTGGTGGCCATTGCCGCAATGGGCGGTGCCGGGGGCAGTCTGCCCATCGCATTCACCCTGGCTGAGATCATCTTGCTGATGTGCACCTTGCCCGCCATCCTGAAAGAATATACGCCCGCTGCACTGGATGTGCTGCGGGCCTGGACGATCAAACACCTGGATTTTGGGATGAGGGGTTTCCTGAGCAATGTGCTGCTGCAGATGAATCCGCGGGTGGATGTGCTGATCCTGGGTTTCTTCTGGAGCGATCATGTCGTGGGTGTGTACAGCTTCGCAGGCATTATCGCGGAAGGGCTGTACCAACTGCCGGTGGTGCTGCGCACAAATTACAACCCCCTGCTGGTCAGGCTGATCTCTGAGCAAAAGACCGACGAATTAAAAGCCAGGATCCGTAAAGGCGTCCGGATCACTTACGCCATAACTGCACTGATCGGCATCCTCGTGATCGCCCTATACCCGCTGGGCGCCCTGATCATCCAGGACAGGGCTGCATACCTGCAAAGCTGGCCTGTCCTGGTTATCTTGGTGGCTGGACTGGTCCTCAGCGCGGGCTATATACCCTTCGGCGCAATCCTCCTGCAAGCCGGCAGACCCGGCTTACACACCATTATGACAGCCATCCTGGTGCTGGGGAATATCCTGCTCAACCTGCTGCTGACGCCTGTCTTCGGTCCCCTTGGCGCAGCAACCGCCACAGCACTGGCTTCTATCTTATCGATATTTTTAATAAAAGGCTTTACGAAGGCAACGTTAAATTTACGGATTTAACGCCAGAGCGCCTGCAGCAGGTACAGCGCCAGCATGCCGACCAGGATAGTTAGGATGATATTCTTTGTCTTCCAGGCTACCAGGGCTGCCAACAACCCGGCGATGAGGCGCTCATTCCCCAATGACAGGTCGAAGGCCTCTCCCGGCATTAAGAGCTCAGGGGCGATGATGGCGGTCAGCACTGCCGGCGGCACGAAGCGCAGCGCCCGCCGCACCGTGTCCGGGATCTCGATCTTCCCAAAGAGGAAAATGAACGAGAAGCGAATAGCAAAGGTCGCTATCCCGATGGCGATCATGGTCAGCCATAGGTTCATGCCCGGCTATCCACCCACAATCCTACCCCAATGCCCACCAGCGAAGCCAGGATTAAACCCAGCTTGAGGGGCAGCGTATACGACGCCACAGCCACTGCGCCCGCGGACAAGGCAGCCGCCCAG
>CAZGIX010000057.1:15701-20113 GCA_964525785.1 uncultured Anaerolineaceae bacterium
GGCGCTGCCGCGGCGAATAACTGAGTGGAGATAAATTGGGCTGATCCGGCAAAGATAATGAACGACATCGACAGAGCAGCTCCGGGGGGTAACCCGGCGCCCAGGGCCAGCACACCGTAGATCATCCCGAAGGGGAATCCCCCAATCAGGATAGGCAGCTCGGCCTTAATCCCGGATAGGAACTCTTCTCGCCGCGAGCGCATGCCGGTCATTGGCGTTCCCGGCTCAATCGCCGAAGAAACCTTCTGCTCTCAGGATGCCGTTAATTGCCTGGCGCGCGTCGCTAATGGCTTTAGCGCGCCATTTCTCCTCCTCAGGGAAAAAAAGCTCCTCAAATTCGCGCCGCACCCAGGCCTTGACCCCCAGACTGGATGCGCCGTGCCAGTGGAGCTGGTTCTCCAGCACCGTGGCGCGCATACTGCGGTAGCTTGCCAGCAACGAGCTGCCAAACGTGCCAAACTCGAACGAGGTGGCGTACAGCCCTTTATCGGGATATTCCTGGTCCACCAGGCTGTAGATGAAGTCGATCATATCCCCCTGAATGCTGTAGAACTCCTGCGAATTGGCTTTTACCACCAGGGGGTATTGCAACTGGCGCACGAACCAGGATGAATCACGCATTTCCAATGCAGAATTGACCAGGCTCATCTGGTAGCGCGGACCGTAGCCGGTATGCATATCCATGACCAGGATTTGCCGGTAAGGCTCGATCTGCCCGCGATACAGGTCGATCAAGACCTTCGTCTCTTCCTGCATATCGCTGCCGCCGTAGTGCAGCCCGCGTGGATCGAAATACTGCCCGAGCAGCGCTGTCGCCTGAACTTGGCTGGAGCCCCTGGAAAGGATGCTGCGCAGGTAGCCCAGGAGCAGAGACAGGTTGCTTAGCAGCCAGCCGCTTACCGGTTTTGGCGGGTTCAGCCAGTGATTAAGCTCCGCATAAGTGGGATTGAAAGCTGGATCGTAGCACTTACCCGCCCCAGCTAGATCGCTGCCTTCGAGTAAGAAATTTCGGTTAAGGTCCACGTTTTGGCTGTTCACACGCCGGCGATACTTCATGCCCCAGGGATTGATGGCATGTACCAGCAGCATACCGGTGGTTTCCGGCTGCAAGCGGTGGATATATTCGTCGATGAACACCTGCAGGACCGCTGAGCCGGCATAAGCTTCGATGCCATGCTCGCCAGTAGTAAAGATCAGGACACGCTCGCAGCTCTCCAGCGCCGTCGATTCGATCCAATCGATAGTCAACCCCTCTTCGCTCGATATGCGGTGAGATTCCAGGTGAGCGTTCGGCCAGAACTGCTGCACCCGATCCAGGTTTTGCCTGAAGCGGGCGCGCGAGCCATCATAGCTGCGGGGGTACAGCGCCGCGATCCTGGCAGCAGTGCCCTGGCGGGCGAGAGGATTGACTCGCGATCGGGACATGGGCGCTGGTTCTTTATGAATTATTCCTGGCGATCGATGCTGCGCTGAGGCTCGAAACCGTTGGGGTAGCGCTGGCGAAGCTTGTTTACATTCTGAAGGGCGATCTCTCCCAGGCTCAGACCGCTGGCTGTGGCGGCCTCGGCGACATACCACATCACATCGCCCAGCTCATCTGCCAGCATGCGGGGCGGGATATCGTGCCCGTGAGCGACCAGCTTTTTGACCAGATTGGCAAACTCACCCGCCTCACCCGCCAGCCCCAGCGCCGAAACCAGCAAGCGCCGCTCGCCCTGGCCCCCTGCGCCGGCTGTGAGACCCGCCAGCTGTTGGTACCTGTCCATCGTCATATCGTTATTATCCAAGGACCAGATCCTCTCGTTTGAACTGAGTCTCATACAGGTTGGCATACAGACCACCCAGCACAAGCAGCTCGTCATGCGTGCCGCGCTCGACGATCTGGCCGCGATCCATCACCACGATCTGGTCGGCAGCTAGGATGGTGCTCAGGCGGTGAGCAATAACGATGCTGGTGCGCCCTGCCATCACCCTTTTCAAGGCCTCCTGGATGAGCCCCTCCGACTCGCTGTCCAGATGGCTGGTGGCCTCATCCAGTACCAGGATGCGCGGATCTTTCAAGATCACGCGTGCCAGCGCGATGCGCTGCTTCTCACCGCCGCTCAGCCGGTAGCCGCGCTCACCGACGACGGTATCGTAGCCGTCCGGCAGGTCCATGATGAAGTCATGGATATTGGCCGCGCGTGCTGCAGCTTCCAGTTCGGCCTGGCTGGCATCCAACCGGGCATACAAGAGGTTGGTGCGGATCGTATCGTGAAATAGGTGCGTCTCCTGCGTTACCACGCCGATCTGAGCTGCCAGCGAGTCTAGGGATAAATCCCGCAGATCCCGCCCATCCAGCAGGATGCGCCCGCTGTCCGGATCGTACAGGCGCGGAATCAGATAAGTGAGTGTGGTCTTGCCCGCCCCACTTGGACCGACCAGCGCCAGCAGGTGGCCTGGCTCAGCCCGAAAGGAGACATTCTGCAGCGCCAGCTCGCGCGCCTGGCTGCGCGGGGCGAGTGCTTCCCTGGCCCCACCATCGCCCGGCTCCGGCTTGCTGTCGGAGAGCGCCGTAGTTACACTGTCCATCGACCCGTAGCGGCGCACATCACTGAGCAGCAGCTTCTCATCCACCGAATAGCGGAAGGTAACATCTTCGAAGACCAGCTCGCCGCGAGCATCTGTCAGGACTTGCGCGCCCGGCTTGTCTTCGATATCGTGGGGTAAATCGATGACTTCGAAGACGCGCTCGAAGCTGACCACCGAGGTGGCAAATTCCACCGGGGCGTTCGCCAGGCCTGCCAGGGCGGAATACAGGCTGGTCAGGTAAGCGCCGAATGCCACGATCGTGCCAACGGTAAATATCTGCTGGATGACCAGATAACCTCCCAGCCCGTACACCAGGGCGGTGCCGACGGCGCTGATCAAGCCGATGATCACGAAAAATGTGGTTCCCACCACTCCCCGGCGGATGCCGATGTCCCGGACATCCGCGGCCCGAGTTTCAAAGCGCTGCACCTCCAGACCGGTGCGTCCGAACAGCTTGACCAGCAGCGCCCCGCCGATGTTCAGCGTCTCGTTCATCATGGCGTTCATCTTGGCATTGGCGTCCATAGCTTCGCGAGCGATGGTACGTAGCACCGTCCCCAAACGGCGGGCTGCCAGAATGAAAAGCGGCAGGATCGCCACGCTGATCAAGGTCAGGCGCCATTCCAGCGAGACCATGACCCCGATCACGGCAATCGCCTGGACCAGATTGGTAATAATGCCAACGAAGGTATTGCTGATGGCGTTTTGTGCGCCGACCACGTCATTGTTCAGGCGGCTCATCAGCTCGCCCACTTTGGTGTTGGTGAAGAAGCGCAGCGACATGCGCTGCAGGCGAGCATACAACGCCACCCGCAGGTCGTAGATCACCCCTTCACCGATGCTGGCATTCAGGCGGCGTGAGAAGACATTCAGCAGGCCTCCCAAAGCCGGGATAAATAACAGCGCCAGCGCCAGCAGCACCAGGCGGCGGACATCTCCCTCGGGGATGGTGCGATCGATCAGGTCGCGCAGGATGAGCGGTGTGATGAGCGTCAGCCCGGTCATCGCCATGATCGTCACCAGCAAGCCGGCGATCTGCCAGCGGTACGGGCGCGAGTAGCTCAGGACGCGCTTAAGCAAGCCCAGGGTAACCTTGGGCTTCTCATCTGAAGAGCTCAGAAAGCCCCACCAACCACCGCCGTGGAAACCCATAGGCTATTATTATAATTGGAGTCTATCGGTTGAAAATTAGCGTATCAGAGGAAATAGATAATTTTACTGTTCGATAAATAATATGAAGTATTAAGAACGATCGACGAATCTTCCGGTTACATACTTGTGGAGAACACTGGCGATCAGAGTTTGATAGGGTATCCCTTCTTCCAAGGCTTTCTTTTGTATCGCCTCAAGGTCTTTCGAGGAAATGCGAATATTGACGCGCGAATTTTTTCGGATGGTAGCTTTAGCATATCCCCTAAACCGCGATGCTGCATTGCCTACATCCTCCACAGACTGCCACTCATCCTTTTTTTCGTAGCTTTCCAGTAGTTCACGTTCTTCTTGGTCCAAATCTTTATTGCTCATTTCTACCTCTCAAATACTTCCTGGTTGCTTTACGACTAGGAATAATGGTGATCAGATTGACTTCTTCGTCCCCTTCAACGAAGGGTACCAAATAAGCATAGTCATTGACATTTACAATCAGGATTTTCTGGTCCTTATATTTTGTGGAATTGGGATTTTGAATGATATCCAAAATTTGCCCTTTTTCGATATAGAACACAATCTCTTCAAAAGAAATATTCCGCTCAACCTTCAGACGCCGGTTTTTCTCATTACTCCAGGTAAAGAATTTCACAATTTATTTTAGCACGATGTGTGCCTTTTGGCAACATTTTTCC
>CAZGIX010000057.1:20213-24420 GCA_964525785.1 uncultured Anaerolineaceae bacterium
TGCCCATTAAAAGGGGTTTGGTGTTATCATCGCAAGCGTGCCTGGCGTTCTCGTCTTTCGCCAGGGATCGACCTTATCCAGCCCCACCATCCTCCTTCAGGAGAACCGCCATGCCTCACCTGAGTCCCGATCTCGCCAGGGTACTGATCACTCCCGAACAGATTCAAGCCCGCATCCAGCAGCTGGCTGAACAGATCGACCAAGATTATAAGGACGTCGACCGGCTGTACATGGTCGGCATTCTCAAAGGCGCCTTCATCTTCCTGGCTGACCTGACCCGCCAGCTGGAAGTGAACCATGCCGTAGATTTTATGGCCCTCTCAAGCTACGGAAAAACAACCACCTCCGGCACCGTACGTATCTTAATGGACCTGCGCGAGCCAATCGAAGGCCAGCATGTGCTGATCGTCGAAGACATCCTGGATACCGGCAATACCCTCAGCTACCTGTACCGCATCCTCCAGGAGCGCAAACCGGCTTCGCTGCGCACCTGCGTGCTGGTGCGCAAGACCCGTCCAGGCACCCAGTTCCCTATCGACTACCTGGGCTTCGATATCCCCGATGTATGGGTGGTCGGCTACGGGCTGGATTTCGCCGACCGCTACCGCACTCTGCCATACATAGCCGAGCTGAAGCAAAAATAACCCTGGCTGCAGGGGAACTCACAGATTTGCCCGTGATTTTTAATGATAAATAGAACAAAAGTTCTGTTACAATAGAGAGTAACAGCCATGCACCCGCCTTTGTGGGGAATACTGCCATGCCTTTCTGGCAAAACTTGTTGCGCCTCCTGGGACTCTCGCGCGCCGACCACCTGGATCTCGAGGTGGATGCGGAGATGATCGAATCGCTGCACCACCTGGCCCGGCGCGAGCGGCGCACGGAGAAAGAGCTGGCGACCGAGCTGCTCACCATCGCATTGGTACAGCGCGGCGCCGCCGAGGTGTACCTGCGGCGCTGGCAGGAGCTCTCGCCGCGCGAGCAGCAGGTCACTGCACTGGTCTGTCTGGGTTTCACCAATGCGCAAATCGCCAACCGCCTGGTGCTCTCCCGTGAGACCGTCAAGACCCACGTGCGCAACGCCCTGTACAAGCTGGACCTGCGCAACAGGGCCGATCTGCGCCGCGCCCTCGCAGACTGGGATTTCAGCACCTGGCAGGATGCCGGCTAGTAGCACCTTCCACAGGCTGCCGGGTCCACGTGTAGGGCGCATCACCCCCATATCTGCGGCATCCCGCCCGCCCACCCCTACCCTTGGCTCACCCAACCGGTTACCACCATTTTTCCCCCATATATCCCCCCAGGGTGGGATTGTCCGCCAGCGCAATATGCGCTATCCTGGCAGCATGAACACCCTGCCCGCACTATACCCGGGCCAGCTGCACTTGCTGCTGGCCCTGCGGCCCGTCCGCTTCGAGCTGGTCAATACCCTGATCGCCCGCCTGGCTCACAGCGGGCCAGTGCTGGTGCTAGATGGCGGCAACTGCTTCCAGGCACACCGCCTGGCGCGCCTGCTGCGCCGCCACACACCCCACCTGGAGACCGCCCTGGGCAATATCCACATTGCCCGTGCCTTCACCTGCTACCAGGTGCTCACCTTGCTGGCGGAGACCCCGGCAGTCCCTGTCCCCACCCTGGTGTTGGACCTGCTCGCCACTTTCCAGGATGAGAATGTGCCGCTGTATGAGCGCCGCCGCCTGCTGGAGGCCGTCCTGGAGCACCTGCAGCGCTTGAGCAGCCGGGCGCCCACCCTGGTAAGCACCGCCCTGGAGGTAGCAGATGGCGAGCTGCTGGAGCTGCTGGAGGAGGCCGCCGACCAGGTGTGGCGCTTCGAACCCCAACCACCCGTTCTGCCGCTCAGACTGTTTTGAGGCTGCCTATGGGACGCACACTGCCTTCAATTACCCAGGTCTTCCTGCAAGAGCAGGAGTCATTCGCCCGTTTCCGGCGCGCCCTGCGGCGCAGCGACCAGCTGGCTCTGGATGACCTGTTCGCTGCCGCCCACCAGCACCTGGCCGCAGCGGCCTACGCCGCCCACGCCCTGCCCTTTGAGATCTTTCTGCTCGCCATGCTGCTCGAAGAGCACAAAGAGGTGATGCGCCTGCGCCGCCTCATGGAGGGCTCGCTGCCCAGCGGGGATGGCTGAGATAACCGGCTGGCTGCTGGACCTGTACGCCGACTCGCAGGACGGCGTGGTGCTGTGGCTGCTGGGCGAGGACGGGACGCGCTGCCGCCTGCACCAGCCCTTCCCGGTCACCTTCTACGCCGCCGGACCGGCAGACCGCTTGCGCGCTCTATGGCGCTACCTGGGTGAGCAGCCACAGGCGCTGCAGCTCTCGCGCGTCGAGCGCCGCGACCTGTTCAGCTCACAGCCGCTCACCCTGCTCGCCATCCAGGCCCAGGACCCGGTCGCCCAGGAGCAGGCCTTCCGGCGCGCTTCCGGCGCTTTCCCCGACCTGGCTTACTACGATGCCGACCTGCCCATTTCCCTGCGCCACGCCGCGACCTGGGGCACCTTCCCGCTGGCGCGCTGCCGCGTGCAGGCCGATAGCTGCGGCAAAGTGAGTGATATCATCCCGCTGGACTCGCCCTGGGAGCTGGACCTGCCCGCGCCGCCGCTGCGCATCCTGGCCCTGGAGCCGAACGTCGATCCCGCCCATGCCGAGCCGACCCACCTGAACATCACCGACCGGCGCTGTTCCTACCGCCTGGCGCTGAAGCATCCTCGCCCGCTGCTGGTCAACCTGCGCGCCATCCTGCAGCGCCACGACCCCGACCTGCTGCTCACCACCTGGGGCGATACCTGGCTGCTGCCGCACCTGCTGGAGCTGGCTGAACAGCTCCAGCTGCCTCTGCCTCTCAACCGCGAGATCGGGCGCGGTGTTGCGTATCGCGACGAGCGCTCTTACTTCACCTATGGGCAGATCATCTATCGCGGCCAGCAGGTGCACCTGTTTGGGCGCTGGCATATCGATGGGCACAACGCCATGCTGTTCCACGATTACGGCCTGGAGGGGATCTTCGAGCTGGCGCGCGTCACTGCCCTGCCGGTGCAGACGGTGGCGCGCGTCTCGCCCGGCAGCGGCATCTCCGCCATGCAGATGCAGACTGCCCTGCGCCTGGGAGTGCTGGTGCCCTGGCATAAACAGCAGGCCGAGCGCCCCCAGACGGCCCTGGAGCTGATGCACGCCGACCAGGGCGGTCTGGTCTACCAGCCGCTCGCCGGGCTGCACCGGGACGTGGCAGAGATCGACTTCATCTCGATGTATCCCAGCATCATGGTGCACTTCAACATCTCCCCCGAGACCGTCGGCGGAGCCAGCCCGACCGCCGATCTCATCCCTGAGCTGTCCCTGTCCGTCGAGCGCGATCAACCTGGGCTGATCCCTCAAACCCTGGCCCCGCTGCTTAAAAAACGCCTGGCTCTGAAAGCGCGCATCGCCGAGCTGCCCGCCTGGCACCCGCGCCGGGCCAGCTACAAGGCATACGCCTCGGCCCACAAATGGCTGCTGGTGACCTGCTTCGGCTACCTAGGATACAAGAACGCCCGTTTCGGGCGCATCGAGGCCCATGAGGCCGTCACTGCCTACGGGCGGGAGGCGCTGCTGCGCGCCAAGGAGGCCGCCGAAGACCTGGGGTTCACCGTGCTGCACATGTACGTGGATGGGCTTTGGGTGTGCCAGCAAGGGCTGCGCCAGCCGTCTGACTTCCAGCCTTTGCTGAACGAGATCGCCCAGCGCACCGGGCTGCCGATCGGCCTGGAGGGCGTGTACCGCTGGGTGGCCTTTTTACCCTCGCGCCAGGACGAGCGCGTGCCAGTAGCCAACCGCTACTTCGGCGTCTTCCAGGACGGCAGCCTGAAGGTGCGCGGCATCGAGACCCGCCGCCGCGATACCCCGCCGTTCATCATTGAAACTATGGAACAGATGCTCGACTGCCTGGCGCAGGCCGAGAGCGCCGAACAGCTGCCCGGCTGCCTGCCCCAGGTGTTTGCCCTGCTGCGCCGCCGCATAGCAGAGCTACGCCGCGGCAAAATCCCGCTGTCCGAGCTGTTGGTGGCGCAGAAACTGAGCCGCACCCTGCCGGAATACAGCACGCCCTCCCCGGCGGCACGCGCCGCCGCCCAGCTTCAATCCCAGGGTAAAACGCTGAAACCCGGCCAGGTGGTGCGCTTTATCTACACGCTGGGCGACCCGGGCGTCCATGC
>CAZGIX010000058.1:0-24329 GCA_964525785.1 uncultured Anaerolineaceae bacterium
AACAAAAGAGCTGCCCTTTCTCTCTGGGCAGCTCTTTTAGAGCATAGATCAAATCACAAATTTGTTGTTTTAGTCTCCAGCGACAGGTTGGCTCTGAAGCCGGGGTCTAAATTTATATCCATACACAATCAAACCGCGCTCGTCGCCATCGGAGCGCAGCTTGCGGGTGACCATCTCGACCGGGGTGCCGATCTCCACCTTCTGATCATCCAGGTCTGTGAGCTGGGCGGTCACCAGCGGACCCTCTTCCAGCTTGACCAGCGCTACCGTGTAGGGAGCGAACTCTTCGAAACCAGCCGGTGGGTCGTACACGGTGGTGAAAGAATACACTTCGCCGCGCCCGCTGAAGCTGTACAGGTTCTTGGCCTCCTGCCCGCATTCCGGGCAAATGTCACGCGGTGGGAAGAGCTTGGCCTCGCAGTGCGGGCATACCTCCCCGACTAAACTGTAGCGCTGTTTGCGCAAACGCCAATGGCGTGGAATCTCCATTAAATGTTCTCCTGTACCGATGTTATCGTGTTATGTGAACACCATTCTATCGATTTTGTACTATCAAGAACTATCAGGTTAGGAAAATTGCTAGAGGCTATCTCAAAAATGGGTATTAGGGGGACATACTTGACATCTAGCGATTATCGCGGATCCAGACGTTCCAGGACGTGTGTGACGGAAGATGAAGCTGGACCGCCCAGGCACTGTACCAGGGCACGGCGGGCGCCGGGAATCTGGTTCGCTCCTGCCTGGCCGCGCAGCTGCAAGACCGCCTCCACCGCCTGGTAAACACCGGTAGCGCCGCCGGCGTTGCCGCGCGCCTTGAGGCCTCCCAGGGTGAGGATGGGCAGCGCGCCGGTCAGGCTCAGTTTACCGTTCTGCACCAGCTGCCAGCCCGTACCAGGGGAGGCAAATCCGGCGGCTTCCAGCGAGAGGGCTGCGTAAATCGAGTAGGCGTCGTACAGCTCGAACAGATCAATCTGGGCAGGTGTAATACCTGCCTGGCGACAGGCGCGCTCCACGGAAAGGCGGGCAGCCTCGAAAATCAGCGGGTTGGGCCGGTCGTGCAGCGCCAATGTATCCGTCACCAGGCTGGAGCCCGATACACGCACTAGCGGATTGGTGATGCTGGCGGGCAGCAGCTCGGGGCGCGCCAGAAGGACCGCGGCCGCGCCATCGGCATTGGGAGCCACATCGAACATGTTAAGCGGGTCGCTGACGATGGCAGCGCGCTGGTAAGCCTCAGGGCTGATAGCCTTGCGGAACATGGCTCGGGGATTGTTTACTCCATTGGCGTGGGCAATCATGGGAAAACCAGCCATGGCCTCTCTCGGTACGGCATACTCGCGTAAATACCTTGCCATGAGCATAGCTGCCTGGGCTGTAGGCGTTAAGCCTTGAACGGCTTCATAGTCGCTGTCGCTGGAAGAGGCCAGAGCCGCCTCCACGGGACTGCCCACCTGGTCGGTGAGCTTCTCCACACCGACTACCAGCGCCACATCAGACTGCCCGGAGGCGACTGCCAGGTAACCAGCGCGCAGGGCTGCCCCACCTGAGGCGCCTGCCGATTCAACCGTGTAGGCCTCGATGCCAACCAGCCCGCTGAAATCGGCAATCAATGCCCCCAGATGAGCCTGGCGCGAGAGCTGCGGCGCCAGCATATTGCCCACGAACAGCGATTGGGGCTGCAAGCCGCCCGCGTCCACCTGCGCGGCCTCGATAGCGATCAACGCCAGCTCACGTAGGGAGATGTGCCAATGCTCTCCCACGTCCGTCTGGCCGATGCCTGCAATTACTACATCTGTCATAATGCCTCTAAACGTGCCTCTCCCCTCTCCCGGGGCTTATTTCATCACCAGCTTGCCGCGGTAGCGAGTATAGGTGGCGTAATCGATCTCGGTGCGCCGGGCGATGTAATCTTGGGTAAGGGGTGCCAATGCGCGGCGCTCGCCAATCTTGCCGGTGACCTGAATAGAAAAAGCATCCGAGCCAGCACCCGAGCCGAAAGACACCATCAAGATGCGGTCGCCTGGCTCAGCGATATCCAGGATGGCGGTCAGCCCGATAATAGCTGCCCCGGCGTACGTGTTGCCAATAACTGGTACAAGCAGCCCGGCAGTGACTTGCTCCTTACGAAAGCCCAATTGGGCCGCCACCCGTTCGGGGAACTTGGTGTTGGGCTGGTGAAATACGGCAAACCGGTAATCGGAGGGCGTGGTGTGGGCGGCATCCATCAGCCCCCTGGCAGCCTCCATAATATGCTTGAAGTAAGCCGGCTCGCCGGTGAAGCGCTGCCCGTGCTCCGGGTATTTCTGGTAAGCACGCCGCCAGAAGTCGGGTGTATCGGTAACGAACGAGTAGGCGCTTTCGATCACCGCCAGGGAATCCTCTGCTGGTCCCAACAGGAACGCTGCCCCGCCCGCCCCAGCGGTGTACTCCAGGGCGTCGCCTGGGCGACCCTGGGCGGTATCCATGCCGATCGCCATGGCATAATCCGCCATCTTGGAGCCGACAAAGCCGATCGCTGCCACCATTGCTTCGGTGCCGGCTTTACAGGCAAACTGCCAGTCTGCAGCCTGCACGTTGGGCACCGCCCCCAGTGCCTCCGCAACGATCGTAGAGGTCGGCTTGACCGCGTAGGGGTGCGACTCCGAGCCTACCCACACGGCGCGGATCTGGCTGGGAGCGACCCCGGCACGAGCCAGGGCGTTGCGAGCAGCCTCGATCGACATAGTTGCCACGTCCTCATCCAGGCCAGGGACGGCTTTCTCCTTGATCGGCAGCCCGCCTTGACCATCGGTCCAGATGCGCGCTACTTCACTTGCAGGAAGCCGATAGCGCGGCACGTAAGCGCCGTAACCAGCAATGCCAACCGATCGGGAAGGCATCAACAAGATATTCTCAGGATCAGATTCGCTCATATCAATTCCACTTTACTCCATCCGTACCAATGCTATCACAGAGTCACAGGAAATCAGCCTTCGCTGCCGGTCTGCCAGCTGCGCAAGATCTCCTCAGCCCGGTCGATACGCACCAACTGCTCCCGCACCAGCTGTTCTGCCAGGCGTTCGATCTGCTCACCCTGAGCGCCAGCCGCGATAGCCACCTGGCGAGCGTGCAAGCCCATGTGCCCACGCTGGATGCCTTCGGTCGCCAGCGCGCGCAAAGCCGCCAGATTCTGCGCCAGGCCGACAGAAACGATGATCTCCGCCAGCTCTGAGGCGGTGCGCACGCCCATCAGACGCAGTGCTACCTGGGCGGAGGGGTGTACGCGCGTGGCGCCACCCACGATACCGACTGCCATGGGCATTTCCAATGCGCCGGTCAGGTTGCCGTCTGCATCCCGGCTCCATGTACTCAGCGATGTGTAGCGCCCATCCCGGGCGGCGAAGGCGTGGGCGCCAGCTTCGATCGCCCGCCAGTCATTGCCCGTAGCGATGACCACGGCGTCCACGCCGTTCATAATGCCTTTATTGTGCGTGGCAGCCCGGTAGGGATCGACAGCCGCGAAAGCCCAGGCGGCGATAATGCCATCTCGTACCTCTTCCGGAGAGTAACCGCCGAAAGCCAGCTCACTCAGCGGGATCGTGCATCGAGCGCTCACCAGGCGCCGGTCAGCCAGGTTGGAGAGGATGCGCAGATGCACTCTTCCACCGGTGATGGCTTCCACGCGCGGGGCCAGGCGCTCGACAGCAGTATTGACCGCATTGGCACCCATGGCATCCCGCACGTCGTAGATCAGGTGCAGCACCAGGAATGGCCCAATGGGCGATGTCTCGATCAGGCGCACCTCCAGATCGCGCGGTCCGCCGCCCAGGCGCTGAAGGAGCGGATCGATACCGGCAGCCTCCCCCAGTAAGATCTCCTTCTGGGCGAGCAGCGCAGAACGGGCAGCCGGCAGATCGGCGAGGTCCAGCACCTGCATCTGCCCGATCATCTCAGGCGGCGTGGCCTGGGCCGTAAAACCTCCACCGGCGCGCGCCAGGCGCGCCATGAAGGATGCCCCCGCCACGACGGAGGGTTCTTCGATCGCCATCGGCACCAGCACATCCCGACCGTTGACCACAAAATTCAAAGCCAGGCCCAGCGGCAAAGCGTGCAAGCCGACCACATTTTCGATCATGTGGTCGGCACCCTCAAGCGACAGACCCGCCGACTCGCGGAAGGCCTCCAAATCGGCGGCAGTGAGCCAATCTTCGAGCGCTTTCCAGCGCGCCTCCAGGCTCAGGTTGTAGAACCCGGGCAGCCGAGAGCCCTTGCGTTTATCCAGCATCGATGAGGCAATCTCCGATCGATATATCTATACCAGGGGATCAAACCAATCGTTTATACCCATACCCGCCTCGCAAAAACTATCAACTTAACACTAGTATTGGTAATTTTCTTAAACTACCCAAAGTTTCCCTGAGCATGGGGAAAACCCTAGCAGGGTAGCTTCAACAGCTTACCAATACTGTCCTATTGGGGTAAAATTGGACTGCGGTGAGAATTAATCCATGGCTTTGCTGACACGTGAACAACTGGAAGAACGGCTGGTTGCACTTCATCGCGCCAGCCTGGAGTTGGTGCGCGATCTTTCGCTGGAGACATTGCTGGAGAGGATCGTCCAACTGGCGCGCGAACAGGCTGAAGCGGAATATGCCGCGCTGGGGGTGGTTGACGATGAAGGCACCCTGGTCAAATTTATCCCGGTCGGTATGACGCCGGAGGAGATCCGCCGCACCGGCAAGCCGCCGATAGGCAAGGGTGTGATCGGACAACCCGGACGAGAGCGGCGGACCATACGCGTGGCAGATTTGAGCCGCTACCCGAAGTCGGCAGGCTTCCCACACGGGCACCCGGTCATGGACTCGTTCCTGGGAGTGCCCATCATGCTCGGCGACAGGCTGCTGGGACAGATCTATCTCGCCAACAAGACCGGCGGCCATGAGTTCACCGAGGATGACGAACGTGTCATCGAAACACTGGCAGCCTATGCAGCCGTAGCCATCAACAATGCCCGCATGTACCAGGAAGTGCTGCTGCGTGATGATGCCCTCAGCCAGCGCAATAAAGATCTGGGGCTGATCAATGACATCGCTACCGCTTTGGCGTCTTCCCTGGATGTCGATAAAATCCTGGAACAAACCCTGAAACGAGTGATGGATTACCTGGATGTGCAGGCCGGCGAGATCTTCCTGCGCGACGACGGCGACAAACAGCTGCGCCTGGCGCTCACGCGCGGCGAGTTCAGCGAATCTTTCCTGACCCGCGATCGCTTTAAAATCGGAGAAGGCTTCATAGGCATCGTTGCTGAGTGCGGCAAGCCGCTGGTCAGCGCCGACCTGGCCAAAGACCTGCGCTTCCTGCGCCCTGCGGTAGTGGAAGCCGGCTTTCGAAGTATGGCTTGCATCCCGTTGTTGGCTGGCGGGGATGTGATCGGCGTGATGAGCGTGGCTTCGCGCATGGAACGCATTTTCGACGAGCGCGAAATCAACCTGCTTACCTCTATCGGCGCCTGGGCAGGTATCGCCATCGAAAACGCTCACCTGCACCGCCAGGCCGGTCGATTGGCGGTCATGGAGGAGCGCGAGCGGATCGGTATGGACCTGCACGATGGTATCATCCAATCCATTTATGCTGTGGGTCTGGCGCTCGAATATGCCCGCCTGGCGCTGGATGAGGACCCCAAGCAGTCGGTCCAGAAGATCGAGCAGGCCATCGACGGCTTGAATAAGACCATTCGCGACATACGCAGCTATATCCTGGATCTGCGCCCGCGCCAGTTTATCGGTGACAATCTCAAAGACAGCCTGCAGCGGCTGGTGGATGAGTATCGCACCAATACCCTGGCGGATGCGTCCCTGGTGGCGCAGGATGAGGAACCAACCGGGATACCCAACTCGCACGCGGCGGCTTTATTCCATATCTGCCAGGAAGCATTGGCTAACGCCGCCAAACACTCACTGGCCCGGCGGGTCAAAGTCCATCTGTGGACCACCCGAGAACGGGTGCTGTTGGAGGTGGCGGATAACGGGCGCGGCTTCGACCTGCGCAAGATGAGCGTGACCCTCGGGCATGGCCTATCCAACATGCACATCCGGGCTCGCAAAGTGGGGGGAGATGTAGAGATCACCTCGGCACCCGAGGAAGGCACCACCGTACTAGCCTGGGTACCACGCCGGGCGCAATGAGCCTGATCACCAGCCCCAGCAACCCTAAAATCAAACAGGCCCGTCTGCTCCGGCAGCGTAAATACCGCCTGGAGAGTGGATTGGCCCTGGTTGAGGGCATTCATCATACCGGCGAGGCCATCGCAGCCGCGCCGCAGGGCTGCACCATCGAGGCGATCCTGTATGCTCCGGACCTGCTGAAAAGCGAGTACGCCGCCAGCCTGATCGAGGAGCAATCCCGGCAGGAGGTGGCATGCTATGCCGTGACCCCCGAAGTCTTTGCCTCCATTGCTGAAAAGGACAATCCGCAGGGCATCCTGGCGGTGGTGTGCCCGCGGCGAGCTTCACTGTCGGAGCTGAAGCCGCAGAACTTTCCCTGGGGGGTGGCGCTGGTCGCTCCGCAGGACCCCGGCAATATCGGCACAATTTTACGCAGCATCGACGCGGTAGGCGCCAGCGGACTGCTACTGTTGGATAGCAGCGCCGACCCCTACCATCCGAGCGCAGTGCGAGCCAGCATGGGGACGGTATTCTGGCACCCGGTAGTGCAGACGTCTTTTAACGATTTCTCTCAATGGGCTGCGGGCAACCGATACACGGTTTACGGCACTTCCGCTCACGCACAGACTGACTACCGCGAGATTGAGCGCTACCACAGGCCAGCGGTGCTCCTGTTGGGCAGCGAACGGGATGGTCTTTCCGCAGACCAGGTCGCCAGCTGTGACATCCTGCTGAGGCTGCCTATGCGCGGGCGGACCTCTTCATTGAACCTTGCTATCGCAGCAGGAGTAATGCTGTACGAGATGCTCAAATCTGAGTGAGCCATTCGGAACTGCATGTCAGGAGGAAACCAACATGCGCGAATTCTTCTACCCCGGCAGCATCGCCGTGATCGGCGTATCGGCAAAGCCCACCAACCTGGGCAAGAACATCGTCGGCAACCTGGTTGAGTACGGCTTCGACGGGATCGTCTATGCGGTGGGCACGAGCGGCGGGGCGATCGAGACGCGGCGCATCTACAGGACGGTGGGAGATATCCCCGACCACATCGACCTGGCGGTGATCTTTACCCCAGCCCAGACGGTGCCGGGCATCCTGGAGGAGTGCGGTCAAAAGGGCATCCGGCGGGTGATCATCGAGACAGCCGGTTTCCGCGAATTTACCCAGGAAGGACACCGCCTGGAAGAGGAGATCGCCCGCATCGCCAGGCAGTACGGCATTCGCTTCGTTGGCCCCAACTGCATCGGGGCAATCAACATGGAAAACGGGATGTGCCTGCCCTTCCCGCGGCTGACCCGCTTCATCAAGAGCGGTGATGTATCGATGATCACGCAGAGCGGTGGGGTGGGAATGAGCGTGCTGAACCTGATGGCGAACGAAGGGTTAGGCTTGAACAAGTTCGTCTCGGTAGGCAATATGCTGGACCTGGATGCGGAGGACATGCTCGAGTATATGATCGGCGACGAGGGGACGAAGCTGATCTTCGTTTACCTCGAGAGCATCCGGGACGGGAGGAAGCTGATGGAGATTGCGCGCAGCTCGCCCAAACCAGTGCTGATCTTCAAAGCCAACATCGGCAGGCTGGGACAGAACATTGCCCTATCCCACACCGCCTCGCTGACCAGCGATGACCGGGTGGTGGAGGCCGCTTTTCAGCAGGCGGGCATCATCCGCACCCGTGACGCCACGACGATCGGCAACAGTCTGAAGATCCTGGGGCTGCCACCAATGAAAGGTAAAAACCTGGGGGTGATCTCTCGCTCCGGTGGGCACGCGGTGATTGCGGCGGACGCCTGCGAGCTCTCGGGCTTCAACCTGGCGCACTTCCCTGAGACGTTCTTGCGCGAGATCGAGCAGTACTTCCGGGCATCGGTTATCCGCCTGACCAACCCGCTGGATCTGGGCGATCTATTCGACCTGAACATGTACGCCGAGATCGTCGAGCGCACCCTGCAGCTGGATGGGGTGGATGGGGTTGTCTTTCTGCACACGGCGCTCTCGGAGGCGGAGAACCTGGCGAGCCGGACCCTGCTGGAGCGCATTATTGGGCTGGTGGAGCGCTACAACAAGCCGGTGGCTTACTATATCTCGACCGCGGCAAAAGAGGTGACCTTCCTGAAACAGAACTACCACTTCCCGATCTTCACGCAGGTGGTAGAGACCATCCGGGCGCTGGAGATGAACGAGCAGCACTACGCGGATGTGCAGAAAGCCCGCCGGGAGGAAGCGCTCCCGGAATTCGATGTCGACCGGCAGGCGGTCCGCCGCTTGATTGAGAACGCCAAGACCGAAGGGCGCGACCTGCTGCTCTCCGAGGCACTGCAGGTGCTGGGGCATTACGGCATCCCGGCTGTGCGCAGTGCCGTGGCAGCCACGGTCGAGGAGGCGCAGGCGGCCGCGGCGGAGATGGGTTACCCGGTGGTCATCAAGGTCATGGCAAGCCAGATCTCGCACAAATCGGATGCGGGTGGGGTGCAGCTCAACCTGCGCGACGGTCAGGCACTGGCATCCGCTTACGCGGAGATGATGGGGCACATTCGCCAGGTATACCCCGAAGCGGAGCTGGAGGGCGTCCTGGTGCAGCCGATGGTGAGCGGCGGCAGGGAACTGATCCTGGGCGGCAAGCAGGACGCGCAGTTCGGCCCGGTGGCGCTTCTGGGGCTGGGAGGTATCTTCGTAGAGATCCTGGGCGAGGTGGTGATGCGCGTGGCACCGCTTACACGCAGCCTGGCGGAGGAGATGGTCGAGAGCCTGCGCGGATCGGCAATTCTGAAAGGGGCCCGCGGGCATAAGCCGTCCGACCTGGAGGCGCTGGTCGAGGCGCTGCTGCGGCTCTCGCAGTTATTGTGCGATTTCCCTGAGCTGCGCGAGGTGGATATCAACCCGCTGCGCGTGTTCCACGCCGGGGAGGGCTGCTGCGCGCTGGATGCACGCATGATCTTGGGGTAAAGCTTGCGCATTTTGAGGCACCTGGCGAACATCCTCGCCACCGGCTACATTCTCATGTTCTATTCTGAGCTGATGTTCTGGGCGCGCCTCCGTCCCGGAGATTCGCTGCCGAACTGGGTCTATACCTGGCTGGCATATTCCCTGCTCGGATTTGTGATGCTTATTCTCGTGGTGCGCTTCCATATACGCTCGATTTGGGCGGTCTTCCTGGCAGGGTCTTATTCTCATGCCAAAGCGAGAGATTCTTCGCCTCCGCTACGCTTCGGCTCAGAATGACTTCCATCACTTTCATCTTGACTGAATACTTAGAACCTATTGCTAGATTTCATCCAGAAAGACCAACCCTTGCAGGCTGCCCAACACCAGTTCCGGATTTTGTAGCCGGCGCTGATCGGGCAAAGTATCAAGATCAAAGAAAGGTGCCGGTTGGTGGACAGTGGAGTGCCGTGCTAGGGTTGTTTTCCCCACCTGGCGCGGCCTAAGCAGGGCTGTGATTGGGCTGCGGCGGGTAGAGCTTGTTAGTATGCCTTATTTGTGATAGGCTGTGTTTTTTATACCCCTAAATGCTGGACTGTGCTTGACAGCCGTACAGTAACATGCTATTCTATACGGCAGAAGGAGGCACTAATGGATACCAAATTAACCGTTCGGGTGCCGCGGCACTTGCTCGCCAATGCAAAACGCTATGCCCGGGCACACCAAACAACCCTGACCGAGCTGATCTCAGCTTATCTGCAGCACATACCTACCGAGTCTGAGGTACTGGACCATGCACCTGTCGTGCGCCGGTTAACGGGTATACTGTCCTCGGATGTATCGGTAGATGATTACAAGCAACACCTGGAAGATAAATATGGCGGCAAATAATCTGCAGGTGTTGTTCGATTTGAACATTATCCTGGACGTGCTTCAGGAGCGCGAAGATTTCTATGATTTCTCGGCGCGCTTGTTGGCCTATGCGGAAACGGGCGTCATTCAGGGGTGGTTGGCGGCTCATTCTGTAACCACACTTTTTTACCTGATTGCCAAGGATAAATCACATGAACAAGCACGCGTTACTCTGACCAGCTTATTACAGTTTCTCAAAATCGCACCTGTTGATCAAAATACGATTGAACAAGCCCTGAACTTACCTTATCGAGATTTTGAAGATGCCGTTCAAATGATGTCCGCCCTCCAAGTTCATGCGGATTATTTATTGACCCGCAATACGCGCGATTACCAGCCATCGCCAATGGAGGTTATTCAAACAGTGGAACTGCTGGCCATTTTAAAGTCATAAAGAGCAGGGCTATTTAAGTCTACATCGAGCATAGGATTTGAAAAAGGGTACTATTTACGGCCACCGTAAATAGTACCCTTTTTCAATGTAACACACGCGAATTCCGTGTGCCCCCACAGGGATTCGAACCCTGGTTTTAGCCTTGAAAGGGCTGCGTCCTGGTCCCCTAGACGATGGGGGCTGATGTATTGTGCGGCGGGATTGTACCACCGGGTGGGAATAGGGTCAAGCGTTCTTTTTGTGATATGGTGGGCAGGATCACCCTCGCACTGCTCAACAACGAGCTGAAAATTCGCCTTTGCAATTCAGCAGGGGCATGTTATAATCCATCCCCGCCGCCATGGGCGGCTTTCTATTGATAAACACTCTGCAATCATAGAACGATAGTAAGGAAGATTAACGATGAGCGAATTGATCAAAGCAGTTGAAGCACCTGTCAACGAGAATGTCCCCGAGTTGCGCCCGGGCGACCTGGTAAGGGTCTTTCTGCGCATCAAAGAAGGCAACACCGAACGCACCCAGGAATTCCGCGGCACGGTGATCCGCATGCGCAATAGCGGCAACAACGCCAATTTCACCGTTCGGCGCGTGGCGAGCAACGGCATCGGCGTGGAGCGCACTTTCCTGGCGCGCTCGCCGCGCCTGGAGAAGGTCCTGGTGGAGCGCCGCTCGCATGTGCGCCGCGCCCAGCTTTACTTCCTGCGCGAGCGCACCGGCAAGAGATCGCGGCTCAAGCAAAAATTTAGCGCTTAATATACTCAGATCGGGTCCTGTCCTGTTCCCGGACCGCCGGTCCGGGCTACAATAACCAAGGCAATTCAGCGCAGCTTGAACAAGAGCTGCGCTTTTTGTCGTCTGCTGCTCAACTTCACGTTAAAATATAGCTCAAAGGAGGTCCGCCTTGTCGGTACCATTGATCGGCATCACTACCTCGCGCGGCAGCGGGGATGAAGGGGCTCCGGCATATGCCGCGACCCAGGCCTACGCCCGGGCAGTGGCCTGGGCAGGCGGAGCGCCGCTGCTTATCCCGCTGGAGCTGCCGGACGCGGCGCGGGAGGCGCTTCTGGAGCGGTTGGATGGGCTGCTGTTCTCGGGAGGTGGGGACGTACACCCCGAGCGATATGGCTCGCAGATGCACCCGCTGGTAAATTCAATCGACGAGCAGCGCGACCGGGTGGAGATCGCCCTGCTGCAGGGATCGGCAGGCCGTGGTCTGCCTTTCCTGGGTATCTGCCGCGGTCTGCAGGTGATCAACGTAGCGCTCGGCGGAAGCCTCTATGAGGACCTGCTCGACCAGCTGCCCGGCGCGCTGAGACACGACTGCTCTCCAGGTCACGAGCGAGACTTCCTGGCGCATCCTGTCACCGTGGAGGCAGGGACGCGTTTGCGCAGCATCCTGGGTTCTGCGGGTGTGCACGTAAACAGCATGCATCACCAGGGTATTCGCCTGCTGGCGCCGGGGCTGGTCTCCAGCGCCCATGCTCCGGATGGAGTGATCGAGGCGTTCGAGCTGGCAGGCCACCCATTTGGGCTGGCGGTGCAGTGGCACCCGGAATGGCTTCAGAGCTTGACCTCTATGCGGACGCTGTTCGTGGAGCTGGTGACAGCCGCCCGCCGCCACCGGCCAAATGGATGATATGATTGTAAGCACATGAACCCGCACGATCCAACCTCTCCAATTGGCATCTTCGACTCCGGCGTCGGCGGGCTGTCGGTGCTGAGAGAGATCCGCTGGCAGCTGCCGTACGAGCCAGTGATCTTTTTAGCAGATCAGGCGCATGTGCCTTACGGGCTGCGCCCGCTAGAGGAGGTGCGCGCTTTTGCAGTGGCGATCACGCGTTATCTGCGCGCCCAGGGAGCCAAGCTGATCGTGGTGGCATGCAACACAGCTTCGGCGGCGGCGCTGCACTACCTGCGCCAGGCCTGTCCCGAGGTGCCCTTCGTGGGCATGGAGCCGGCGGTCAAACCGGCTGCCGAGCACACCCAGAGTGGTGTGGTAGGTGTATTGGCCACGCCGGCTACCTTCCAGGGTGCAATGTATGCCTCGGTCCTGGAACGCTTTGCCAGCGGGGTAACCGTCCTGCAGGACACCTGCCCGGGTCTGGTAGCGCAGATCGAAGCCGGTGAGCTGTACGTACCTGAAACGCGCCGCATTTTAGAAGCTGCCCTGCAGCCGATGCTGGCGCGGGGTATCGATACGGTGGTATTGGGCTGCACGCACTACCCGTTTGTCATCCCCCTGATCCAGGAAATCACCGGACCAGGAGTACGGGTGATCGACCCGGCGCCGGCAGTCGCGCGCCAGGTGGGACGCGTGCTGGAGATGCAGGGGTTGCGCCATCCCGGGCCGTGCTCCGGAGCAGCCCGCTACCTGACCAGCGGAGACGCCGGTCGGCTGCAGACTCTGCTGTGGACTTTGATCCGGGAGAACGAAACCCCCGAGTACCTGGATTGGCAGTTGATCTTGAACGCCCGCCGGAGCTGATCATCTCCTTCGCTAACGAAGACCGCTGGCTCAGGAATGCAGCTAAGCGCCGGCTTCACCCAACAGCTCACCCTCCCGACCGAATAACTGGAAGCGCACCCCTGGGCGAGCCGGATCGGAGTAATCCACCCGCACTACTCCAAAATTGTGTCTCGCAATCGTAAACGCCAGATGCTGGCTGCGAATAGGCCCGCCGCGCAAAGGCCAGTAGGTGCGGCTCGAACGGGTATTTGGATTTTGCTCGAAAGGGCTGGAGCAGAACTCCCACAGCGGGAGCAAACTGCCCTCGGGACCATACAGGTCCGCCCGCACAGCGTGGGCGGAGTGCAGGTCTCCTGCCAACAGATAGACATTTTGAATACCGTTTGCAGCCAGGAAATGCAGGAGCCGGTCGCGCTCCTGGGGAAAACCAGACCAGCGGTCACGCGGGAAATCCACCCACATGCGGTACAGCAAGGCGCAAGAAGTAACCAGGAACTTGACCGGGTAGATGTCTTTGACACGCAACAACCAGGCCTCCAGGGCTGCCCATTGTCCTTCCCCAAGCATGCTGCGTTTTGTCATGCGGCGCACGCGCATGGTACGCGTATCCAGCACAAAAAATGCGGCTGCACCAAAGGTGAACGTGTAGGCCAACGAACCGGGATCATCCAACGGCAGGTCATACTGACCGGCGGTGTTAACCTGAGGCGGCAGCACGAAATGTGGGGCGTGCATGCCCTGGTGCTCCCAGTAAGCCTGCAGAGCATCCTGGACGCGCTTGAGGGGAATATGCCGCTCCTGGGGAGGGCGCCCGGCAAACCAGCGCTGGAACTGGTCCCACCAGGGGATATATGCCCAGCGCCGGTCGTCATCCAGCCAGCGCCAGTCGTCATCTACTTCGTGGTCATCGAGGGTCATGAAGGCAGGCAGGTTCATCAGCATACGGCGCAGCGGCAGGCGCGACCAGGTGTATGCATACACAGCCCGGTATTCCTGCAAGTCGCAGGCGATCTTGCCGATGCCGTTCTTATCGTAGGCGTCGGCATAGATCTGGTCGCCCAGCAGCAGGATGAAACGCAGGTTTTCACTCTGCCGCAGGCGATCGATGGCGCGAAATATCTGCCCCCCGTCTGCGTTCTCCGGGCGGAAGCAGGAGCCGAAGGCAAAGGCAAACGAAACCGGTTGGCGGTCGGGTGGGAAGGTTGTGAAGCGTGGAAAAGGCGCCTGCTCTGGATGGGGCGGTTGGTGGCTGAGGGTCAGAGCATAGCGGTAAGGCGTATTGGGTGAAAGACCAAAGACCGGAGCCACCCCGGCAAAGCCGTTCTCCTGGGCCAGCGGCAGGGATTCACCCGCCAGGCGGGCATCGCTCAGGTCGGGTTTGGAACCCAGCCAGGCATACAATACCCCCGGAGCAGAAGCCCTCCCCCAAAGAAAAGCGCTGTTGGGTGAGAGAGCACCCACGACCGGGCCAAGCAGCAGATCGTCCATGAACACCCCCGGCTATCTGTGTAAGGAGATTCAGGCGAAGTTCGCCTCTCATTATCGCGCCAAAAAGGTCATTTGAACCAGGCTTCGTCTAGTGCAGGCCAATCCGGGCTCTGGTCGGCGCGCTCCTTCCAGTTTCGTTTGCCGGACCAACCGTCGATGCGGATGGCATACACTGATGTCGGCCGCAGCTCCTGGTCTGTGATGGGACGGTAATGCTGTCCGGCGACCATGCCTGGGAAGTATTTGGTGATCAGCCCATACAGAGCGCGGCGCTGCTCATCCGGATCTTCCACCACGCGTATCTGCCCAAAGGCGATGACGCTCTCGAACTGCTGGGCGAACTCCATAGCCACGTTGGAAGGCAGCAGTTTGCCCATCTCGCTGGTCTCGAAGCACACCTGCGGGTGGCGTTCGGCATTGGCGCGCACCCGCCCGGTGATGTTGGAGTGGAAGTAGACGATGTGCCGCTCAGGGTCATACCAGAAGAGGGTCGGGGTGATGAAGGGCTGCTCGTCCCAGCGCGTGGCAACGTGACCCACCTGAGCGCGGGCCAGGAAAGCTCGGATCCAGGCATCGTCTTGGGCCAGATGCGGGCGGCGCATCTCGGTGGGCGGGGTATGGGAGAGATCGTAGTTTTTGGTCATTTTCACTCCACCAGCCTGCTGGTTATGATATTCCATCGGCGGGGCGGATGCCGATGGCATCCAGGGGCGCGGCCTGGGTTTCGAAATTGGCAAAGCTCAGGTCGCGGAATGCAAAGCCGGTCACCCCGCGCAGCTGCTCAAAAAGGGAGGTGTAGCTCTCGAGTACACGCCTCTCCCAATCCAGGCCCAAACGGCGGGCAGCCGCCTGGATGCTGGCAGGCTCAGGCCCTTCGATCTCGATGAAAGCCCCAAAAGGCATCTCGTCCAGAGTGACATGCACATCGTCCAGGTCGTATACGGCGCGATACTTCTCGTACATCATGCTCACAATATACCCCAGGGCTTCAAGCAGGCTGCGAGCAGAGCTGAAATCGCTGATAACGAACTCCAGCTCCTGGCGGGTGCGCACACCCTCCTGATCGTGTCCCGGGCCTTTATAGGTCAGGCGCGCCTGGGTATCCTGGCGCAGCCGCAGAACCTGCAGAGACCTGGTCAGAGCGAGGTCGGGGGTATCGAAACGCAAGTTGATCTCGTAGGTGCGCGGCTGGGTCAGCCGGGCACCCAGGGACTGCAGACGATTTTCCACGGCTCTCAAGTCGGCAATATGGAATTTGACTTCAATCTCCTGGTCTTTCATAATCTCCTTTCAGCTTTCAGATAACGCTCAGCAGGGTCTGCCTCAGCTCGACCCTATCGCCGACCTTCACGCGCAGACGAGCAACCGACCCGGGGCGCGGCGATTTAAGCTCGTTCTGCATCTTCATCGATTCGAGCACCAGGAGCACGTCACCTTTTTCGACATGCTGGCCTTCCCTGACCGGGATCGAGACCACCAGTCCCGGCATAGGAGCATGCAGGTGGTATTCATCCCGCTCGGCGACATGGCTGCCCAGGGCAGCGCGCAGGCGCCGCTCGCGCTCATCTTCCACCCTGGCCGGGTAGAGGGTGCCGTGCAGAAGCACCTGCCAGCCTTCCTCGCCCGGATAGACGTAGGCTTCGTACGAGTGCCCGTCCACCAGCAGCGAATAGACCGGCTGGTCACCCACAGCATCGAAATCTATCTCGTAGGCTACGCCATCCAGAATAATATGGCGCTCGTCTACGATCTCGATCAGGTATTCGCGCTCGCCGATATTGGTCACATATCTCATGCCTGCCTCAATTGTTCTCCCGTCATCTGGCGTGCTAGCGGTGCAGCCGCTCCCAGCGGCTGAGCCACTTCCAGTTGCTGGTATCGCGCTCACCCCGGCTGATGAATTGAGCGGCGAGTTTGGTCTGGCGGTGCGCTGCCAGGGTAGCGAGGATGGCGGCGATGGGCGAACGGTCGACCTTGCCCTCCTCGGCGGCCTCCATGGAGAAGCGCTCCTCGACAAAGCGCGTATCGTACTGCCCGCCCATAAAGCGGTGCGAATCCATCAGGGTCTGGTGGAAGGGGATATTGGTGTGCACGCCCACGATCTTATATTCCTCCAGCGTACGGCGCATGCGCATGATAGCCTCGGCGCGCGTCTCGCCCCACACGATCAGCTTCGAGATCAGCGAGTCGTAGTAGGGAGAGATCTCGAACCCCGGGTAGACGCCGGTATCCACGCGCACGCCGGGGCCGGTGGCGACTAGGATGTGCGTGATGCGCCCGGTGGAGGGCATGAAATTGTTGTATGGATCTTCGGCGTTGATGCGGCACTCGATTGCCCAGCCGTTCATGTGCAGGTCAGCCTGGGAATAGCGCATCTGCCGGCCGCGGGCGATGCGGATTTGCTCTTTGACAATATCCACGCCGGTCACCATCTCGGTGACGGGGTGCTCCACCTGCAAACGGGTGTTCATCTCCAGGAAAAAGAAGTTCTTGTCCTTATCCACCAGGAATTCGATCGTACCGGCGTTGACATATCCAACAGCCTGGGCAGCCCGCACTGCTACAGCCCCCATGCGCTGGCGCAGCTCATCGTCATCGCCGATGAAGGGGGAGGGCGATTCTTCCAGCAGCTTCTGGTGGCGGCGCTGCAGGGAGCACTCCCGCTCGCCCAGGTGTATTACGTTGCCGTGGTTGTCCGCCAGGATCTGGATCTCGATATGGCGGGCACCCTCCAGCAGCTTCTCCAGGTAGACGTTGCCATCTCCGAAAGAAGCTTCAGCCTCCCGGCGGGCAGCCTGCAGGAGGGACGGCATCTCTTCGATAGACCGCACCTCGCGCATACCCTTGCCGCCGCCGCCCGCGGTAGCCTTTACCAGCAGGGGAAAGCCGATTCCCGGAGCCAGGGCGAGCAGCTCGCTGTCGCTGAGCGATCCCTCGCCCTCCGTGCCCGGTACTACCGGCACGCCCGCACGCGTAACGGTGCTGCGCGCAATCGCTTTATCACCCATCGCGGCAATGGCGGACGGCTTGGGACCGATAAAAGCCAGGCTAGCATCCACGCAGGCCTGGGCAAAATCCGCCCGCTCAGCCAGAAAGCCGTAGCCGGGATGGATGCCGCCGGCCCCGCTCTTGAGGGCGATCTCGATAATGCGGTCGCCGCGCAGGTAAGAGTCGCGCGACGGCGCTGGACCCAGCAGGTAGGCCTCGTCCGCGTAGCGCACGTGCAGCGCCTGGCGGTCGGCATCGGAGAAGACCGCCACGGTCTGCATGCCCAGCTCGCGGCAGGCGCGCAGGATGCGCACGGCGATCTCACCGCGGTTAGCGATCAATACCTTATTGAACATCGGTAAGCTCCTGTCTGACCACCTGCCCGAGAAATCCCAGCAGCCGCCGGTTGACTTCACGCGCCCGCTCGCGCTGGAGCATGTGGCCCGCGCCGGGAACCAGGTGCAGCTCTGCGCCAGGAATGGCGCTGGCGATATCCACAACGTGCTGCGGCGGGGCGTGCTCATCTTCGTCACCCTGCATGACCAGGGTAGGGCAGCGAATTCGCCCCAGATCGGGACGCATATCCCAGTCCCGGTTGGCCTCTTTATACCATCCGTTGTACCAGGCCATGAACATGGTTTCAGTCTGTCCGCCGTGCCGCCGCTGCAGCTTGCTCCGGAAGCTGGCATCTTCCCGGTACTGCTGGAGGACATAGGGCATGCCGGCGGTCACATACTCGTCTACGTAGGCGTGCGCTGCCAGGATCACCAGGCAAGTCACCCGCTCCGGGTGGCGGGCGGCGAAATACAGGGCGATCGTGCCGCCATCGCTGTGCCCCACCAGAGCCGCCTGCCAGATCTGCATCTGGTCCAGGATCGTCAGCAGATCGGCCTGGTCCTCCTCGAAATAGGGCATCGAGAGCTGGGAGCGCGGCGCTGAGCGCCCATATCCCCACCGGTCGTAGGCGAGGGTGCGGTAGCCTGCCCGGGTGAGAGCGGGGAATTGGGATCTCCAGGCGTGTGTCGATCCCAAGCCGTGATGCAGCAGCACCACTACCGGCTGCGCCAGCGATGGTACTGCTGGCGCACCCAGCAGCCCACGCTCATCAATGTAGAGTTGGTGACCGTTGACCGTCAGGAATCTCGAAGACATCGCTATCCTCGGCTGGCAGCCTGGGGCTCTCTCATCGGTTTATAACGGGATACAGCCATGTTTCTTCGGCGGGTTGGCATCGCGCTTATTGGAGAGCATCTCCAGGGCATTGATCAGGCGCATGCGCGTCTCGCGCGGCTCGATGATATCGTCGATATAGCCGCGCGAGGCCGCCACGTAGGGATTGGCAAATTTCTCGCGGTAGTCGTTCACCAGCTCGCTCTTTTTCTGCGCCGTATCTTCCGCCTGGGCCAGATCTTTGCGGAAGATGATGTTCACGGCGCCATCCGGCCCCATCACGGCGATTTCAGCCGTGGGCCAGGCCAGGTTGACGTCGCCGCGGATGTGCTTGCTGCTCATCACGTCGTAAGCGCCGCCTTATGCCTTGCGGGTCACCACGGTCAGCTTGGGGACAGTGGCCTCGCAGAAGGCGTACAGCAGCTTGGCGCCGGAGCGGATGATGCCGCCGTGCTCCTGACCCGTGCCAGGCAAGAAGCCGGGCACATCCACGAAGGTCAGCAGCGGGATATTAAAAGCATCGCAGAAACGCACAAAACGGGCCGCCTTCTCCGAGGAGTTGATATCCAACACACCCGCCAACACCGCGGGCTGGTTGGCGACAATGCCAATGCTGTGGCCCCCCAGGCGTGCAAAACCCACCACCATATTGGCGGCGTAGTTTTCGTGGATCTCGAGAAATTCGTTGTCGTCCACAATCAGGTGGATGGCATCTTTGATGTCATACGGCTTGCCGGGATCATCGGGGACGAGCGTATCCAGGGCTTCCTCCATGCGCAGCGGATCATCGCTGTTGGGGACATAAGGCGCGTCGTCCATGTTGTTCTGCGGTATGTAAGAGAGCAGCTTGCGGATCAGGTACAGGGCATCGGGCTCGCTGTCCACTGCCATGTGACAGACCCCGGAGACTTCCGAGTGCACGGCTGCTCCGCCCAGCTCTTCGAAAGTCACCTCTTCATGGGTGACGGTCTTGACCACCTCCGGACCGGTGACGAACATGTAGGACGAGTTGCGCACCATGATGATGAAATCGGTCAAGGCGGGAGAGTAGACCGCCCCACCGGCGCAGGGTCCCATGATGACGCTGATCTGGGGGATCACCCCCGAAGCCAGGGTGTTGCGCAGGAAGATATCGGCATAACCGCCCAGCGAGACCACCCCCTCCTGGATGCGGGCGCCGCCTGAATCATTCAGCCCGATCACCGGCGCGCCGTTCTTCATCGCCATATCCATGATCTTGCAGATCTTCTCGGCGTGCACTTCGCCCAGGCTGCCGCCAAAGACGGTGAAGTCCTGGGAGAAGATATATACCAGCCGCCCGTCGATGGCACCCCAGCCGGTGACGACGCTGTCGCCAGTGTATACCTGCTTATCGAGGCCAAAATCGGTGGTGCGGTGGCTGACGAAGGCGTCGATCTCACGGAAAGAGCCCTTGTCCATCACCAGGTCGATCCGCTCACGGGCCGTCAGGCGACCGCGCTGGTGCTGAGCTTCAATTCGCTCGGCGCCGCCGCCCAGGCGTCCTTCTGCCTTTATCCTGCGCAGTTCTTCGATCTTCGGATTAACGGTCATGCACATCTCCAAAGAAGGTTTTCGCTCTATGGTTATATAGAATCCATCCCACAATGACCAGCAGGAACAGGTTGGTCAGAGCCGAAAAAAGCCAATTATAACCTGCCTTACCGACGGCGAGAAGCAGACGATCCAGCCAGTAATAGAGGGAGAAAGCCAGGCAGGCTGCAATAGCCGCCCGCGGCGCCCAACGGCACCCCAGCCACAAGGCCCACGCCACGACCAGCCCCACCACCAGCCATACCAGGCCGCTGAGTGCCAGGTACAGCGGCGATACCGTGAGCAGGCCAGCCAGAAAGTCCCACTGCTGAAGCGCATGCGTAAAGCGGATCAGGTGAATGCCTGCAAAAGATAACACCCCAAGTGTTAAAAGCGTTACGCTGAAAGGGCGCGATCGGCGAACCGTAGGGGGCGATTTACGCTCCTCAGATGCCATGTGTCAAGCGACCGATCTCAACCCAAACACTAAGGCTGGATATCCAAAACGATCTTGCCGCGCTGCTCGCCCCTCTGCAAGCGCTCCTGGGCCAGGGCCGCCTGCGCCAGTGGGAAAACCCGGTCCACGATCGGCCTGAGCTTGCCGGCAAAGATCAGCTCCATCACGGCGGCGAAATCCTGGCGTGTGCCCATGGTCGATCCGATCAGGGACAGGTGTTTGCCGAACACGAAGCGGTTGTCAATCTCGAACTTCGGTCCGCCGGTGTTGCCCACGGTCAGGATGCGCCCACCCTTGCAGGCCGCCCGGAAGCTGAGCGGGAAAGTAGTGCCGACGTTATCAACCACCACATCGACCCCGCGCCTGCCGGTGAGCTGGTAGACCGCCTTCGACCAATTCTCCTCCTTTGAGCGGTCGATCAGGTAATCCGCTCCTAGCGATGCGGCCAATTCCAGCTTTTCCGGGCTGGATCCGACGGCGTATACCGTGGCGCCTGCCAGCTTTGCGATCTGGATGCTGGCGGTAGTGACCCCACCGGAAGCACCCACCACCAGCACGCTCTCCCCGGGGCGCAGGTCGGCGCGGGTGACCAGCGAATGCCAGGCGGTATGGAAAGCCAGGGCAGCCGCAGCCGCCTGCCCGGCATCGAAACCCTCCGGCATCGGGTAAGCGTTCCGGGCGGGTATGACCACGTACTCGGCGTAGGTGCCGCGGCGGGTCTCACCCAGCAGCTCCCACTTCACACAGCGGTTGTCCTGCCCGGCGATGCAGAATTCGCACTCCCCGCAGCTCAGGTTGGAGTTGATCACCACGCGCCGCCCCACGGACATTCCGCTCACCCCCTCTCCCAGCGCGGCGATCTCGCCTGCTCCGTCGGCGCCGGTGATGTGCGGGTAAGCCACTTTGAGGCCGGGCCAGCCCTCCCGCACCCACAGGTCCAGGCGGTTGAGGGCTGCAGCTTCCAAGCGCACCAACACCTCCCCTGGTCCGGGCCCGGGAGTGGGAAAATCTGCATATTCCAGGACTTCTGGACCACCATGATGGTGGATGAGGATGGCTTTCATGTGTCAGGTCTCCCTCGTCGGTGGATGCACTCCGCTCATATATACACCCGATCTGCCGGCAGGTCAATCCAAGGGGCCTAACCTTCGGACGAAAGTTCGTACATCTTTAGTAAATGACCGTCATTGCGAGCCGCAAGTGTTCTTCTTGCGGCGTGGCAATCTCCGACATTGAGCGATTGCTTCGCAAAAACCGCTCGCAATGACCGCCTGGAAAGACATTGTCCGAACTATTGTCTCAACATCAGAAGGGGCAGCAGTATTATTCAAATATGAATGCAGGAGGTTTACGGCGCGTGCAGCGTGATCTCCCAGACATGCACGTGGGCAGGTTCGTCCTGGTTCATGTCCAGCACTTCGATGCGCAAGGATTGGACCTGGAACGCGGCGCCGAAATCCAGGCGCGTCCCCGGTTCATCCACCGAGCCGCGGAACAGTTTGGTGAACTCGGCGGGCGGAGTGCCCTGCGTGGATGTCGCCAGGGCGGAGATCTGGGTGTTGGCGCTGCCGATGAGAATCGAAAAACCGTTGATCTCGCGCGGGGCAGGGAAATCCAGCTCGATCACCAGGGGGTTGGCCTCCAGCGTGCGCAGCATGCTGTATGGGTCGCCGTCGAAGAGCAGGTTGATGGAGCCGATGTCCAGCACCGGGTAGCGCACACGCACATCCTGCCCGCCGATCTGCACGGTTTCCTCCTGGAGCTGGCGGCGCTGGGCCTGCTCGGCGGCGAAGATCTGGTCGATATCGTCCACGTAGCGCAGGCGCACGAAGTGAAATCCGGGCGTGCCATCTGGGTAGGGCAAGGTGCGCTCCAGGCGGATATCGGTGAACTTGCCGCTCTCGGCTATTTGGGCGTATTCATCCGGGGTGGTTATAAACAATGTATGCTCGTCCAGGGACATGCGGCGGTCCATGTGCCCCTGGATGCTGCCGATCTCGACCGGCAGCGGATCGCCCAGGAAGAAGCGCGCCAGCACGTCGGTGCCGTTGGCCCAGGTGGGCGAGAAGATGATGCGCATCTCGGGCTGCTGCTCAAGCAGCCTCTGCACTTCGCCGAAGGCCTGCACGGCGCCGTACTGCATCCCGCCCAGACCGTAGTCGCGGTACCAGGTCGGCCCGTTGCGCAGGGCGTCGGTCAGCATGCCGATATTGGCCCCCAGCAGGATGGCAAACAACCCCAAAGATAATACCGGCTGCGGCAGCTTCCAACGCTCCAGCCAGGCTGGGACCGATTCCACCCGCCACTCGCGCAGCCGGTCCGCCGGGCGCTCCAGCCAGTCCATGACCCAGGCGATGCCCAGGGCGGTGAGCAGCGAAGCAGGGATGACCATTACCAGCACACGCGTGATGCCGATGCCCACCAGGGCGCTACCCAGCGGTCCGACCAACAAGCTGACCAGCAGCAGGCGGTACTGCGGCTGGCGCAGGCCGCGCAGGGTCAGGATCAGCCCGGTGACCGCAAACGGCAGGGTCAGGCGCAGCAGGTGCCCGTAGCCCTTCATCAGGTGGCGCGGCAGGTCACGCTGGTTGGGGATGAACCAGTAGCTCGGGCTGAGACCGTAGAGATACTCGGACGTAAAGCGCGAGAGCTTCTCCCCCAACGGGAGCGGCTGCAGCCAGTAAGAGTTCAGCAGGCGCAGGTGATCCAGGGCTGCCTCGGGGTGCTCGACCCGGAAGCGCAGGTAAGGCACCGTCAGCAGCAGACCCAGCAGCAGGCCGCGCAGCACGTAGCGCCGGTTACGCCAGTGGTGGGGGGCATCCAACACCAGCAGCAGCAGCCCGGTCGCCGCCACCACCACCTGTCCCGGGCTGTAGGCGTAAAATGCCAGGGCGGCCAGGATCAAGGTGGGATACAGCCAGCGCGGCGAGCGCAGCCGGTAGCCCAGGTAGGCGTACAGCATGCCGGCATACAGCGAGACGAAGACAGCCGTCTCGAAGGCGGTGCGCGAGTGCAGGAACCAGGCCGGGGCGATGGAAAGCAGCAGCGTGCCGCACCACCAGTAGGAGATGCGGAAATAATCGCGCAGCATCAGCCCGACCGAGAGCGCCGCCAGCAGCGAGACAAGCACCGATACCAGGCGGGTGAGGAAGGCTGACTTGCCGAAGAGCAGGTAGGGCAGCAGCTGCAGATAGACGCTGGTGCCCAGGTTGTAGTAGTTACCGTTCTTGAAGAAGGTGGGCAGTACGTCGCCATCCCCGCTGTGGAAGTTATCCCGCACCAGGTCAGCCGCCAGCATGGTCTGCACGGCTTCATCGGTGAAGAAATAGATCGGGAAGCGGGTCAGGCCGATGACGCGCACGGAGAAATATACCAGTACAGCCAGTCCAAAAAGGGCCACCGGCAGCCATATGGCTGCCCTGCGCCAGGCGGCCCGCCAGCGCGGCTGTGCGGTTACTGTCGGGGCTGCAGCCTGGACAGACAGCACAGGTGTTTCCCGCTCGACGGTCACCTGCCCGATCTCCGGCGAGCCGGTCACCTCGCCCATTGGATCGATGGTGACCACACCCACGGGCGTGGCATCCATCTCGCCGGCGCCGTCGACTGTTTCGATGGTGATGCGGATGTGCTCCCCGGAGGGCAGATCGAAGGTCAGGCGCACGCGCTCCCCGGCGCCGGGTGGTCTTTCAGGTTCCCCATCTGGCAGTGGAGAGTCAGCGTCAACCGGCTGCGGCTCATTCAGGCTCATGTACTCTTACCGCAGCCCGCTCTCCATGCGTGAGATCACCAGGCGCTGGATCTCGCTGGTGCCCTCATAGATCTCGGTGATCTTGG
>CAZGIX010000059.1:0-24310 GCA_964525785.1 uncultured Anaerolineaceae bacterium
CAATTAATCAAAGGAGAATTAATTCCGATGTTAAAAAATAAGCAATCCAGGGCAAAAAAGCTTGTCCTATGGATGCTCATCGTGCCCGTGATGGCGCTTGCTTGCCAATCACTGGGACCAGGAGCAAATGTCGAGATTCCCGCTGAGAAGTTACCGCAGATCGTAAAAACTGTGGAGGTCTTTGTACCGGCAGAGCAGAGCCAGGCAGATAACCCAGTCGTTTATGAGATCACGAGCGATGACACCTTGCTGGTCGATTTATACACCCGGGTTAATCCGTCTGTGGTTAACATCACCATATACACCGAACAAAACAGTCAGGTCGAAGCTGCCAGCCAGGGGTCTGGATTTGTCTATGATGGTCAAGGGAATATCATTACCAACGCACATGTAGTCCAAGGCGCCAGCGAGGTAGAGGTGACTTTTGCAGATGGCACCACTCGCTCGGCTGAGATCGTTGGAGAAGATTTGAACAGTGATCTGGCGGTTGTGCGTGTTGATGATCTGCCTGCAGGGGTCGGACCCCTACCCCTGGGCGATATGGAGGATCTGTCTGTTGGGCAGACGGTGATCGCGATTGGTAATCCGTTTGGCCTATCAGGCACACTCACCCGCGGCATCATCAGCGCCCTGGGTCGCACGATCCCAGCTCTGACGTCCTTCTCGATCCCCCAATCGATCCAGACGGATGCTGCCATTAATCCGGGCAATTCTGGCGGGCCTTTGCTCAACCTGAATGGAGAAGTGGTCGGAGTGAATGCCCAGATCGAGACCAACGGTCTCAGCAACAGCAATCTGGGTGTGGGATTTGCTATCCCGGTGAGCATCGTCAAGGCCGTGGTCCCGGATCTGATTCAAGATGGCGAACATGCCTGGGCCTGGTTGGGCGTGCAGGGCGGTGATGTGACGGCTTTACTGGTGGAAGCGATGGATTTACCTGTCGAGAAAGGCGCCTATATCGCGGCCGCCGTTTCAGGTGGACCTTCAGATGAAGCCGGCATCCGTGGAGCCGATAATCAGGTCACTGTCCGCGGTCGCCAGGTCAGCATAGGCGGCGACGTGATCGTTGGCATCAATTCCCAGCCGGTGAGCTCGTTCGATGATCTGCTGGTTTATATTTCCTTGAACACTAAACCAGGAGACGAAGTGACCTTGCAGGTCGTTCGAGATGGGCAGTACGAAGAAATTACGGTCAGGCTTGAGGAGCGTCCGGCTTCTCTCAACAATTTCCAGTTGGAACCGTAGGACGTCAGTTCAGGGGTTAAGCTACATCGATTGACCACACATAGTATGGGGCTGTCCCAAAAGAAGACAGCCCCATACTTTATGAATGGTTCGGCAGATCCAACCTGGAGAGCAGCGGTGGAAGCTCGCCCAGGCTGGCGATGGTTGCATCGGGTTGGATCGTTTTGATATGGGCGCGGTTGTCTGGCATGTCTGCGCGGCGGGTGATCCAGATGCTGTAAATGCCGGTATTTTTTGCACCCAGGATATCGGCGCCCAGTTTATCGCCGATCATTGCGGCGTTGGCAGGCAGGGTCCCCAATGAGTCCAGAGCCTTCCAGAAAATCTTCGGATTGGGCTTGCGAATACCTTCGCCAGCCGATGTCAGGATGACATCGAAGTACCGCCTCAGGTCAGATCTGTCCAGCAGCGTTTGCACGTCGGCATCGTCGCCTGCGTTGGAGATCAGCCCCAAGCGGTATCCTCTCTGGCGCAAGATTTCCAAGGTCGAATGGGTATCGGCCTCAGATTTCCAATAACGTTGGGTAACAGCAAACATTGCAGCCAGCGCATCCCGTATAACTGGATCAGGAACAGAGTCATATCCGAAACCAGCCAGAACATCACGCAATACGTAAGTTGTGGTGTATTCGATGAAATCGGTATCACGGTCGGCATAATAAGCCTGGAGCTGAGCGCGAAAACGATCGACAAAGATCGTCCCCAACTCTATCCCGCTTGCCTGCAAGCTGCGCAGCAGCTTGGCATTGCTCTCGGGCAGAGTCTCTGTCCAGTTGCCGTCGAAATAGATCAATGTGCTGCCGAGGTCGAACAGGATCGCCTCGAAACGCCCATTGGACCTGGATGTATTCGATAGGGACGGAGCTGGCTCAAACACGCTCAATAGCCCCGATCCAGGTCAATCAGGTTGTACAGTGGCAGGTCGTTCAGATAGCGCTGCAGGTTCTCAATCAGGAGCTCAACAGCTCGTTCGTTGTAATGGACGGTATTGCCAGAGATATGCGGAGTAAGGATCACATTTGGCAGTTTCCATAATAGGCTGTCGGCTGGCAGCGGCTCCTCTGGGTACACATCCAGGGCAGCGCCGGCGATCTTGCGATCCTTCAATGCCGGGATTAATGCGGCATGGTCGACGATGCCGCCACGCGACACGTCGATCAAGAAGGCGGTCGGTTTCATAGCCGCGATCTCCTGCGCGCCAAGCATGCCGATGGTGTGCAGGGTCTTTGGTACTGTCACCACGACGAAGTCGCAATCTTTGATCATCGAGCGCAGCGCTTCTGGCGGGTACAGGCGGGTCACCAGATCGCCTTCCGGGTCGCCCATATCTGCAGGGGTATAACCGGTGTCGCGCGGATTCATAACGTCCTTCTTGGTTGCTAGGACGGCAGCCCCGAAGGGTTGGAGCAGGCGTGCGATCTGGCGGCCAATGCTGCCGTAGCCGACGATGCCCACTGTGCTGCCGCGCAGCTCAACAGGCAGATAGCGCTCCCAGCGGTCGCGCGGCCACTCGCTCCGCTTTTGGTTGGCAATAATCTCTGGCACGCGGTGCCCAAGGGCCAGCGCCATCATCACCACGTATTCCGCCATTTGCGAGGCCGCTGCACCGCTGAGGGAGGTTGCCATAATGCCCGGCTGATGGAGGATGGGGGCATCCAGGGCATGGTCGATCCCCGCCCAATGGAACTGGATCCAGCGCAGCCTGGGTGCCTCTTCTCGGGTAGGAATGATGCGGTTGGTGTAAAGCACTTCGACGCGTGCCCATAGTTCCGCCGGTACATCCTCGGATTTATGTGCTGGCTGCAGGTTGACTTTCACGCGCGGGGCAAGCTCGTTCAGTCTGGCGATCAGGTTCTCGCCGAGCTGCATGGTTACCAATAGTTCGATCGGGTCCATCCGTCAATTATCCAGTACGGTAGTGTGTATCGCTCAGGTTTCTAAGGCGTTCTGCGGCAGTCTCGGCGGTGAGATCGCGCTGCGGCATGCCTAGCATCTCAAAGCCCACCATGAATTTGCGCACGGTAGCCGAGCGCAGCAAGGGTGGGTAGAAATGAACGTGCAGGTGGCACTGTGAGTACGTCTGCCCGTCAGTGGGAGCCTGGTGGAATCCCATCGAGTAGGGGAAAGAGATCTCGAACAAATTATCGTAGCGCGTGGTTGCGCACCGCAAGAGATCTGCCAGGGCGGTGACTTCACCAGCGGAAAGGTCGGTAAGGGAGGCCATGTGCCGGTGAGGGATCAGCAGCAGCTCGAAAGGCCAGATTGCCCAAAAAGGCACCAGGGCGGTGAAGTGCTGGTTGCTGGCAACCACGCGTTCGCCGCTGCGCTGCTCTTGCGCCAGATAATCACACAGCAGGCAGGTCCCGTTGGCGCGCAGATAGTCAGACTGGGCGCGGAGCTCTTTCGCAGGCTCATTCGGGACGTGGCTGGTTGCCCAGATCTGGCTGTGGGGATGCGGGTTGGAGCATCCCATCATTGCCCCCTTATTTTCGAACACCTGCACGTGCGAAATATAATCCAGGCTCCCCAGCTCAGCAGTCTGCTCGGTCCAGGTGTGAATAATGGCGCTGACCTCCTCCGGGGACAATTCCGGAAGGGTGAGGTTATGGCGTGGCGAGAAGCACACCACACGGCAGATACCCGTCTCAGGCAGAGCACGGAAGAGTGTGGAAGCTCCGGTGGACTGATCGGCCGCGCCAACACTACCAGCCTCATCTGGGCGTAGCAAGGCGGGAAAGTCATTGTCGAACACATACGTGCCTGTGTACGGTGGGTTGCGGCGCCCGGCAGCGCGCTTGTTCCCTGGGCAAAGGTAGCAGCCCGGATCATATGCAGGCAGGTTCTCGGGAGGTACTTTCTCAACCTGTCCCAACCAGGGGCGTTTTGCCCGGTGCGGAGAGACCAGCACCCATTCCCCGGTCAGGGGATTGAAGCGGCGGTGGGGGATATCCAGGAGCGGTGTGGGTGACATAGCTGGATAATTATAAGCTAAAGAGATGGATTCGAAACCGGCTCGACGCTGGTTACTCAGGCGGCTGTGGCTTTCTAACGAACTTCTTTCCGGTAGCCATTTCCACACATTTGTAGCCGCCATCATATATGCCGATGCTCTTGTTCTTGACGATACAGCTGCAGAACATCTCCAATAGATCGGTGTCATCGGTTAAGATATCAATTGCCTGGAGCGTCTGGGGAATTGACCGGGCCTCAACGGTCCCATCGCCCAGCTCGGCACCCCGGATGGCGCCCCACATCTCATGCCCACCGACGCGCTCGTTGAAAATCTTTGGCACCGGGTAAAATGCCAGCTCGCTGGGCTTGGTGATCAGGACATCCACTACCCGCATCAAGTAGTTCGTGGCGTATACTGCATGGAAGGTATTGTCATACAAGAAGACGTGCAGTCCCCTGGTGGGTTGGGTGCGGATGGTATCGGCAAAAGCCTGCGTATCTTCCCAGGTGAAGTGTGTCCGTATCAGGTCCTGGTGTTGGGTTAATTCGCCTTTCAGCCAGTCCCAATTGGTTTTGTGGTCTCCTAAATTAACGAACAGGGCGGCTTTATCATTTTTTATCAAAGGGATGCAGTGTTCGATGATTGCCTTGAACAATTCCCGTTGAGCGCCGGCGCCCCCCATCGTAACCAGAAATCGCCTCGGCTCGTCCTTCTTCATCCGCTCCAGGCGTGCCTGGCAGTCGATTTCAATGTTCTCGACCAGCTCGTGATCGACATGGTGACCGGCGTAGCTGATGGCCTCCTTCGGGAGAGGCTTTAAAATCCGGTTGTTCTCGTCAAAGCCCTTCATCGTCCTGAAACCGTAATAGCCGGAGGGCGATTGAACAGCATGTTTTGCGCCTTCAGTCAGTTGGAAAGCCATTGGCCAATTGTCGAACATCATATCGACCACATTTGTCATGCCGCCTGCCACTGCTCCCATGCAGATCCACATATGCGAGGTGAGGATGGGCACATCTGAGGGCAGTGCCTGGAACAGGTTCCTGAACAGCTCGCTCATCTTATAGTCTTTGACGTTGGTCTTCAGGAACCTCCACGGCCAGGCCTCGATCTTAGTATTCAGAAACGCGGACAGGATGGGCAGTGTCGGTTCGCCCGTTGTTACTGCCTCCCAAACATATTTATTGAACAACCGGCTCTTCTGGGACAGGCGCGAAAAGTAGCTGTAATTGGTATTGCAGCGATTGATCACATCGGTGGTAATGCCCGGTATCGCCAGGAGGTCCAGCCAATAGGGCTGGAATCCCATCGCCCTGGCGCAGGATACGCCTGCCATGGCAATGCGATAGTGCCCAAATCCCATGCGGATCGTGCTGCAGATGACCGCGTTTTCACGGTCGATAGGATCCCCTTGATCGCCCCGGACGATATCCTTCAATCCAAAGATCGGGCCCAGATACGGGTTGTCTTGCAGGCTGAGGGTATATACCTCGTTGGGGTCATAGTTAAACATCCTGGCAAACTTCTGCTGCCATTTGATCGTTTTGCTCGACTGCGAGGGGCTGATCTCATTTCCATAGACGACAAAGCGACCATCTTTCATTTGCATTAGACTTCTCCGCTGTGTTTTTAGGGTGACTGATTTTACCCCTTCACACCGCTGCTGGCAGCACTCTCTACAAAGAAACGCTGAGCCAGGATGTAGATGATCATTGGCGGCAGGATGGCGATCGCTGCGCCCGCCATGACCAGGTTGGCATTGTCGCTGGCGCGGCCGCGCAAGATGCTCAAAGAGAGCGTTAATACGTGGTTGGCGCGGTTGCCTGTGTTAATGATGACTAGCGGCCAGAAGAAGCTGTTCCAGGCGTATAAAAACGTAAAGGTCGCCAGAGCAGCCAGGGCTGGAACGCTAGCGGGCAGGAGTATACGCACCAGGATTTGTAGGCGTGAAGCCCCGTCGATCAGCGCGGCTTCTTCAATCTCTTTCGGAAACGAGATGAAGAACTGGCGCATTAGGAAAGTGCCGTATGCAGTGAAAATCCAGGGGATAATCAGCGCCGCCAGCTTATCCACCCAGCCGATCATTACCATCAACTGGTACAGCGGGGTGATCAACACGACGAATGGGATCATGATGGTGCCCAGATAGATAACAAATATCTGGTCACGGCCTGGGAAGCGCAGGCGCGCCAGGGCGTAACCGCCGATCACAGACGTCACCAACTGGCCGATCACCACCATGAGGGTGACCAGGGCGGTATTGGTGAGGCTGCGGTCGAGTCCCTGAAGCTCAGTCACTTCTCGATAGTTTTCCGGTCGGCTGGCTGGCTCTTCTACCGGCTGGCTCAGGCGGACGTTTTGCAGCACCGATACAGAAGGATCCTGGGGGTTAATAAATTTCCCCAGGGCAGTCTGACCCACCTTGATCATAGGGATGATCTGCCCATCGACTTCAACGTCAAATAGTTTTTCTTCTTTTTCGTTAACTAGTACAGTTGCCTGGTTGGTTGCGCCGCCGGTTGGCTTGACCTGAGTCAAAGGTACCTCGTAGGTCTCCTCCGGATTATCGGCTGCGGCATAAATCCCAATCTTGACCCCACTTTCGGCGAGGGCAAATTGGCGTTCTACGCCGTTGTACTCCACGTAATAAAGCGGCAGCGGCTCTTCAAAGCCCTCTACCTGAGTGGTAATGCCCTGCATGGGTATCAGGCGCGGTGGATAACGAAAGGTATCCTTCTGGAATTTGAAGGAGGTCGAGAACATGTATATGAAAGGGAAGAGCATGAGCAGAGCAACCAGAGTCAGGATGATATACACCAGAGCGTTGGCTATGAATGTGCTCAGACGATAAGATCGCATGGCTCACCTCCGTACGAAATCAAGCGCTGTAAGCGCCCTGGCCCGATCGCTGGCGCAGGAACTGGAAAAGGGTTACGCTGAAGATGACCACAAATAAGACCCAGGCAACCGCTGACGCATAACCCTGATCGAAGCGCTGGAATCCTTTTTGATAAAGGTAAAGAACCAATGACAATGTGGCATTGTTGGGACCGCCCGGCGGCTCGGTTGGGATCAGCACATAGACTTGCTCGAAAAGCTGCAAAGCCTGGATAATTGTGGTGGTAACGACGAAGAAAGTGGTTGGCGCCAGCAATGGGATGGTTATGTTCCAGAATTTTGCCAAACGCCCGGCTCCATCTACAATGGCGGCTTCATAAAGTTCGCCAGGAATGCTTTGCAGTCCAGCCAGGAATAAAACGGTGTTGAAGCCGACCCATTGCCAGGCGGACATGATCACAACTGCCAGAAGAGCGGTGCTGGTGTCCGATAACCAGCGTATTTGAGGGTCGATAATCGCGACCCCCAATACCGAATTTAAAAAGTTAATCGTGCTGGTGATTCCATAGTTGATATATCCTACTGCGGCGTTGTACAGCCACTGCCAGATCAGAGCCACACCGACCACAGCCGCAATGCTGGGGAGGAAATAGATAGCTCGATAAAATTTCATCCCCAGCAGCTTAGTGTTCAATAGATTCGCCAGTAACAAGGCCGGAATGACACTCAGCGGCACTGCCAATAAGCTGAACACAAATGTGTTTCGCAGCGCAAGCCAGAACAGTTTGTCCTCTGCCCCAATAATAATATGTTTGCCAATCAGGCTGAAGCGCGTCAGTTCATCGTAGATAGATACATCCAGCGCTTCTGATGCACGCTGGTCGAGAGAGTCCAGTGTGGCGATATCCAAGTTAATAATCTTGGCATAGTTCGTCAGGCCAATCCAATTCTTTGAGCCAAATGCGTCCCAATCTGTGAAGCTGACATAAAGCGAGAAGAGCAAAGGTCCAGCAAAGAAAAACAGGAAGCCAAGCAGGTTGGGGGATAAAAACAGATATCCATTGAGGATTTCTTCATGTATATTTTTAGCGCCCATCGCCTGTGCGCTTGACTGCCGCCACATGGCCCAAATCATCAGCCCAAAAAGCAGCATACCAGCAGTCAAAGCAAATGGGAGAGGGGAGTTGAAGCGCGAGATTAGCGAAATAATCCCGGGCACAATCCCCACAGCAAACAAGAAGAGTAACCCGAAGATCGCCATGACGGCTTTCCCCAGGCGGCGGAAGAACTGCTCCCGCCGAGGGTAGTTTTCATAGCGGTCGCCTATCGTATTGATGAGGTAACCGGCGAATACTCCGGCAAGATATATAATGCCACGCCCGAAGGTGCCTGCCAGTGAGTCGATACCTGTGAAAATTCCAAGTACGTGCATAGATACCAACATGCAGAACAAGAATCCCAGGTAGTCGATGGTGAGCGACAGGATGCGCCCACGGTGGTCGCGGCGCAGGATCAGCGGCACGCTGATGGCGCTGGCTGTTGCAGCAATCACCAGGGCGATGAGAAACAACCACTGAAGCCAGGATGCTTCAGGCGAATTGCGCTGCCATAGCCAAACAGCACCTACCAGGCAGCCAAATGCCAGCAGCGTATGCCAGGCGGCGAGCACATTCAGCCATATTCCAGGATTATGATCGGTTGCGGATGTGGATGGCTTTTGGGTACTTGCTCTCATCATGCCCTCCGGGGTGGGTAGATGCACAGTTAAATCTGGATTGAAGGACTGATATCAATATCAGATGGATAGTACCTGCTGGTAGTAAGCGCCGGGCGGGCAAGAATTTGTGAATGCTCACCCGCCCGGTGCGTTAACTCAATTCCCATCAAAGCCAAAATTTACTTGTTAAAGGCTTTGTTGGCTTCGTCGCAGATGCTGGTAGCGAAGTCATCGACGGACCGGTCGCCGGTGAGGACAGCAGCGACGGCGGGCCCCATGACAGCGTCGTACTCAGGCCAGGAGCCGGCCCACAGGGGGCCTTCAGCGAAGGGGTCGTTGGCGAGGCCGTTGAGGAAGGCCTGGTTGTTGTCAGGGGGAGTGAAGGTGAGGAACTTATCCAGGGCTTCTTGGGAGACGCGGCTGGGGATGTTGGTGCCCAGCTCGGAGATCGTGCCCTGGACCTCGGCGGAGGTGAGTTCCTGGACGAGCTGCCAGGATTCTTCGGGGTGCTGGGTGTTGGCGTTGATGACATAAGCGCCCCAGAAGAGCCAGTTGCCCATGCCGGCGGGGCCGGTGGGGAGCTCGACGACGTCCCAGGTGAAGTTGGCATTGGAGCGGGCGCCTGGGGTGGCCCAGCGACCGTTCTGGAACATGCCGACGCGGCCCGCCATGAAGGGCGGCTCGCTGTCTTCACCGTAGGGGACCGCGACGTCGTAGTCCTGGTAGAGGCTGCGCTCGAACTCGAGGCCGGCGAGGGACTCAGGGGTGTCGAGGGCGCAGGCGGTGCGGTCTTCGTTGAAGAAGCCGCCGCCAGCGGAGTTGAGCCAGACACCATAGGGGCCCCACCAGGCATTGGCGCCGTAGCCGTAGATGTCGCTGCCGAGGGCGCGGACCTTCTGGGCTACGTCGAGGAAGGCGTCCCAGGTCCACTGGCCTTCTTTGGCGAGCTCGCGCGGGTCAGAAGCACCCGCTTCGTTGATCAGGTCGAGGTTGAGGTAGAGCACGAAGGTGGAGACGTCGCGAGGCAGGCCCCACAGAGCGCCGCTGTCTGCTCCGGACTGGCTGCTCTCGGGGTTGAAGGTGAGGTGGAACATGGGACCTGGGTAGAAGTTGTCGACGCTGAAGTCCGAAGTAGCGGCAGCCAGGTCGGAGGCGTTGAGGATCAGACCGCGGGTGGCGAATTCAGCCACATCGGTGCCCGGGATCCAGAAAACGTCTGGGGCGGTGCCGGCTGCGATCTCGGTCTTGAGCACGTCCTGGTAGCTGGAAGTTTCGCTGCCACCTGGCTCATAAACCAGGCTAATATTCTCCAGCTTGGCGTCGATCGTATCGCTGGCCCTCTGGTATACGTCGATCTCGGCCTGGTTGTCCGGCCGCGTCCGCCAACGTAAACTGACCTCCTCACCACTGGGGGCAGATGGCTGAGTAACTGGCGGGTTAGTAAAGGCTTTGTTGGCTTCGTCGCAGATGCTGGTAGCGAAGTCATCGACGGACCGGTCGCCGGTGAGGACAGCAGCGACGGCGGGCCCCATGACAGCGTCGTACTCAGGCCAGGAGCCGGCCCACAGGGGGCCTTCAGCGAAGGGGTCGTTGGCGAGGCCGTTGAGGAAGGCCTGGTTGTTGTCAGGGGGAGTGAAGGTGAGGAACTTATCCAGGGCTTCTTGGGAGACGCGGCTGGGGATGTTGGTGCCCAGCTCGGAGATCGTGCCCTGGACCTCGGCGGAGGTGAGTTCCTGGACGAGCTGCCAGGATTCTTCGGGGTGCTGGGTGTTGGCGTTGATGACATAAGCGCCCCAGAAGAGCCAGTTGCCCATGCCGGCGGGGCCGGTGGGGAGCTCGACGACGTCCCAGGTGAAGTTGGCATTGGAGCGGGCGCCTGGGGTGGCCCAGCGACCGTTCTGGAACATGCCGACGCGGCCCGCCATGAAGGGCGGCTCGCTGTCTTCACCGTAGGGGACCGCGACGTCGTAGTCCTGGTAGAGGCTGCGCTCGAACTCGAGGCCGGCGAGGGACTCAGGGGTGTCGAGGGCGCAGGCGGTGCGGTCTTCGTTGAAGAAGCCGCCGCCAGCGGAGTTGAGCCAGACACCATAGGGGCCCCACCAGGCATTGGCGCCGTAGCCGTAGATGTCGCTGCCGAGGGCGCGGACCTTCTGGGCTACGTCGAGGAAGGCGTCCCAGGTCCACTGGCCTTCTTTGGCGAGCTCGCGCGGGTCAGAAGCACCCGCTTCGTTGATCAGGTCGAGGTTGAGGTAGAGCACGAAGGTGGAGACGTCGCGAGGCAGGCCCCACAGAGCGCCGCTGTCTGCTCCGGACTGGCTGCTCTCGGGGTTGAAGGTGAGGTGGAACATGGGACCTGGGTAGAAGTTGTCGACGCTGAAGTCCGAAGTAGCGGCAGCCAGGTCGGAGGCGTTGAGGATCAGACCGCGGGTGGCGAATTCAGCCACATCGGTGCCCGGGATCCAGAAAACGTCTGGGGCGGTGCCGGCTGCGATCTCGGTCTTGAGCACGTCCTGGTAGCTGGAAGTTTCGCTGCCACCTGGCTCATAAACCAGGCTAATATTCTCCAGCTTGGCGTCGATCGTATCGCTGGCCCTCTGGTATACGTCGATCTCGGCCTGGTTGTCCGGCCGCGTCCGCCAACGTAAACTGACCTCCTCACCACTGGGGGCAGGAGCTTCGGTCATGGCAGGGGCTTCGGTTGCTGCTGGTGCTGCGGTTTCTACGGGTGTCTCGGTGGGGGACCGCTGCCCGCAGGCAGTCAGTAAGAAGGCAACGATGAGCACCAGGCTGAACAGTTTCCACAAGTTTTTATGGTACATGAAGGGGTCCCTCCTGTTTCTTGATAGGGAATCGTGGATTGATTGGATTTTCTTGGCTTGAAAAGTGACTTTATATGTGTCTACCACCTCCTTAATGTGCTATAGAGGCACCTGCGCGGTTGACTGGCGAACCAACAGCTCTGCATGGAGACGGATCGAGCGGTGAATTTTGTCCGGTGTTTCGATGGATTGGATAAGCAACCTCGCGGCTTTGCTGCCCATGCTAAAAGTATCCTGCCGGATGGTAGTCAGGGGTGGGTCAAAATAAGACGCATTGGGCATGTCGTCGAAGCCGATGACAGATAACTCCTGTGGGACCTTTTTGCCAGCCTCCCGCAAAGCATGAATTGCGCCGATCGCCATGCGGTCGTTTTGGGCAAAGATGGCGCTGAACTGGGCGCCTCTCGCTAGCCAGTGCTGGACGGTCCGGTAACCAGAAGTAGCACTCCAGTCGCCCTCCTGGGTCAGCTCGGGATCCAGATCCAAACCCGCCGATTGCATGGCGTTTTGGTAGCCTTTCTGGCGATTGCGGCTACAATCCTCCTGGATTGGACCAGTGATATGGGCAATAAGTCGATGGCCCAAATCAATTAAGTGTTGGGTTGCCATCGATCCAGCTGCCACTTCATCCAGGGTGACAGACGCAACGCCCGAAAGACAGGGATCAGCGGCGACAAATATGGTTGGGACATAGCGCGGCAGTTGGGTATGATGGGGGCGGATGTAGGGTGTGACAACCAGCAGCCCTTCTGCCCTTTGGCTGGCGAGCAGCTGCTCCATCAAATTCCGGAATCCGTCCTCCTCTGGGGCTGAGGCAGTCAGCAGGAAGTAGCCATGCTGGCGAGCTTCCAATTCGGCCCCTTCGATAATGCTGGCGAACGTGAAATCAGTCAAATTGGGGGAGACACAGGCCAGGGTGTGGGTGCGGCCGTTCGCCATCGAGCGGGCGATGGCGTTCGGTTGGTAGCCCATCTCGGCGATAGCAGCTTCCACTCGCTGTCGGGTTTCGGGATTGACGCGTTCGCTGTTGTTGATGACGCGCGAAACAGTCTGGTGGGATACGCCAGCTCTGGCAGCGACTTCTCGAATGGTGGGGCGAGAACGATTAGCCAACGGCTGAGACTTGAGGCAGTTAAGTAGAGGTATGTTACCGGTCACGTGACCGGTAACATTAGTATATAGAAATTTAATGCGCTTGTCAATATGGATGAGAATTTATTAAGAAAGCATCGGCTGTACTCATAGCACCCCCAACGCAATACCGGCTGGTCCTGATGGCGACATCGCTGCCTCAGTGGATCTCTTGGGATCAAGGAGTGAGCAAGTTTTCCTGGCCACTCCCACGCGTCAAGCAGATGGGCGGGTAAGCAGCCAGGTGCCACGTGAGGGATAACAAATGTCACGCCCGACAGGTGACAAATAACAGATGAAATGGTCGAATGTGAAATGATACACTACTGCTAACACAACCGAATAGGCCGGAGTAATCCCGAGAATTACCTGGTACGGTTCTAGTAATATAACTAGGAAAAGCTGGAGAATTCAGCTTCACAGACCAGGCAGCCCAGCAGAACTGCTGGGATTGGATTACTCCGGCGTATTTATTTAAGAAGGGGGAGGAGATATTTAGCCCTCTGCAGGGCTATTCTTCTTCGAGCGCAGATTCTCCTAGGATGCCCAACTCAGCCAGAGCTGCCATCACCTTCTCGGCCGCCCCCGGCCTGACGATCACGGTTGTAGGCCCCAGCGGATCGCCCAGAAAGCGGGCGGCGCGCGAGGCGCGCAGGTTCTGCAGCATCTCCGGGGATTTCAGGTGCAGAATTGTGGCGCGCTCCAGGCGGGCCTCGCTGCCCATATCCTGCCAGCGCTCCAGGGCCTTTGACAGGCTGGGTGGTACAGCCAGGGCATAGCGGCGCAGCAGGGTCAGCAGGTGGATGACGCGCAGACCTTGCCCCCGGGCGCGCTCGAGCGAGAGCGGGGTCAGGCGATACAAGTAGGCGTCTTCGCTCTCACGTTCCCATTCGCTGAAGCGAGCGAGCTGGTAGCGGGCAGTGCGCGGCACCAGGCGCGGCACCCGCACGCGCGCATCCGAGCTAATCAGGAACGTATCTTCCTCATCTGCCAGGCCATCTGGCGGTGCGCCGTTCAGCAGCGCCTCTGCCCAAGGCGAGAATCGGAAAGCCCCTGGGAGCGTGTCGGCAGCCGGTGCAGCTAGCTCGATCACCCCTAACCAGCGCAGTGGACCGAGGATCGTGAAGCGGATCAGCGCTCCATCGACTGCATCCCAGTGCTCGAAACCCCGCAGGGAATCGCCGGTTTGCTGGTCGCGGATATACCACGAATCATAGTCCCCGGCTGGTCGCTGGAAATCCGGGTGCGCTTGGTGGATGGCATCGATAAAAGCATTCAAGCTCCACCATTTGCCGGCAGGGATCTGGGAGAGGTAGTCCAGCACAGCATAGCGCGCCTTGAGGGGGTCGTTTTGCCATTCGCCTTCCAGAACCAGCCCGGGCAGCAGGCGCAGCTCATTGAAAGATTGGCTGTGCATCCAGGCGCGAGTAAGCTGCGCCAGGGCTTTGGAGCGCGGCTGCTCGAGGAAATAGCGCGTTGTCTCAGGATTGGGATGGTTGTTCTGGTCTAGCAATCCCGCCGCTTCTAGAAAACCTTCCAGCGCCTGGGCCGACAGGGGATAGGGATTGACCATCCCGGACGGCTGCCACGCATTCGAGAGGCTGTCGATCGCGGCGGGAGAAAAATCCAGGCGTAATGCTGCCAGCAGCGTACAGGTGTGATCCAGGATGCGGTCGCTGGCGAGACTGATAGCAGCGTACTCAACCGGGATCGCCGGGCGACCTAATAAAGCGCCGCCGCTGGCTGCCGGTTGGGGTAGCAGTTCCTGCAGGTCAACTGGAATGTAGGCATGCTCCTGGGGACCGTCCGGGCTGTCGAAAAATGCCCGGGCGACAAGCGCCCGGTACCACAGCGCCTCGGCAGCCGACACGGGGTTCAGGTGCGGTCGCTCGCGGTCACGCCGTCCTGAACCCATCTCGCGTACCTCACCATGTCGGCGGGTGAAGAGCGACCAGGGCAGCTTACAGCCGTTTACAAGCAAGTCATCCAGTGCGATGCGAGCCTCTTCAGGCAGGCTGGCGAGCATCTCATTCAACCGCTGCGGCTCCAACAATACCGGCACCAGGCTTTCGAGTGCTTGTCGCGTGTCGGACTCTTCCAGCTCCACCCCCCATAATTCAGCGATGATCTGGAGGTGGCGGAAGTCCTGGTTTTGCAGGCTCTGAGACAAGTTGTGCATGGATAATCTGTCAGTAAGTTATAGAATGGGTACCGTTTACGCGGGCCGTCAGAGAGTTAGGGCGATCAGGATATGAATTCCAGGGCTCCAGGAATGATTTCCAGTGTGAGCTGGCGCACGTCCATGCCGAATCCGGCGAAGATCTCGCCATCGATGTGGATGTTAAGCGGGGAGTCGGCGCGCAGCTCCATGTGCTTGAGCTTCCCCATACGCACTTGAGGAAATCGTCCGTGCGTGCCTTTCATCACTTCCGGGAGCAGGCGCAACATCATCAGCCGCGAGACGCGCCCGATACAGACGTAATCATAGATGCCATCGTCTGGTTGGGCCTGTGGGGAGACCTTGAACCCGCCGCCCTCCCGGCTGCCGTTGGCAACCACCAGCATGAGCAACTCATCTGTCCAGGTCTCCTGGTCGGTGGTAATCTGCATGCGTGTGGCATCGTGGTTGAGGGCGATGGTTTGCAGCACGGCGGTTAGATAGACCAGGAAGCCGCGCACGTAAGTGAAACGGCGGGACCGGATGGTCACGGTAGCGTCGAAACCGATGCCCAGGGCGTTATCCCAGTATTCCACCCGCCCGCTGCCATCCTCAAGGCGACCGACATCGATGCGCCGCGGCTGCCCGGTAAAAATCTGGCGCAGGGCATATGGTGGACGTGGGTCCATGCCAAGGGCATGAGCGAAATCGTTTCCGGATCCCATCGGTACAACTCCAAGGCGAGGGCGCTTTTCAGCGGGAAGCTGCATCAACCCGTTGATCACTTCATGGATTGTACCGTCGCCGCCGACCGAGATCACCAGCTCGTAGCCCTCTTCGGCAGCCTGGCGCGCCAGCTCTGCCGCGTGGGAAGGGTAAACCGTGCCGGCCCAATCTGCTCCGCCGTACTGATCGACGACGGGGCGTAGGTCAGCCGCCTGGCGCCAGGCACGTCCCAGATCGGCATTGGGATTGAGGATCATCTTGACTCTGTGATTGGGCATAGGGTCTCAATTCTAAGCGGAGAATACCACAAACAAAAACGCTAAACAAAGCGCTTAGTAACGCGGCTTCAGATCTGCAACCGGCAGGTAAATCTGGCCCTCTTCGGGATGTCCCAGCGCGCAGACTTGCTGCGGAGCAGTAGCCGCCAGGCAAGCTGTGTACGCGGCTGCCAGTGCATCTAGCTCCCCGGGTGAGTACAGTTCGTCCAGCGGCAATATACCTTTCAGCAGGCGATGGCGGGTGATCTCCTCGAACAGGCGCATGGGGTCTGGAAGGTTAACCTTGCTCTCGTGGAGGGCGAGCTGGCGCTGGAGACGGCCTTCCAGGGTGTATTTTGGGTATGGAGTCTGCCCAAGCAGGACGGTGTAACAGGCATGTGGGTAGACCTCGATGGTCATGTGGCTGGCACTATCTTGTGGATATGTGGAGTAGCCCAATCCTTCCAGGCGCCGGTAGAGAGCGAAGCCGGAGCGCATCCAGTTTGGGCAATCTTCCTCATCGGGCGGGGTGCGCGGTGAGCTGATATTGTGCTGGCGCAGCTGATATTCCGCCATACGGAAGCCGGTCCAGCGCCCGGGGCGGGGAGGCGGGGAGAACTGTGCGCGGATTGCGCTGTCTTCCATTACACCCTGGTTTGGCCGGCGGGGGGCACACACGGCGACCAATGCCTGGCGCTGTCCAGCAACGAAAGCCAGCACGTCATTCATTTCCCCTCGCCCGAGTGCCAGCAGGCGCAGGTCGGCGTTCAGAGCCGCATACACAAAGGGCTTCTGCCCGGCGGTTGGGTCAATGCCAATGAATGTGGATTCGGTGTAGAGAATCATTGCGTATAGATCCCATACATCTGGTCTGGGGTCAGTACCTCCGGGAAACGCGAGCGCAACACCAGCCTGGCAGAGTAGCACAGATGGCAGGCGTCAGCGTAGCCATCCGCGTGCGGCAGTTTGTAGCGCCGCACCAGCCCAGCCGGGCCTTCATCCAGGAGCGGGCCGGTAACCGGATTTGCTTGCGGATCATAAGCCGAACAAATCTCCTTCAGCCGCTTCTGGTAAAGATTGCCAATTGAGATGCCCTGGCAGACATGCAGGTTGCCCAGGGGGTCTACATGCACTCGACCCGGCTCGCTCAAATCTTCGTAGGGACAGGTATGGAATTGATCCCAGGGGAGCAGCGTGGTTTTACCTGCCAGTTTGTAAGCCGCGCGGCCGCGGTACATCACCTTCGATTCACCTTCTGGCAGCTGACCGCTGGCTGCCCGTGCATCTTCCTGCGGTTGGGCGATGCAGATCGTGCCGATCGGGATGCCGAGCACCCCTGCAGCCGCAGCGGCATACCTGGCCTGCTGGCTGATCTTCTCGCTGTAATGGAACAGATCACTGCTGACCGTCAGATCCTGCACCCAGGGGGCCAGGGGTCTCAGCCATTCGATAGCATCCTCCAGGCTGGTGGCCCAATAGGCATTGCTGACAACTCCCACCTGGTAGCCTGCCTGTCCGGCCATCTCGATCCCTTTGACCAGCGTGGCGTAGTACATGAACGGCTCTCCACCCTCGAAATAGAACCGGCTTACCCCGCCCAGTTCATCGGCTTGCTCGATGATCTGGCGGATACACTCCAGGGTCATTGTCCCATTCTGCCAGGGACTGCCCCAGGCAAAGCAATGATCGCACTCGAAGGTGCACTGGTAGGTCAACAACAGGTGTAGTCCATTCAGTTTCACTTCACCACTCCCGAATATCTTGAGTTTAGCCGAAAACACGCCGTTATGCAACAAATTGCAGTTACGCAGTTCATGGAAATACCGGCAACCTACCTCCAACTGCGTGAGTCCTAAAAATATGGACTTCTGTCACTTTGAGAAGCATACACCTGTCTTTTGACGGAAGCGCCTGCCTGGACTATACTATAACTCAAATAGTTCTCGTCTCACAACGTTCCAGTCCCGATAACATATAAAGGAGATTTCGAATGGCCGATAAATTCAAATTAACCTACGCAACCATGTTCAATCCACCCGAGGAGCTACACACCCGCTTTGAAGTAGCTCTGGTCAAAGTCAAGGCCAACCTTGGGAAGGAATATGGCATGATCATCGATGGCAAAGAGCGCTATGCCGAGCAGAAATTCGAGGATCGTTCGCCAGCGAACACAGACGTGGTGCTGGGTGTGTTCCAAAAAGGCAGCGCCAGAGATGCCCAGGCTGCCCTGGCAGCGGCGCGCAAGGCGTACCCTAAATGGAGCGGGATGAAGTGGCAGGATCGCGTCAAGCTCCTGCGCAAGGCAGCCGACCTGATGGATGAGCGCACCTTTGAGATCGGCGCCGTGATGGCGATGGAAGTGGGTAAGAACCGCATGGAAGCCCTGGGGGATATCGCCGAGACCGCTGACTTGGTGCGCTACTCTTGCTACCAGATGGAGAAAAACCGCGGCTATATCGTGAAGATGGGAAGGGACCCGCTGGTTGGCTATAAGGCGACCAATATCTCTGTCCTGCGCCCCTACGGCGTCTGGCTGGTGGTCAGCCCGTTCAATTTCCCGGCGGCCCTGACCGGGGGTCCCTCCGGAGCAGCCCTAGCAACCGGCAACACCCTGGTGATGAAGCCGGCTACGGATACGCCCTTCACGGTGCGCTTGCTGGCAGAGTGCTTTCGCGATGCAGGTCTGCCCGACGGGGTCCTCAACTATGTCACCGGGCCTGGCAGCACCTTGGGGCAAGCGCTGATTGAAAGCCCTGAGGTAGACGGGGTCACCTTCACTGGTTCGTTTGACGTCGGCATGAAGATCTACCGCGATTTTGCCGCGGGACGCTACGTGCGCCCGATCATCCTGGAGCTGGGCGGGAAGAATCCGGCGATCGTTACGCGCCGGGCTGACCTGGAGCGAGCCGCGATCGGCATTATGCGCTCGGCTTTTGGCTTGCAGGGCCAGAAATGCTCAGCCTGCTCGCGTGTCTATATCGAAGCGCCGGTCTATGATGAGCTGGTCGCCCGGCTGGTCGACATGACGGACAAGCTGGCTATCGGCGATCCCACCGATCGTAAGGTGTACACGGGGCCGGTGGTCAACAAGGGTTCATATCAGGACTACCAAGACTTCAGTGAAGAGCTCTCCCAGGGCGGGACGATCCTGACCGGCGGCAAGATCCTGACCGACGGCGAGTACGCCAAGGGCTATTTCTGCGCTCCTACCCTGGTTGCCGATCTGCCTCTGGAGCACCGCCTGTGGAAGCACGAGATGTTCCTGCCGATTACCACGATCACCAAATTCAAGAACCTGGATCAGGCCATGCAGCTGGCGAACGATGTCAACTACGGTCTGACGGCAGGTTTCTACGGCACCAAGCGGCAGGCAAAGTGGTTCTTTGAGAACATCCAGGCAGGGGTGACCTACGCCAATCGCCCGCAAGGCGCCACGACCGGCGCATGGCCTGGCTTCCAGCCCTTTGGCGGCTGGAAAGGCTCTGGATCGAGCGGCAAGAACGCTGGCGGGCACTACTACCTGCCGCTCTACATGCACGAACAGATCCAAACCACGATCGATTAATTTACCCCCTGACGATTATCCGCGTGTGTGTTTTGCGGCATGACGCCGCAAAACACACACCCTCCATCAGTCCATGACAATATTGGCGAGGATTGGAGCGTTTTTATTCTTTCTTGGTTTTCTGGGCCTGGTAGTTTTCTTTGCCACCTACCAGGCCGAAACTCCGATGTTTATGTATTTCTGCGCGGGATCTATTTTTTTTGTCGCTGGAGCATTCCTGATGTGGAAGTTCCGCAATCCTCCTGAGACAAGCGACCGGTTTTACACCTACCGCAAGATGCAGGAAAACCGCCGCCTCAAACGAGAAAACCAGGAAAAAGCGAAATTCGCCCGGACAGAAGAGAGAAGCAGGAAGGAAGAATAGCTTCCCCATCTACGCGGGTGAGTACCCGTCAACCTGCCTAACTTTAACTCCGATTGGAAATCATATGTCGAAATTAATGCCCTTATCAGAAGCCATTGCCCAGAACGTGTTGGATGGCGATGTGGTATATGCAGCCGGGTTCACACACATGATCCCTTTTGCTGCCGGTCACGAGATCATCCGGCAGAGGCGGGTGAATCTGACCCTGGCGCGCGCCACCCCCGACCTGATCTACGATCAAATGGTGGCCGCGGGCTGCGCTCGCAAAGTGATCTTCTCGTATATGGGGAATCCGGGCGTTGGGTCGCTGCGCTTTGTACGCGCCGTGGTGGAATCCGGTGCTATGGAATGGGAGGAATATTCCCATTTCGGCATGATCTCACGCTTACAGGCCGGAGCGACTGGGGTGCCTTTCATGCCGATGAATCCCACCGGAGCTGATGACCTGGAGAAGGCTAATCCCAAATACCGCACAGTCACCGATCCCTATTCCGGAAAGCCGGTGGCCGTCGTCCCGGCATTGAATCCGGATGTGGCCATTGTCCATGTGCAGCGCTGCGATGCCCAGGGTAATGCCCACATCTGGGGCATCATTGGCGAGCAGAAGGAAGCCGCTTTTGCCTCCCAGCGGGTGATCTTGACCGCTGAAGAAGTCGTGGATGAAGAGGTGATCCGCTCCGATCCCAACCGGACTCTCATTCCCGGCTTTGTGGTGGACGCGGTATGCCATGTGCCGTACTGTGCTCATCCCTCCTATACCCAGGGATATTACGATCGCGACAACGCCTTTTACCTGGAATGGGATGAGATCAGCAAGACGCGGGAAGGCGTCCTGGCCTACCTGGATGAATGGGTCTTCGGGGTTAAAGATCGGAGTGAGTATTGGGAAAAGCTCGGCCCTGAAGCTCATAAGCGCCTGCAGGTCGGCGACCGGCCCAGCGCGGTGGTCAATTACGGAAAATATTGAGTCTGCGAATTTCGTGAAAGTGGACCTAATGGAACAAACCAACTACACTTCTTCAGAGATATTGACGATCAATGCCTCGCGCTTGATCCTGGATAGCGATGTGGTTTTTGTAGGGGTTGGACTGCCAAACCTGGCGTGCAATCTGGCCCGGCGTACCCATGCCCCAAATTTGGTCATGATCTACGAGGCAGGGGTGATCGGTGCTCAGCCGGCGCGCCTGCCGCTCTCGATCGGGGACCCGACCCTGGTCAGCGGCGCGCTGTCGGTATGCAGCATGTACGATATCTTTGCCTTCTACCTGCAGCGCGGCAATGTGGATGTGGGCTTTTTGGGCGGAGCACAAATCGACCAATTCGGCAATATCAACGCCACCGTAATTGGAGGCTACGACCACCCGAAGGTACGCCTGCCCGGGTCGGGCGGTTCGATGGAGATCGCCGCCTGGGCGAACCGCTGCTATGTGCTCACCCCTCATCAGAAGCGCCGTTTTCCCGCCCGGGTAGATTTCCGCACATCGGCTGGCTTCCTTGGCGGGCGGGCCGAGCGGGAAGCTGCTGGACTGCGCGGCGCGGGACCGCAGGCAGTGGTTACCAACCTGGGCATCCTGGAACCGGATGCCAACGGCGAGCTGGTCCTGACTGCCCTGCATCCGGGCGCCACGGTTGAGCAGGCGCGCGAAAATACGGGCTGGGATCTCAAAGTCGCAGCAGACCTGCGCGTGACAGATCCTTTATCGGTTGAAGAGCTGCGCATCTTGCACGAGGAGCTCGATCCGGAAGGCATCTATCTAAAAGAATAGCCCCAGTTCATAGCTGCTCACTCAGATCAATGGGATCACCTGCCCCCCCACCTCAGCGAATGGCGCGGCTCTTCTTCACACCTGCAGAGCGGCGGCCGCGCGCCGGATTCCGCCTGCTTGGGCAGCTCATCTTGATGGGGATAATTCTTGGATTTATCATCTGCCTCCTGGCAGTGCTTATCCTGCTGCGCCCGAATATCTCCAACCAGATAGTGTTCTTCCTGGGGCAGGCAGCGGCTTTCCCGGCTGTCACGCTCTCGGTCTACCTGGCGCGGCGCTGGCTGGACCGGCGTTCGTTTGCCAGCCTGGGGCTGCACTGGGATGCGTACGCTGCGAGGGACCTGCTGGTTGGCTTCGGCATCGCAGGAATATCGATGGGGTTGATATTTGCCTTGCAATGGTCCGCCGGTTGGCTGGATGTCCAGGGATATAGCTGGCAGCACGAGGGGCTGGCAGTGACTATCGGTGGCCCGCTTGCCATGCTCCTCGCCTTTATAATCGTGGGCTGGCAGGAAGAGTTGCTCCACCGGGGTTATTGGCTGCAGAACCTGGCTGAAGGGCTGAATTTGTTCTGGGGGGTGCTGATCTCATCCTGTGCCTTTAGCCTTACCCACCTGGCGAATCCGAACCTGTCCATTGCAGCCATCTTAGGGCTGTTCCTGGCGGGGATCTTCCTAGCTTACGGGTATTTGCGCACCCGCCAGCTCTGGCTGCCGATCGGGCTGCACATCGGCTGGAATTTCTTCGAGGGCACCGTATTTGGCTTCCCGGTGAGCGGGTTGGAGGATATGCCGGGCTTGCTCTATTCGAGAGTGGATGGTCCGGAGCTCTTGACGGGAGGGGCTTTTGGACCGGAGGCCGGCCTGGTCCTGCTGCCTGCCCTGGCCCTGGGAGCAGGCCTGGTGTACCTCTACACCCGGCGGCGCAAGCCAGATATTCGCGCGAGCAGCGAGAGCAAACCAACCATTACCGCTGCTCTCGATTAACTGTTCACGGTTCTCTCCTATCATGATCTTCATCCTCGCCATCGCCCCTATCGCCCTCATCCTGTTCTTAATGGTGGGCTTGCGCTGGGGGGCGGCGCGTGCGGGCGGCGCGGGCTACCTGGCTGCCCTGGCGATCGCCGTAATCTCCTTCGGGGCAGGCCCACAGCTGCTGGCATACGCTCATACAAAGGCGCTCCTGCTCAGCCTGGATGTGCTGATGATCATCTGGGCGGCTTTTTTCCTGTATCGAGTGGTTGATGAAGCCGGGGCAATCCGCACCATCGGCCTGTCGCTGCCGCACCTGACCAGCGACAAGGGGATGCAGGCGCTCATCATTGGCTGGGTATTTGCGACATTCCTGCAGGGCGTGGGGGGATTTGGCGTGCCGGTGGCGGTGATCGCCCCCATCCTGGGTGGGCTGGGGTTTGCACCCCTGGCAGCGGTGGTGATCCCCTCGATCGGTCATGGCTGGGCGGTAACTTTTGGCTCGCTGGGCTCCTCTTTCCAGGCGCTGATCGCCTCCACCGGGCTGCCCGGTGAGCAGCTGGTGCACGTCCCGGCATTGTACCTCGGGATCGCCGGAGTCTTCGTCGGCTGGATGGTAGCCCACGCGGCTGGTGGTTTCTCCGCTGTACGCCGGCTGTTCTGGGCGGTGCTGGTTCTGGGTACCGTGATGGGGATAACCCAGTACCTGGTGGCGGCCTCAGGGCTTTGGAATATCGGTGCCTTCATCGCCGGAATTGCCGGACTGCTGGCAGTCATCCCCCTGGCGCGCCGCTACCGCGGCGACCGGCAGGATAATGGGCGGCTGGATGGGCGCGCCCTGCTCATTGCCATCTCGGGCTATGCGGTCATGGTGCTGGTTATCCTGGCTGTTCAGCTGATCCCATGGCTGCGAGGCATCCTGGATAGAGTCGTGCTCCAGGTGGATTTTCCGGAGGTACATACCAGCCTGGGATTTATCACACCTGCCGGGGCGGGCCGTATAATTCATCTCTTACGCCATACCGGAGCGGTGCTGGCATACGCCGCCATCCTGGCGTATTTCATTTACCGCCGCGCCGGGCTGTACCAGGCGAGCGCCATGCGGCGCATCCTATCCGGGACCGTGCGCCGGGTGCTGGCCCCGACCGTCAGCATATTATCAATGGTGACAATGGCGGCGATGATGGAGCATGCCGGGATGACGGATGCCCTGGCGCGCAGGTTAGCAGAGGGCATAGGGATCCTGTTCCCCTTCTTCGCGCCCTGGATCGGGGCGCTCGGCGCTTTTATGACCGGCAGCAACACCAACTCCAATGTGGTTTTTGGGGCTTTACAGCTGCGAACTGCCCATTTATTGGGATTGAGTGCGGCGGTCATCCTGGCTGGTCAAACCGCCGGGGCGAGCCTGGCTTCGGTGATGGCGCCCACCAAGGTGGTGGTTGGAGCCAGCACTGCCGGCATGGCCGGGCGGGAGGGAGATGTAATGCGCCGGCTGCTGGCGTACACCGGGCTGCTGGTGCTCTTGATTTCCCTTCTGACGCTGATCGGTGTGTGGGTCATCGGAGGGTAAATGACCGGCTTATTGAAGTGGATGCGCAACCACAGCTTCGAGACGTATTTGATTGCCTTGTTCCTGGTGACGGCCCCGCCCACCCTTCTATACTTTGCTGCCAGGAGCGGGCTGGAGTGGCTGATCTACATTTTGTTGGGCTTGGTAGTGCTGGGCAACCTGATCGTGCTAAGCGTGCGTGGAAATGGGTAAATCCTTCAAGGCATTATCCCCCAAAGTATTATACGCCC
>CAZGIX010000060.1:0-23968 GCA_964525785.1 uncultured Anaerolineaceae bacterium
TAGTTAGCCCGCTATTCCGAGGACTTTTTTTCCACGAAACGCCGCCGCCAATCATAAAGGCGTGTTAGCGCTTCGATCGGGGTGATCGAGTTCAGATCAATCGATTTCAATTCATCAAGCAAGGGATTTGTCTCAGGGAAAAGCGCCATCTGGCGCGGTGTGTTTGTGTTGATTTTTACCGCTTTTCCAGAGCTGGCCTCCAACTGGTGCAGGATCTCGCCAGCGCGCTGGATGACCGGGCGCGGCAGTCCGGCAAGCTGCCCGACGTGAATGCCATAGGAGCGGTCGGCTCCACCCGGGATGATTTTATGCAAGAATATCACTTTTCCATCGGCTTCACTGACCGCCACATTATAGTTGCGCACCCCGGGCAATAGATCTGCCAGTTGGGTCAGCTCATGGTAATGGGTGGCAAAGAGCGTCTTCGAGCGTAAATTGGGATGATTGTGAATATACTCAACCACTGCCCAGGCGATTGATACGCCATCATAAGTGCTGGTACCACGACCGATCTCATCCAGGATCAACAGGCTGCGCGAGCTGGCGTTATGCAGGATATTAGCAGTCTCCAGCATCTCAACCATGAATGTAGATTGCCCGGCGTGGATCTCATCCTGGGCCCCAATGCGAGTGAATATACGATCCACCCAACCGATGCGGGCCGAATCGGCAGGGACAAAACTTCCCATTTGAGCCATCAGCACAATCAACGCCACCTGCCGCAGATAGGTTGATTTGCCGCTCATATTCGGTCCGGTGATAACTCGTACGCGCTCCCCATCCTCAAAAACGCTGTCATTGGGGATAAAACGATCCCCGATCAGGGAATGTTCGACTACCGGGTGACGACCATCACGGATGTCCAACACATCCTCTTCGACAACTTCTGGGCGCACGTATCCATTCAGGGCAGCCGTTTCAGCCAGGGAAGCCAGGACATCGATATGCGCCAGGACGCGTGAGCTGTTGAGCAGGCTGGCAGCCGAACTCGCCAGTCGCTCGCAGATTTCGTGAAAGACCCGCCCTTCGATCTCACGGATGCGGTCCTCAGCATTTAATACCAGCGTTTCATACTCTTTCAATTCAGGGGTGATGTAGCGCTCAGCGTTCACCAATGTCTGTTTGCGGATATATTCAGCGGGAACGGTACCGGCGTTTGCTCGCGTCACCTCGATAAAATAGCCAAAGACCTTGTTATAACCGACTTTCAGGGATTTGATCCCGGTGCGCTGGCGCTCTTTACCCTCCAGGCTGGTGATCCACTCACGCGCATGCCTGGATCGCTCAACCACCCCATCCAATTCCGCCGAAAAGCCGGCCTTGATAACCCCCACATTCTGCAAGGTTGCCGGAGGGTCATCGGAGATAGCTGCCTCCAACAGCTCTCGCTCCTCTTGATGGAGGTTGAATTTACGCATGACCTCTTCCAGAGGTGTACCGGAATCAGGCAGCAAGTTGCGCACTGCTGGCATCTGCTGCAGTGTGCTGCGCAGTGCCAGCAAGTCGCGAGGTGCTGCGGTATTTCCAAGAATGCGGTTTACCAGCCGTTCCAGATCCCCGATCGGCTTCAACGACGCGCGTACCTCGGCGCGCAGTAAGCCATCCCGGTAGAAATATTGGACCTGATCCTGACGCTCGCGGATGAGACCGATATCCAGCAATGGCTTGCTGACCCATTGGCGGATCTGGCGTTTACCCATCACGGTAACTGTGTGGTCCAGGACTCCCAACAGAGATCCTTTGATCTCGCCGCCGCGCAAGGTCTCAGTTAGTTCCAGATTGCGCCGCGTGACAGCATCTAGGCTCATAAACTCGGTTAAGCTGTAGGAGGTCAGGCTGGTCAGCAGCTGTAGAGCGGCAGGCTGCGTTTCACCTAGATATTGAAGGATAGCTCCTGACGCGCGTACACTCAATGGTTTGCCGTGCAGACCGAATCCGTCCACGATGCTGGCTTCGAAATGGCGCAGCAGGATATCCTGACAGCGACCCGGCTCGAAACGCCAGGCAGGCCATGCAGTGAGGTGCCCGGGTATGCCATCCTGCAGGCTGACATTATCCGGACATAGCACTTCAGCCGGCCTCAGCCGGACCAGCTCGGTGCGGACAATTGACAGGATATCGCTGCCGTTTAAAACTGTAGTAGCAAATTCTCCGGTGGTTATATCCACATACGCCACGCCCGCCTCTTCGACAGCTTCCCCTTCCTGGAATACAACACAGGCCAGATAATTATTGGTATCTGCCGGGAGCAGCCCGGGCTCAACCAGCGTGCCCGGGGTGACGATGCGCACTACCTGGCGTGGGAATAAACCTTTGACGGGCTGGTCTCCGACTTGCTCGCATATCGCCACATGGTAGCCACGCTCGATCAACCGTGCCAGGTAATTTTCTGCGGCATGGTGGGGGATACCCGCCATCGGCACACGCACCCCTTTGGCAACGTTGCGGGAGGTGAGCACAATATCCAGTTCGCGTGCTGCAGTTTCGGCATCCTGGTCAAAGGTCTCGTAGAAATCACCCAGCCGAAAGAACAAAATCGCGTCGAGATACTGGCGTTTGATCTCCAGGTACTGCTTGCGGATAGGACTGACATCCTCATCTCTGGACATGGTGTGATTGTATGCCGACTGACTGGAATCGGCAAGGAATCTGGTACCCATGGCATAAAATGATTGCCTTTTTCGCGTACCATGAATATAATATAGTCACTATACTCTCGTGGAAAGGATAAAACCTCATGGCAAGTGTAACGTTCGATCACGTGTACAAGCGTTTCGGGGATGTTGTCGCGGTTAATGACCTCAACATCCAAGTCACAGACAAAGAATTCCTGGTTCTTGTAGGTCCCTCCGGCTGCGGGAAGACCACTGCCCTCCGCTGCCTGGCTGGACTGGAAGATATCTCCGAAGGGCACATTTTAATCGACGATCAGGTGGTGAATGATGTGCCGCCGAAGGATCGCGATATCGCCATGGTTTTTCAGTCGTATGCGCTATATCCTCATATGAGCGTTTACGACAACATGGCTTTTGGTCTCAAGCTGCGCAAGACCCCCAAAGATGAGATCAAGCGCCGCGTTGAGAAAGCAGCCGATATTCTGGGCATCCAGCAGCTTCTAGATCGCAAGCCCCGCCAGCTCTCAGGTGGCCAACGCCAGCGCGTAGCGGTTGGACGAGCAATTGTTCGCGAGCCTAAGGTTTTCCTTTTCGACGAGCCGCTTTCCAACCTGGACGCCAAGCTGCGTGTCGAGACGCGCGCGAACATTAGCAAGCTGCACCAACAGCTCAAAACCACATTTATCTATGTGACCCACGATCAGACCGAGGCCATGACGATGGCCTCCCGGATTGCTGTGATCAATAAGGGTATCTTGCAGCAGATCGATACGCCCCAGACCCTGTACGATAAGCCTGACAACCTGTTTGTAGCCGGTTTCATCGGCTCGCCTGCGATGAACTTCTTCAATGCCAAGCTGCAGAAGCAAGATGGCAGGCTCATCGTCGACGCTGGATCATTCCAGGTAAAAATCCCCGAGTCACGTGCCGATCTCTTTATGCCTTACAGCAACAAATCGGTCATCTTCGGCATCCGTCCGGAAGATATCCACAATCCATTGTTCGCACCCCCCGGAATCGTTGCTGAGCCGGTACCTGCGAAGATCGATGTGACCGAGCTGATGGGCAACGAGATTTTTGTATATCTACAGGCTGGCGAGCACAACTTTGTGGCCCGTGTCGACCCACGCTCACGCTACCATATTGGAGATGATGTCCAGATGGTCTTCAACATGGACAACATGCATATCTTCGATACTGAGACTGAGAAAGCTATCCGCTAAGCCGAACGACAAAACAGAAACGTCTCCCCGGAGGGACCTACCTGGCGGGGAGACGTTTTTTTATTCGGCAACATTTATATCATTCTTTGACCGGTTTTGCGCGCAGCAATAATCCCAATAAAAAACCCGCCCCGCCTGCCAGCAGCCCAACTGCCAGGAAAGTATCCCGCCAGAAACGCTCAGGAAACAGGCGAATCAGCGTATCCGAGTACAGAAAAGTCCAGGTGCCTGCCTCAAAGAAAACATTGTGGAAAGCGACGAAGATAATCCCGAACGCAAGCAGGACAAATGCCAGGATGGCGGCTAAAAGGGTCACGGTCAACCAACCGCCCCGGCTCAAGCCGCGCCGGAAATCGTGACGCCAACCGCCGGACCAGGCCCAAACCCCCAACCCGATCAGAATGATCAAGCTGGCATACCAGACTTTCAGCGCCCCCTGGACGACATTCTTGACATCCAGCATATGCTGCAGCTCCCCCTCGTTATACAACCGGGTGCAGTCGCTCATATACTGGCAAGATTGCGGCGGTGCGCTTTGCCCATCCGGGAAGCTCAGATCGCCCAGAAAATCGATCCCTGCATCGTTCAGGAGATAGGTCCTGGCAATATCCGCCCAGTACAAACGGTCTGCCTGGCTGAAACCGAAACTGTCCGCAGGAAAGGAGGGCATATTATATTCAATGCGAATATACAGCGGTGAGAGCAGCAAGCGGACTGCCCCCAGCACCAGCACCACCGGGACAAGCAAGGTAACAAGCCAGGTGAGAAGCTTGACATACCAGGGGGAATTCACTTCAACGACTCCATATCTCCAAACAATACGTAGCTCAGGACCATATTGTTGGTAATCCACTCGATTGGAGCCAGGTCATCGGTGAATACGACCTGGCTGTCGGGCAAGGGTTGCTGGTACTTAACAATGTTCTCCATCGCATCCAACAACAATGGATGAATATCGGACCGCGTATACAGGTAAATCAGGTTCTGGTAGAGATTCTCGATCGCCGTCGGTTGAGCTGTCGCATAGATGATCGAATTGAAGGTATTGGGCACATCCATAACATAGATCGATGGAAATACCGTCCGGATTGTCCCAACCAACCCATCGATCAGCCGCCGGTCGGTTGGCGAACGCCCAACATTGATCACCATAACGCCATTTTCTTTTAAATGATCGTAGACCTCCTGGAAAAACTCCCGGGTAGTCAAATGCCACGGAATGTAAGGGGGACGATAGGCATCAACAACGATTATCGAGTACTGCTTATCACTGTACGCCAGACCCACCCTGCCATCCTCAGCAATCGGGTTTAAATTGGGCTGGTTCATATCGAAGTATTCACGCCCCACGCGAATTATCTCCGGATCGATCTCGTATCCATCGATTGGAATTGGTCCGTAAACCTCGGTTGCCTGCCGTACAGTTGTACCCGCTGCCAGCCCGATGATCGCCATATTCTGCACATCTTCAGGGGCATATTCCGGAGGGTTAAAGAAAGGCGCTGCCAGAAACTGCTCCCAGGGACCATCGAAATCGATCTTGCCTGGATGCCATATCGAGTGTATCCCCTGACCTTCGTTCAATCGCAGCATCCGGAAGCCATCCACCTCGAGCACCTGGATATAGTTATACGCCGATTCGGTTTCGAAGATCTGACCGGTAGTATTTTTTATCTTCCCACCGCTTAGCCAAAGCGCCAGCAACAGCAAGGCAACAGGCATCCAAACATAACCCAGGCACGTCCGCCAACCGTAATTCAACCACAGCCCCCCTATTGCGATCAAAACCAGGAATCCGCTGAACAGCAAAAAAGTGAGGGTGGTCCCTACCAGGGGGATGAGCACCAACACGGGCAGGAAAGTCCCTATGAATGAGCCCAGGGTAGAGATGGCGTAAATCTGTCCGGAAACGCGACCAGCCTGGGAAGGGTCCTGAATTGCCAGACGAATGGCAAAGGGCGAGATTGTTCCCAGCAGCGTCACGGGCAAACTAAACAGGATCAGCACAGCAGTAAATGAACCGAACAAAATCCCGACCTGAAGTAAGTCGAAGGCGTCCGCTGCCAGGCGCAGGACAGGTCTGGCGATCAGCGGCACCAATCCGGCGGTAAAAGCTCCCCAGGCCAGGATGCGATACATCGTTTTATAGTCAGGGGACAGATCCGCCCACCAGCCGCCGATAAAATACCCCAGCGTCAGATAGATCAGGATCAGGCCGATGATGCTTGCCCAAACCAGGTTGCTGGTGCCAAAGACGCTTCCCAGCAGTCTGGAGGCTGCCATCTCGATACCCAGGGTGGTCATCCCGGAAGTGAAAACGGTAAGGTACAGGTAGCGCCTGGCAGCAGGCAGCGCTGTTTGCGTGGTCGATACAGGGATGGCGTGCACGCCCGGATTATATCTCAGGAAATCAGAACAGAGTATAATTGGCGCATTCTACCCCCAATTGAGCGCCTGGTCAGAGGACCAGAAGTCCTTATTGGGATAGATTGAGCAATTTACTGCCTTCCCCTGAGGAGTATTTATGACCAGCGTATTGACTGGCGAGCAAATCCGCCAGGAATTCATCGATTTTTTCAGCGAACACGGCCATACCTTCGTGCCATCTTCATCTTTGGTGCCTGGCGGCGATGCCACGCTGCTCTTCACCAATGCTGGCATGGTACAGTTCAAAGATGTATTTCTGGGAATCGATAAACGCCCCTACACGCGCGCAGCCAACTCGCAAAAATGTATGCGCGTGGCTGGTAAACACAATGATCTGGATGATGTCGGCCGGGATGATACTCACCATACATTCTTCGAAATGCTCGGCAACTGGTCGTTTGGTGATTACTATAAAAAGGAAGCCATCAGATGGGCATGGCAGCTTCTCACTGATGTATGGGGTTTGCCGAGAGAAAATCTCTGGGCAACCTGCTTTCGAGATGAGCGCGGTGAAATCCCCCAGGATGACGAAGCAGCCGATGCATGGCGGCTACAGCCAGGGATTCTCCCAGAGCACGTCTTGTACTTTGGTCGCAAAGATAATTTCTGGGAGATGGCGGAGACTGGCCCCTGCGGGCCTTGCAGCGAGATCCATATTGATCGCGGCCCCAGGTACTGTAATAAGCAGGATGTGCCCGGTCATGTCTGCCAGGTGAACGGCGACTGTACCCGCTTCCTGGAACTGTGGAACCTGGTGTTTATCCAATACAACCGCCTGGGACCCAGCCAGCTCGAGCCCCTGCCGGCTAAACATGTCGATACGGGCATGGGCCTCGAGCGCATCGTCTCTGTCCTGCAAGATGTCGATTCGAACTACAAGACCGACCTGCTCAGCCCGACGATGGACACCCTACAGCACCTCACCGGGCACAGCGACGCCGAGCGTGCAGACAATATCACCCCTTATCGCGTGATTGCGGACCATTCACGCGCGGCCTCATTTCTGATTGCAGATGGGGTTGTGCCGGGTAATCTTGGGCGCAACTACGTAGCGCGCATGATCATCCGCCGGGCAGCCCGGTTTGGCAGCAAGATCGGTCTGGAAGAGCCTTTCCTGGCCAGAGTTGCCGATGTGGTCATCGATCATTACGGTGATTTCTATCCCGAGCTGCGACGTAACCGGAAGACGATCCTGGATAATCTGACGCGGGAGGAACAGCGTTTCCAACGCACAGTCGAAGCAGGGGTCGCAAAGCTGGAAACTTCGTTGAGCAAGCTGAAAGCTGGCGGCATGCGAGTCTTGCCAGGCGAGCAGGCATTCGATCTTTACGCCACCTATGGTTTGCCTCTGGAGATAACCCGCGATATCGCCCGTGAGCAAGATCTCGCCGTAGACGAGACGGGTTTTCAGACTGCCATGGAACAACACCGGGTTGCTTCTGGCGCGGGAGAAGCGATGGGGCTTTTAGGCGGCGAACAGGTGGATATTTATCGCGCTATCTTTGAAGACCTGCTTGCTCAGGGAGTACTGGGTAAAGCCGGCGTAGCTTATAACCCATACACACGCCTGGAGGTGGAAGGACCGCTGCTGAGCATCGTCCATCAGGGTGAATCTGTATCTCGTGCCTACCTGGGTGATCAGGTTGAGGTCATTCTGCCCGATACTTGCTTTTATGTTGAGGCCGGCGGACAGGTATCAGATACCGGGACGATCGTATCGATCAAAGAGCCCCGTTGGCAGATACGCGTGGATGATACTCGCCGGCCCGCGGCAGGCATCATCGTGCACATTGGCGAAGTGACAGCCGGTGAACCGCAGACCGGCGACCTCGCCATCGCTCGCGTGGATGCCCAACGGCGGCAGGATATCATGCGCAACCACACTGCCACGCATCTCTTGCATCATGAGCTGCGCGCGATCCTCGGTGAACACGCCCGCCAGGCCGGTTCGCTGGTTGCGCCCGACCGCCTGAGATTTGATTTCACCCACCCCGAGGCGCTCACCAGCGAACAATTGGAGCGTATCGAAGCCGGGGTCAACCGCAGTATCCTTGGAGACTACCACCTGAATATCGCCTATAAACCCTTGAAGCAGGCGATGGCTGAAGGTGCCATCGCACTGTTCGGGGAGAAATATGGCGAAGAAGTACGCAACATCACGATCGGCGAGCCAGATCCATTCTCCAATGAGCTGTGCGGTGGAACACACGTTGAATCCACTGCCGATATCGGCACTTTCATCATCACCAGCGAAGGCAGTGCAGCCGCCGGCATCCGGCGTATTGAGGCAGTCACCGGTCGCGCCGCCTACGAGCTGGTGCACAAACGGTTCAGCAGCCTGAAGCGCGCCGCCAATATTCTGGCTGCTACCCCCGATGACGTACCGGCAAAGGCTGTGGCCCTGTTGGATGAATTGAGCACCGCGCGCAAACAGATTTCCGCCATGCGCAGCCAGCTGGCAGCGGCCGAATTCTCCCGCAAACTCGAGAGTGTTCCCCTGGTATCCGGCGTCCCAGTCCTGACCGTGACCTTAACCGAGGCCGATGCTGACACGCTGCGCCAGATGGCAGATCGTTTCCGCCAGCATTTTTCCGAAGGCATTGCTGTACTGGCATCGGTCAGCGAGAATCGTCCCATGCTGATCGCAGTGGTTGCTGAGAGCCTGGTTAAGCGCGGCATCCATGCTGGAGAGCTGGTCAAATTTGTCGCTGCGCCGCTCGGCGGAGGCGGTGGAGGCAAACCCACCTTGGCACAGGCGGGCGGAAAGGACGCCTCCCGGCTCGATGAGGCCCTTGCTGGAGTCAGCGGTTGGGTTGCAGATCACCTGAAGTAGCTCTTCCTCACGGAGAGGAAATCCGGGTGGAAAACAGTAGCTAATTTCCACCCGGATCTACTCGAGACTACTGGATTGCTCCCGACACCAGAAACTGGTTATAATCGGCTCAACGAACGGCTGGTCAATAATGCGAATTCGCAACCTCCGCTTTGGGCCTGGATCAGTTCCTATTGCCCTGTTTTTCTTCAGCTTCATTAGTTATGGAATGTTGATTCCCTGGTTAGGCTTTTTCTGGGATGATTGGCCTGCAGTCTGGTATCTGCATGTCTTCGGTCCGCAGGGATACAGCGCTGTTTTCGCTGCCGATCGGCCGCTTCTGGGGCGGCTCTTTATGCTGACCACTTCCTTTTTGGGCACGTCAATTTATGGCTGGCAGATCTTCGGTATACTGGCGCGCTGGCTGTGCTCGTTAGCTTTTTGGTGGTTCTTGAAGGGGCTGTGGCCAGAAAACATACGCCAGGTAACCTGGGCAGCGCTGCTTTTTGCAATTTATCCCGGCTTCAAACAGCAGTATATTTCGGTTACCTACAGCCACGTCTGGTTGATAGCGCTGCTCGTTATGATCTCGTTTGGCAGCATGATATGGGGATTGAGGAAACCGCGTTACCTCTGGCCGATGATGGCCACTTCCTGGCTGTTATCCGGCCTCGGCTTGTTCTCTGTCGAATATTTCTTCGGCGTCGAGCTGATCCGGCCCGTCTCCATCTGGATCACGCTGACCAGCCAGTTAAAAGACCTGCGCTCCAGGCTAAAAAAGACGCTTTTGCTCTGGCTGCCATACCTGCTGATCATCGCCAGTTTCATCGTCTGGCGTTTCTTGATCCACCCAACTGTGCGCGGCCATGTGGATGTGGGCGGGAAGCTCGCCGCTGACCCAGCAGGGGCACTCACCGAGCTGCTGGAGAATGCCCTGGTAGATACCTTCAATTCCAGTTTGGTCGCCTGGGGTCAGCTATTTAATTTCGCGCGCATGACCAGCTTTGGAACAGCGCCTACCCTGGTCTATCTGGCGGGGATCATCGTGGCGATCAGCGCAGCGGTTTTCTTCCTGCTGAAATTCCACCCCTCAGCAGATCAGGAAAGCGAGGGCGTCCCTCGCTGGCGCTGGGCTGTGCAGGCGATCTCACTCGGACTTTTGGGGCTGCTCCTGGGCGGCATCCCCTTCTGGGCTACCAATCTACCGATTGGGCTGGAATTTCCCTGGGACCGCTTCACGTTGGCGATGGTCTTCGGCTCTTGTCTGCTTCTGGCAGGGCTGGTCGATCTCATCACCCCCAATCTGGTAGTAAAAGGGGTCATCCTGGGTGTTTTGGTGGGTCTTGCAACCGGGCTGCACCTGCAGTACAGCAACCTCTACCGTCGGGAGTGGAACAAGCAGGTGGAGTTCTTCTGGCAGCTGGTGTGGCGCGCTCCCAGCATCCAGGAAAACACACTGCTGCTCACCGCCGAGCTGCCCTTCGTATATTTCAGCGACAACTCCCTGACCGCGCCGATCAACTGGACCTATACGCCAGACTTCCAGGGGGGGCAGATGCCGTACTTGCTTTATGCGGCTGAATCTCGCCACGAGCAGACTCTGACCGATTTCGATCCCGGCATACCTATCCATCAGCAGTACCGGGCAACGACCTTTGAAGGAAACACTTCACAATCCCTGGTACTGTTCTATACCCCACCTGGCTGTTTGAAGGTCGTCGACCCAGCAACCGATAAACGCATGCCCCAAAAGCCCAAGTTCATCTCAGACATGATGCCGCTCTCGGATCCCTCCCGGATCATCGCCCCCCAGGCACCCGGCGCTCACCCACCAGAAAAGATATTTGGTGAGGAGCCACCTCCTTCGTGGTGTTATTATTTTGAGAAGGCTGAGCTTGCCCGTCAAACTGGCGACTGGGAGCAGGTTGCCAGCCTGGCGGATCGTGCGCTGGGGCTTGGGAATCAGCTTTACGAAGTAAATGCCCCTGAGCTGGTGACCTATATCGAAGGGTATGCCCAAACCGGTCAATGGGATAAGGCTGTACAGGTAAACCAACGCACTTTCGAGCTAAGTGCGCGCATGGATAGGATGCTGTGCGATACATGGGAGCGCATCGAAACCGGTATCCCTGCAAGCAGCCAAAAAGAGGCTGCCATCGCCTCAGTAAATGATCAGATAAGCTGCACGAGCCCTTGAGCACATGACCTTATGATGGACACCTGGAATTGTTCAATAATCATCCCGGTTTACTTTGCTGAGCAAACGCTCCCAGAGCTCGTGGCGCGCTTGGATAAGGTTCTCCCTGACCTGTGTGCAAATTATGAGCTGATCCTGGTCAATGATGGCAGCCGCGACCGCAGCTGGGAGATCATCGCCAACCTGAGCAATGATTATCCCTGGTTGCGGGGTATAAACCTGATGCGCAACTACGGTCAGCATAATGCGATCCTGTGCGGCATCCATATGGCGCAGTACGAAACCATCATCACCATGGATGATGATCTCCAGCACCCGCCGGAGGAGATCTATAAGCTTTTGGATAAACTTGCACAGGGATGGGATGTCGTTTACGGCTCGCCTGAGAAGGAGCAGCACGGTCTCTGGCGAGATCTGGCCTCCCAGTTGACCAAACTGGCCTTGCAGGGAGTGATGGGCGCTGAGACGGCTGGCAAGGTAAGCGCTTTCCGTGCCCTCCAGACCCCCATTCGCCAGGCCTTCGAAAACTATCAAAATTCGTACGTCAATATCGATGTTCTGCTCACCTGGGGCTCCGATCGTTTTACATCCATCCCTGTCCGGCACGATCCCCGTTATGCTGGAGAATCCCATTACACATTTCGCAAACTGCTCCTGCATGCTCTGAACATGATCACCGGATTCACTGTTCTTCCCCTGCAGATAGCCAGCTGGATGGGATTCGCCTTTGCCATTTTCGGAGGCCTGGTGCTGGCGTATGTGATCGGCAGGTATCTTATCCAGGGAGGCAGCGTGCCTGGTTTTCCTTTCCTGGCCTCTACCATTGCTATCTTTTCAGGTGTCCAGCTGTTCGCCTTAGGGATCATCGGCGAATACCTGGCGCGCATGCATTTCCGTTTGATGGATCGCCCTCCATTTGTCGTACGCAGCAAACTAGAATAAGGAGAAGTATACATGCTAGAACTACTTACCATTATGTCTTATTTGGGGGCAGCCGGTTTCAACACAGGACCACAAAAGCCTCCCCTTTACCTGGATCCAGGCTCCGGATCCTTTATTTTCCAGCTGATTATCGCCTCCTTGTTGGGTGGAGTCTTCATCGTGAAGGCCTATTGGAAGCGTATCACCGCTTTTGTCCGTAAGGTTATCTCCCGTAAGGAGGATGAGCCAGAAGAATGAGCGCTGTCTCGGATTACCATACTGACAGTGTGCTTGGGGGCTCATTCCGCGATCCAAGCGGCTTTCTCTTCGAGCGGGATGGGACGCTTTACCGGCAGATCAACCGCACCTATCAGGAGGATTACACCCACCTGATCGAATCGGGATTGTATGCTGCGCTGGTTGAAGACCATGCAATTATCTCGCACCAGGAGGTGGAAATCCCAGCTCCCCTTCCAGAGATTGCATACAAAGTCATTCAGCCTGAAAAACTGGCCTTTATTTCCTACCCGTATGAATGGAGCTTCAGCCAGCTGAAGGATGCGGCTCTGGCAACCTTGAGGCTCCAGGAAAAAGGGCTGGAATTCGGCATGTCCCTCAAAGACAGCAGCGCGTATAACATCCAGTTCCATCACGGTCGCCCGGTACTGATCGACACGCTCTCCTTCGAAAAATATCAGGAGGGCAAGCCCTGGACCGCCTACAGGCAGTTCTGCCAGCACTTTTTGGCACCCCTCAGCCTGGCAGCCTATCGAGACATACACTTCACCCAGCTGCTGAGAGTCGATTCAGATGGTATTCCGTTGGATTTCACCAGCCGTCTTCTGCCTCGACGAACGCGGCTGTCGCCTGGGCTGCTCTTTCATATTCACCTGCATGCTGCCAGCCAGAGACGGTACGCAGACGCGGCTGCGGTAAGTATCAATTCCCAGCGCCAGGTCACCCGCGCTGCTCTGCTGGGCTTGATCGACAGCTTGAGATCCGCCGTAAGCCGCCTGGAGTGGCGCAAGACAACCACTGCCTGGGCGGATTATTACCAGGCGGATCACAATTACACCGCCCCGGCTCTGGAACACAAAAAACAAATTGTCAGTGCATACCTGGAACAGGTCAAACCCGGAGTGGTGTGGGATTTGGGTGCGAACACAGGTGTATTCAGCCGCCTGGCGTGCGAGCGCGGGGCGTTCACGATCGCCTTCGACTACGATCCGGGAGCTGTTGAAATCAATTACAAGGAAATGAAATCGAAAAAAGAATCCCGGCTCCTCCCCCTGGTGCAGGACCTGACCAATACCAGCCCGGGCATCGGCTGGCAGAACAAAGAGCGTTCCTCTCTTGGTGAACGCGCCAATGCCGACCTCCTCATGGCATTAGCACTCATCCATCACCTTGTGATCGGGAACAACCTACCTTTGGAGCATCTGGCGTCTTTCTTTCACCAACTTGGACACTGGCTGGTGATCGAATTCGTACCTAAGGATGATTCCCAGATCCAGCGTTTACTGAGAAACAGGCAGGATATTTTCACCGATTACAGCGTCGAAGTTTTCGAGCGCGTCTTCGGGGAAAAATACTTGATCCGCCAGGTCGAGCAGATTCGCGAATCGGGACGCCGCCTGTACTTGATGGAAGGTCGATAGCTCGAATGGAGTCCTCGCATAAGAGAGAGTTCATCCTCCATCCGTTCTTATTCGCAGCCTACCCGGTCATTGCCCTCCTGGCTAACAACATCGAAGAAATCGATGTCGTCGTCGCTTTGCGAGCCTTGCTCGTCTCACTGGCATGCGGACTGTTGACCTTTTTAGTGCTCAAGCAGTTTTTTCGAGATGGCGATAAACCAGCGATCCTGACCGCTTTGATCCTGGTGCTTTTCTTTTCTTACGGGCATGTCTACAATTACCTGGAGGGTAACCAGCTCCTCGGCTTCGGCCTGGGTCGTCACCGTCTGCTGGCACCTATCTGGGTCGGGCTGTTGATCATTGGCGTGATCTGGATCTGGCGACTCCGCAGTAATCTGCGCACCCTGAACCAGGCGCTGAATTGGATTGCCAGCGCGGCGGTAATTTTCCCACTCCTGCAGATTGGATCCTACACCGCCCGTTCGATTAGTGTGGATAACTTGCCCCCAAGTGACGCACAGTTAATCCAGGGTCTGAAACGACCCGACCTTGCTGCTGCACCAGATATCTACTACATTATCCTGGATGCATACGCCCGCGATGACACCTTATCCGCGGATCACAATTTCGACAACAAGCCTTTTCTTAACGAGCTCGAAGAACTGGGTTTTTATATCGCCCGCTGCAGCCAGAGTAATTACTCTCAGACCCAGTTATCGCTGGCCTCTTCGTTAAACATGGACTATCTCCAGTCCTTGGGAGGTCCGTACACGCCAGGCAACACCTCTCGGCTGGGTGTGGATGATCTGATCCAACACAGCGCACTGCGTCAGATATTGGAAGCCCTGGGATACGAGACGATTGCCTTTGAGACCGGGTTTAAATATACCCAATGGGAAGACGCGGATATTTATCTATCCCCATCTGCCAACCCGCTGGAGAAGATGCAGATTGGTGGGGGATTGAATGATTTTGAGGTGATGCTGCTGCGCACTTCCGCTGGCTTGCTGCTTGCAGATGGCGCAACACTCGTGCCGAAGATCCTGGTGCCCGATTTTAACAATCCACGCCGGGTGCACCGAGAGCGGATCTTATTTGACCTGAAACAGCTCGCCTTGATCCCCGAGATACCGGGTCCGAAGTTGGTCTTCGCTCACCTGGTCACTCCCCACCCGCCGTATGTCTTCGGACCAAATGGGGAGTTCACTGATTACGATCTAGAAGCCAGGCAGGGATACATCGACCAGATCAAGTACATCAACAGCCGTTTGATCCCATTGATGCAGGAGATCATCTACCGGTCTCCCATCCCACCCATCATTATTCTGCAAGGCGACCACGGGGCAATCCACTCCCCGCCAGCCGAACGTCTAAACATCTTGAACGCGTACTACCTGCCCGGCAGCGCTGACCAATCCTTGTACGAAAAGATCTCTCCGGTTAATACTTTCAGGGTGGTATTGAACAGCTATTTCGGGGGACAATATCCCATATTGGACGATATCAGCTACTTTTCCGTCTATAAGACCCCTTACGACTTCACGATCATCCCCAACACACGACCGGGATGTAGTGGGGATGGTAGAATTATGCAGGGATTGAAGTTTATACTGCAACGTCAATCTGCGATCTGTGCAGCCCGATGAAGACACAAATTATCCGCTTAGAACCGCACGACGACTTCATCTCTGCTCGCGACAAAATGGGCTGGAGCCAGACCGGGCGCATCCTGCTGGTGTGGCCCGACCAGAAGCATGTGCTTGACAGGCGGCTCGATCTGGCATTACTGCAGCGCCACAGTATGAAGCTAGGAGCTCAGCTTGCTATTGTCTCCCAGGACAGTGAAGCAAAATATCAGGCTCGCAAACTGGGGATCCCGGTGTTTAGATCGATCCCGCATGCCCAGAAATCTCGCTGGCGTTCCGAGCGCAGAGCCAGGGCAATAACACCTTCCTGGCGCGGTCCAGAGGAACCGCGCCCAGATCTCCAGGCATTGAAATCGATGGTCCCCTCTCCGGCTCCAGCGGTTCTCAACCGACCCGCAGTCCGCTTGATTTTCTTTACGTTGGGTGTTTTAGCTCTCCTATCCATTGCTGCCTTACTGGCGCCGAGCTCACAGGTCAACCTGGATCCTGCCATCGAGATCCAGGAAGCGACCTTATCTGTCCGAGCGAACCCGGAAATCGAGAAAGCCAGCCTCTCGGGAGCAGTGCCAGCTCGCTGGTCGAAAGTCGTCGTCGAAGCACGCAGCAGTACCGCCTCGCTCGGCACCACGCGCGTCCCTCAGGAATATGCCTCCGGCTCGATCCAGATCACAAACCTGACCGACCAGCCGGTGCCTATTCCCCAAGGGACGGTCGTGCGCTCCCTGGATGAACCTCCTGTTCGTTTTGCCACGACCCGCAGCGCGGAGGTGCCTGCTGGTGTGGGCAAGACGCTGTCCCTTCCCATCAAGGCGGAACGACCAGGCACATTTGGGAACCTGACTGCCGGTACACTGATTGCCATTGAAGGCGCGTTAGGTGCCAGTCTGACCGCAACGAATCCCAGGCCAACCACTGGAGGCGGCGATCAGATCCTTGCGATTCCAACCGCTTACAACCGGCAGCAGCTTTATGAGAAGCTGGAAGTCGATTTGCGTGAGACTGCCCTGCAGGAATTTCAGATGCAGCTGGCGCCTGGCTCGGTATTGTTTACCCCTACGATCACCATCAGCCAGGTAATTGAACAGCAATATGATCCGGCAGAAGACCTCCCCAGCGACCAGCTTGGCTTGAACCTGCGCATTGAATACCAGGCGCTCACCGTCTCAGTGGATGATATTCTGAATATGAGCGAATTGGCCCTGGATGCTAATCTATCATCGGATTTTTCCGTCATTCCCGATACGCTGCAGGTCGATAATCGCAGCCAACCGGTTTTCGAAAACGAATCCACCATGCGCTGGCAGGTAGTAGCACGGCGCCAAATTCAGGCGAGGTTTACAGCCCAAAAAGTAACCCAACTGGTGTTAGGCATGCCTCCAGAGCAGGCAGCCCGGCGGCTGAACAACGACCTTCCGCTCACAAAAGAGCCCACGATCGTGATGAACCCTGAGTGGTGGCCACGTATGCCTATCCTGCCTTTCCGCATCCAGGTAAGCACCGACTGATCGAAATATATGGGCCGAGGAATACAAATGCGTGTGCTGGCAGTCGACCCAGGAGATAAAAATATTGGCCTGGCAATCAGCGATCCGGGGGGTATAATCGCCAACCCCTTGAGCATACTCCCGCATATCTCACGTCCTATGGACGCGGCCGCGATCGCACAGATCGCCGTCGAGAACCAGGTTGGATTAATCATCGTAGGACAGGCATTAAGCGATGACAACACTCCAACCCCTCAGAGCCGTAAAGCAGCCCGCCTGGCGGCAGCCATCCGAGTGCAGTCGGACATCCCTGTCGAGCTGTGGGATGAAAGCGGCAGCACCCAGGCAGCGCGCGCGGCGGTCATCACATTGAACGTCCGCCGCAGCCGGAGAGGCGGGCATCACGATTCATTGGCAGCCACATACATGCTGCAAACCTACCTGGATGCGCACCTGGGCGAAGGCCACACAACACCATGGTAATTCACAACCCTTATCGCCACAGTTCTTTATGAGATCACGAACTTCTATTCTCGGCACATTAATAATTGTTTCATTCCTGGTAGTTTGTGTAGCTGTTATCTTGCTACTGGCAATCATCCTGGGAGTACGGCAGCGCGCCGAGGAGAAATTCGGTCCACCTGCCGCCGGAATATCCACTGCGCAGCAGCTGGTTCTATCTGTCCAGCTCCTGCTGCAGGAAGATGTGCTCAAACAGCCGGCAGATGTATCGGGCTCTCCTCGCCAGTTCAAGATTCAGCTCGGTGAGGGTACCGGCTCTGTCATCAACAGGCTTGAGGCAGAAGGATTGATCTCAAGCGCTGATGCTTTTCGTAACTACCTGGTATATCGCGGGTTGGACACGACCCTGCAAGCCGGGGATTACACCTTACAACCGGCGATGAATGCAATCGAGATTGCCCTGGCTTTACAGGATGCCACTCCTGGAGAGGTGGATCTCACCATCTGGCCTGGGTGGCGCTTGGAAGAGATTGCCCAATCCATCCCCACCACAGGTTTGGGGATCTCATCTCAGGCATTCCTGGTTGCCGCACATCAGCACCCTGAAGGCTTTGCTTATACGGGATCGCTTCCAACCCATGCTTCGCTGGAAGGTTTTTTATTTCCGGGCAGCTATCGCTTCCGGCGTGACGTACCGCTTGATGAACTGTTGAATGCCATCCTGGATAACTTCGAGGCGCAGATGACTCCCGAGATCCAGGACGGATTTACAAACCAAAACCTGGATATCTATCATGGGGTAACTTTGGCCTCGATCGTTCAGCGTGAAGCAGTTGTAGCGGAAGAGATGCCAGCAATTGCTTCGGTCTTCCTCAACCGCCTGGCAGCAGACATGAAACTGGACAGCGATCCGACTGTCCAGTATGCACTGGGATATAACCAGGATCAAGGGACCTGGTGGACAAATCCGCTCAGCCTGGTAGATCTGGCAGTGGATTCTGCATATAACACGTATCTTTACCCTGGTCTGCCACCCGGCCCAATCGCCAATCCGGGGGCGGAGGCCTTGCGAGCAGTAGCATATCCAGCCCAAACTTCATACTACTATTTTCGGGCTGCCTGCGATGGCTCAGGAAAGCACTTATTCGCTACCAACTACGCCGAGCACGTCGCTAATGCTTGCCCTTGAGAGGAGAATAATGAAAATCCATTTATTAGTGTTACTGATGATCGCCGCTATCCTGAATCCGGCGTTATTTCCGACAACGGCTCCCGAAAGCAGCCCCACAGCACCACATGAGCTCTCATTGGAACCAATCGCCGTCAATTTGAACTACCCGGTCCATGTAGCTCATTCAGGGGATGGAAGCGGGCGATTGTTTATCGTTGAGCAGGACGGCCTGATCCGGATAATCGCCAACAGCACAGTCGTCGATGAACCATTCCTGGATATCACACAGCAGGTCCGCTCCGGTGGCGAGCAGGGCCTGCTCAGCGTGGCCTTCCCACCCGGTTATGGGATTTCACGGCACCATTTTTACGTTTATTACACCAACAATAACGGGGACAATCAGGTTTCACGATTCTATCTGACACAAAATCCCGACCGCGCTGACCCGACCAGCGAGGAACTGATTATTTACTTCGACCATCCCCAACACAGCAATCATAATGGCGGTCAGCTGGCCTTCGGACCAGATGGCTACCTGTATATTGGCACCGGCGATGGTGGCGGTTCTTATGATCCATTCGGAAATGCTCAGGATACCGGATCGCTACTGGGCAAGCTGCTGCGCATCGATGTCGAGATGGATGCCGAGCCACCATTTACTGCCGATTATAGAATATTCCTCCCCCAATCATTCCAGGGAGAACCGACACAGCCCGCTCCCACCTACCGCGTTCCAGGAGACAACCCATTTGTTGGCAGGTCGGGCTACCGGGAGGAGATTTGGGCGATCGGACTGCGCAATCCGTGGCGGTTTTCATTTGATCGCAGCATAGGAGATCTATATATCGGTGACGTGGGCCAGGGTCAGAGAGAAGAAGTGGATTTCCAACCTGCCAGCAGTAACGGTGGTGAAAACTACGGCTGGGATTTCTATGAAGGTTCGGTGTGCCTCCAAACCAATCACTGCGGTCAGGCTGGGCTCACCATGCCGGTCAGCGAGTACCCCCACGATGGGCACTGCTCAATCTCCGGTGGATTCGTGTACCGCGGGAGTCAGTCTCCAAGCCTGTCGGATACCTATTATTATGCTGATTACTGCAGCGGGACAATTTGGGGAATGCAGATGACAGGCCAGGGATGGGATGCCGAAATACTTGCCAATGCCGGATTTGGCGTCAGCAGCTTTGGTGAAGATGAGGCCGGTGAGCTGTATGTGGTGGTGCGTTCCGATGCCGATTTAAATCCAGGCAGCGGCGCAATCTACCATATGATCGAGACGTTGCGCTAAATATCAACCTTTTAGCAATATTCAAGCGTTTGGATGGATCGTAATACCATCCCTGCCGGGATGGGATGACGAGGGCTTCGTCTGGTCGCCATTCTTCTCCTCGGCTCGTTCGCCTGGTGCATCTCCCTGCGAAATCTTTTTCCTTTGGCGGATGGTCCTGGGTCTCGTTGGCGCGGGCAGTAAGGCTATCTCCAGCACCTGGTCTATATGCTCAACCGGCAGAATATTCAGCTCGCTGCGCGCTCGCTTGGGCAGCTCAACCAGGTCTTTCATGTTACGTTTGGGTAAGATGACGGTTTTCAGACCCGCCCGATGAGCCGCAAGGACTTTCTCGCGCACACCACCCACTGGGAGGACCCGGCCGCGCAGGGTAATCTCCCCGGTCATGCCGACATCCCGATTTACCGGTCGCCCGGTGAACGCGGATACCAGGGCTGTAGCGATGGTGATGCCTGCGCTGGGACCATCCTTAGGAATTGCCCCCTCCGGTATATGGATATGGATGTCGACCTGGTCATAGATATCGCTGGGGAGCATTAAATCGCGAGAACGAGACTTCAGGTAAGACAAGGCAGCATGGGCAGATTCCTGCATCACGTTGCCAATCTGCCCCGTGATCTGCAGATTGCCCTTGCCTTCCAGCAGCAAGATCTCAACCGGCATTATCTCGCCCCCATTTTCTGTCCAGGCTACTGCTGTCGCCACCCCGATCTCGCTCTGTCGTTCAGCTTCCAGGTTGAAAAACTGCGGTGGACCCAGGTAACGCTCAATGGCGGACGCCCCGATCAGAGCCCGGTGGCGCTTGCCTTCTGCTTTCGTCCGGGCAATTTTGCGGCATACCCGGCCTATCTCGCGTTCCAGGTTGCGGACGCCAGCCTCATACGTGTACTCCCGGATGATGCGCTGCAATGCCTGGATAGAAAACCGCGCCTCCTGTTCTTCCAGGCCGTTTTCCTCAAGCTGGCGCGGTATGAGAAAACGTCCGGCAATTTCCAGCTTCTCTTCTTCGATGTAGCCGGGGAACTCGATCATCTCCATCCGGTCGAATAGTGCGTTGGGGATAGTCGTCGTGGTATTGGCGGTGGTTATGAACATGACCTTCGAGAGGTCATAAGGCAGTTCCAGATAATGGTCGGAAAAAGTGAAGTTCTGCTCTGGGTCCAACACTTCCAGGAGAGCTGCCGCCGGGTCGCCGCGAAAATCCAGGCCCAACTTATCGATCTCGTCCAGCATAAACAGAGGATTGTTCGTTCCAGCCCGCCGCATCGTTTGCAGAATACGACCAGGGAGAGCACCGATATAGGTACGACGATGGCCGCGTATTTCAGCCTCATCGCGCACCCCGCCTAAAGATAGGCGTACAAATTTCCTCCCCAGTGCATCGGCGATCGAGCGTCCGAGCGAGGTTTTCCCTGTGCCAGGTGGGCCAACGAAACACAAGATCGGCTGGCGGATCCTTTTAGGCTTAAGGCTGCGTACGGCGATATATTCCAGGATACGTTCTTTGGCCCGCGGCAGACCGTAATGATCCCTTTCTAGTATCTTGGCAGCGTGCTTCACATCCAGGTTGTCGTCAGTCGAATTAGACCACGGTAAATCAAGGATCCACTCGATATACGTACGGATGATACCAACCTCAGGGGACATGGGCGGCATTTGCCCAAGGCGATCCACCTCTTTCAAGGCTCTCACCTGAGCTTCTTCGGGTAAGACGGCACTCTCTACACGCGTGCGCAGCTCCTGGATCTCACGTGTCCAAATATCCCCCTCCCCAAGCTCTGTCTGGATAGCCTTCATTTGTTCGCGCAAGTAAAATTCTCGTTGTGAGCGGTCGACTTCGCTTTGGGCGCGCGAATGGATCTCATCCTCGAGCTCGAGCACGTCTACCTCACCAGCCAGCAGCTTTACCACCCGCTTCAGACGTTCGAGTGGATCAACGGTCTCCAACAGCATCTGACGATCTTCAAGCGTGGGAGCCACGGCTGTGATAATCATGTCTGAGAGCCAGGCCGGTTCGTCTATATTTAAGGCATACAGATAAGCTTCTTCCGGCAAGCTGCGATCAAGCTGCACACATTTCTGGAATAATTCCAGCGCTGTGCGCATGGTCGCGTCTGTCTGCCGGTCGACTTCCACAACCTCGTATAGTGGGCGAGCGCGCACACGCAGATACGGTTCCAGCTGGGTGAATTCGAGCACTTCTACCCTTCGACGCCCTTGAACCAGGGCGGAACTGGAACCATCAGGCATGCTTAGCAACCGTCCGACCGCCAGCTCGACACCGATACTGAGAAAATCTCCTGGCTCTGGATCATCCTCATCGGGATCGCGCTGTGTCAAGGCAATTACCGTTGTATCGTTTAATTGAGCGTCTTCAATCGCCAGCAATGAGGATTCACGGCCGACAAAAATCGGGGAAACCATGTGCGGGAATACGACCAGATCGCGCAGCGGTAAGACTGCACACTCGATCAGACCCTCTTCATCCGGTACCGCATCGGGGACAGTATAGAGCTCCTCGGTCCTGCGGTGTAATGCCTCCCCGAAATTATCGTCTTCTTCGCCAAAATACCAATCCTGATCTCGCATTTATCTCTCCAGTATGCGCGGTGGATTCATACGGTCACCTGGCCAGGATTACGCGCCATCCATGCTTCACGTGCCCCGGCTGCAATAAAAATACTGCCTGTCACCAGCACAAGCTGATCACTTCCCGCCCTGGACAAAGCCTCATCCAACGCTTCAGGAACATCCGGTACGATTGTCACGGGAAGGCTGTACTGCTGGGCAATCTCTGCCAATCGTTCTGCTTCTATGGCGCGTGGGTGGAAGGATTTGGTGGCAATTACCTGCTGGACGCGCGGAGCCAGCTCAGCAAACATCCCACTGATATCCTTATCTTCTGAGGCTCCATAGACCAGCACAACAGGCCAGTCCGGAAAATACTTATCCAAAGCCAGGCGCAATTTTAACGTAGAATCGCGATTGTGGGCGCAATCGACCACAACCGGCGGCTCACGCCGCAGTATCTCAAAACGACCAGGCCATTGCGCGCGAGCAAACCCGTCCTGTATGTGCTTATTGAGGATCGGGATTGTGGTATTCCCGAAGATCCGTAAAGCCGCGTAGGCGGTGGCAGCATTTTGCACCTGGTGATCGCCCAGCAACGGGATAGTCAACCGCAGTGGCTGCCCGTCCAATGATAATTTTCCATCGCTCCCCTCATACCAGACGAGCAGGTCTTGCCCATCCAGCGAGTGAGATTTGGATTCATATCGGAAATCTACGCCAATCCTGTAAAGCGGTGCAGCGCGTTCGGTTGCAATTCGCTCGATGGCCTGAATTGCATCTTCCTGCTGTGGTGAGACCACCACGGGTACGCCTGCCTTAATAATGCCTGCCTTCTCCTGGGCAATCTGTGAGATAGTATTCCCCAGCAGTGCAGTGTGATCGTAGGATATTGAAGTAATGACTGACACTTGCGGAGTAACCACATTGGTGGCATCCAGACGCCCACCCAGCCCAACTTCCAGAACAGCTACGTCGACCTTATGGCGTGCAAAATACAGGAACCCCAGGGCTGTGGTGATCTCGAAGGTGGTAATTTGCGGGACCTTTGCCAATACCGGCTTGAGATCCTCCACCAGCGCAACCAGCTCATCATGCGGGATCGGGACGCCATCGATCTGGATCCGTTCAGCATAGTCATGTAAATGCGGAGAAATGTATAAACCAGTCCGCAGGCCAGCCGACATCAAGGCGCTCTTACACAGCGCCGCCACTGATCCTTTGCCCTTCGTCCCAGCAATATGTATGCTGGGATAATCACCCTCCGGGTGACCAAGTTCTGCCACCAGGGCAGCCATGCGGCCTAGATCGAATTGGTCCGCAGAATAGCGCGTGCCGCGCGTCATACTAAAATCGACGTATGTGTAGAGATAATCTAGAGTTTGCTGGTAGGCATCGGTTTGATCCATGATTGAGGCATTGTAACCCCTTGATCTCCTATCTGCAAGATGATTCTGACTTTGGGGTGCACTCAAATGTTGTGGGTTTGGGTTGTGTGGTGTGGGCGGCTACGCCGC
>CAZGIX010000061.1:0-23700 GCA_964525785.1 uncultured Anaerolineaceae bacterium
TTGAACGGATTGTGTATCTGCTCTTCTACCGCCCGCGCGGACCCGTGAGCGTCAGGCAGACGGTCGTTGCCGATCACACCCCTCAGGTAGGACCCGTAGTCGCGGATCAAACAACTGTCACCGAACGTAGGAATACCCAAACACCGGATTCCCTTTGATCAAGGCAGGACACAGGCGATCCCACAAACCAACGCAACTCTGAGAAGAAGGGCTAAGTCTGCTATGGTTATTCATTTAGAAGTTACGCAGTTCAGGAGAAAAGTGTGGGTGTTTGGGCGGGCTGCGCCCGCCCAAACACCCACTTCCTCCCTCAACTGCGTAAGCCCTATCATTAATAAACAGACAAAACAATTTGGAGGATCATTATGGGAATACTATCCTGGATTATCGTTGGTTTGATCGCCGGATTTTTGGCGGGACAGGTTATGCGGGGGGGCAGTTATGGTTTGATCGGTGACATCATCATCGGCGTGCTTGGTGGTGTGATAGGAGGCTGGATTGCTTTCTACTTCTTCCAAATCGGTGATCCGATGTCAGGGATCAACTTTCAGTCGATCCTGATTGCGTTTGTAGGAGCGATACTGCTGATCCTCATATTGCGCATGATAGGCGGTAGAGGTCGTTACAGAAGGAATTAATGAAGTCGGGAATGCCTCCTCGCAGGGTCGCCGGTAGGAGATGGCACAGCCATCCAAGAAGGGAGGGAAGCTCAAACGCGATTAGAAAATCGGTGGTTGAGTTGAGGAAAGGACCAGTATATTCATCTTACCAGACCGTTAGGTCAGCTACCACGCGGTCAACCCGACCCAGGTAGCTTCCAAATGATCATTCGATCAATCAAAGGAGAAATCTCATGTTGTGGACTATCATCGTAATTCTAGTGGTCCTGTGGCTGCTCGGCTTTTTAGGTTCGAATATAAGTCCAAGATTCCCGAAAACCGGCAGTTGGATCCATGTTCTGATCGTTATCGCCGTCATACTCATCATACTGAACTTACTTGGGGTGGTAAATCTCTAGCACCGCCGGCCTGCGGTATGCTGTGCTTCTCGGTTCACCGAAATTGTTGAAGAGGCCGACCGATTCCGGGAAACGGATGGAATGCCGGCGCGCTACGCTGCTCGGAGCGCCGGCATCAACAGCAGGGGCAGCTTATCCGAAGGAATGAAAGGATCACACCATGAATAAGGATATTTTCGAAGGCAAGTGGAAGGAAATACGCGGCCAGATCAAAGAGTGGTGGGGCGAGCTCACCGACGATGAGCTGGACCAGGCGAATGGCAATGCAGAACAAATTGTCGGCTTGCTCCAACAGAAGTATGGCTACACTCGCGAGCGCGCCGAAGAGGAATTCAACCAGCGGATAAAGGATGTGAAAGAGGCAGTTGGAAAAGACTGAGGTCCACGAAAGTAAGGCTTGTGCTCCGGCTGGTACAGCCCGCCCCTTCTCGCTGGAGAAGGGGCGGGCTGAAATAGGGCATTCAGCACAGATAGCCTTGCATACACGGATGGCCTCGTGTATCTCAAATACTCACAAAGAGTAGGGAAGCATGGCACTCCAACCACCTTTACCGTCGTATCAATGGACATTCCGGCGGGTCATGTGGGCGACTCTCGTCCTTGTTTTTATCGCTCTCGGCTTCTGGCTTCTCTATCGCTTTAACCAGGTCGTTTTCATCCTGTTTGTCGCCATCGTGATGGGCACGGTGATCAGGCCGGTCGTAGCCTGGTTGCACCGGCGAGGGCTGCCCCGGATTGCGGGGGGCATTCTTGTATACATCCTGCTGCTTGCCCTGCTCATCGGTTTTGTGCTGTTGCTATTCCCGTTGGTTGTCGAGCAAAGTACCACAATCGGTGCCGCAGTGCCGGGTTACTACCAAAGCCTGCGTGAGTGGATGGTTAATTACCCCAATCAACTGATTGTGCGCTTAAGTGAGTTCCTCCCAGCAACCCTACCCAGCCTGGTACCGGTACAGCAAACGGGACAGCAGATGCTGGCTTCGGCCGGGCAAGCGTTGGGTTACGTGGGATCGGTGGCTAAGATTGTCTTTATAGCCACAGCTATTCTGCTTTTGGCCTTACACTGGACGTTCGATGGACCGCGTACCGTCCGGTCATTGTTGCTACTGATTCCAGTGGGCCGGCGCGAGAGTATTAGCGAACTAATTTCAGCTATGGAAACCAAGGTCGGTTTCTACCTGGCCGGACAAGGCTTTCTTTGCCTGGCTATCGGCATCATGGCGCTGGTTGCCTATCTGCTCATTGGCTTGCCAAATGCCCTATTGCTGGCACTCGTGGCGGGCTTGCTGGAGGCTGTACCCATGATTGGGCCGCTGCTTGGCGCCATTCCTGCGGCGGTAATTGCATTATCCATAGCACCTTCCAAGCTGGTCTGGGTGATTGTCGCCACCCTTGTTATTCAGCAGGTGGAAAACAGCCTGCTTGTGCCGCGCGTCATGCGCAGGGCGGTGGGGGTCAATCCGTTCGTCTCCCTGCTAGCGATTTTTGCCTTTAGCTCTTTGTTCGGCATTGCCGGCGCGCTCATGGCAATTCCCACAGCGGCCATTATTCAGCTATTACTCGATCGCTTCCTCTTTGGTCCAGCAGCGGTGGAGCCGGAGGTCTCGGCCGGGCGCGACTATGCCAGCCGGCTGCGCTATGAAGCGCAGGACCTGGCTCAAGACTTGCGCAAGCAGGCACGGCTCAAGATAGGGGGCTCTGCCCTAAGGGTCAAGCAGACCGATCAGGTGATGGATGAAATTGAGGCGATTACAACCGACCTTGATTCTCTGCTGGCCCAGGTCAATACTCCAGGTGCACCATGACGAAGCAACTGGTAAGGTTCGGTGCGGCGGTTATGACCACGTTGCTGGCTCTGGTGGTGCTGTGGCAGTTCCGTATGGTCGTCGTTTACGTATTGATCTCCCTAACGCTTGCGGCAGCACTGCGCCCATTAGTCAACCGCCTGGTCGGTCGTAGCTTCGTGGTGCGCGCGGCCTGGATTCTACTGTACGTGGTGGTCGTGGTGAGTTTCGGCTTCTTTCTTTTCCGAACTGGTGATACGGCGATCAATGAAATTCAACAATTTTCTCGAACTGTGTCGGTGCAAGATGCGTGGAGACTGCCGTTGTGGATGGAGGGGAGCTCATTCCAACAGGCCCTCGTCGCTCGGCTACCACCGCCGAGTTTGCTCTTCGAAGCAATTACCGGTGACCAAGGACAGCTGGTGCTGCCAGCAATACTCGGCATCACGCAAGGCATTACCGGGGTCCTGAGTGGCTTACTCATCATTCTTTTCTTAAGCATATATTGGAGCATCAGTCAAAATCATTTCGAACGCCTCTGGCTCTCGTTGCTTCCATCTGGGCAGCGCAAACAAGCGCGTGATATTTGGCGGACAGTCGAGCCTAACCTCGGCGCTTACATACGCGGTGAACTGATCCAAAGTCTCCTGGTCGGGCTGTTATTAGGCCTTGGTTACTGGCTACTCGGGTCCCCATACCCCGCGTTTTTAGGGCTGGCAGGCGCTCTGGCAAGCCTGATACCTCTGGTTGGGACGGCCCTGGCGGTCATACTAGTGCTTTTCGGAGGGCTGCTGACCAGTGTACAGCTTGGCCTGATTACGGCTCTCTATACGCTGGTCATCTTAATTGCCCTGGGAATATGGGTCAAGCCACGGCTTTTCGGTCGCCGATGGAATAACCCCATTCTGACCGTAGTCCTGCTCCTTGCCCTGGCAGACGCTTTTGGTCTTGTCGGCATCATCGTAGCGCCAGCTTTATCCGTTGTATGTCAAATCCTGTGGAGCCGCCTGGTCAGCCGCCGAGAGGTTTTAGGAGCGGCAGCCCAGGTTTCAGACCTCAGAGAGCGGCAAGCACGCGTATGGGACGTCATAAGGGCGATGGATGAACCGCCTCTGGCATTAGTAACCAGCAGCATGGAGCGACTCACCCATCTGATTGAGAAGGCTGAACCCATTTTGCAAGCAGCTCTGCCGGCTGAATCTTCCGAGCTGTTGTTACCCATTGCGCCCCAGCCCGAGTAGGAAGAGTTCAAGGGGAAAGGCGTTAGAGATTTATCGTTCAAGCCACGCCTTTTCAACTGCAGCCTGAGCTCAATCTATTTTGATCTCCCCCGACTGGTGTAGCAAAATATCCCCTGACTGGTGGATGTGTCGAGGAGCCTCTGGCTATAGAATGAATTATGCCGACTGGTAGATCACATCACCGCATCATCCAGTCCCTTAATGGTTTTATAGGGGGAATAGCAGTTTGAAGATCCGGCGCACTACGCTGTCCTGAGCGCCGGGATAATATGGGGCAGCTTACTTAAGCCTGTTGATTGCTCAATTCCAGGCCCGATATCGAGCCGCCAAAGAGCTGGTAAAGATAAACCCAACCAGACATAAGAAGTTTTATGGATTTATAAGGGAGATCCCCTATGCCCGCAGAGAAACGGTTTAGCCTGGCTGAGGCGAAGCAGATTGGTGAGGCTTTAGGTATCGATTGGAGTGCGTTTGGTGTCGAACAGTTCCAGATCGGGCTTGAAGTGGAACTTGAGCACGGCGCCAGAGATGCACAAACCAACGTAACCCATGATGATGCTTTGATCACTGGAAAAATTGCTTTGGCGCATCTCAAAGAGTTTCCAGATTACTACACACGCCTGTCGGTAATGGAGAAAGAGGCTGATAAATATTGGGCAAATGTAAAGAGCCCAATACAGACGGAATCCAAATTGTAATGGACACGAATAATTAATATCGGGCAAACATGGGTACGAATTAAACACAGTGAACAATAAGGAGTTGTTAACAATGGCGAAAAAAACAAGCAGGATGAAAACCAAACGATTGCCCAAAGGGCAGCGCACTCACGTACGTCGGTTGAAGCAAGCGACCCGCAAAGATGCCACCACTCCCGGCAAGCTGGCTTGATGACCGTCCGGGCAATTGGGACAAAGCATGGTATAATTATGTAGTTAGTAAACAAGACCCCGTACAATACTAGAAAACCTAACCCGGACGCCAATTATCAGCGTGTGGGGAAAGATTTACTGGATGCACCTGGTTCTGATGTTGAAGCCAGGTGTGTTGTTTCCTAACCAAATAAAAATGCGCCCTTTCTCGGAAGGGCTGGAGGAAATCATGTTAGCTTCAGATACATATCTTATTGGCCAGGATATATTCAACGGAAAAAGCCAGGCTGTCCGTGACCTATATAGCCTTCTGGTTGATGGGCTTAATAAACTTGGACCTGTCCAGGAAATAAAGAAAGCAATTTCCATTTCGCTTGAAAACCGTAGGCCTTTTGCCACGGTGTTGATCCGTAATCGCTCGATCAAGTTGGTATTGCGGATCCAGCATCGAATAGCCAATCAAAGGATTCTCAGTGTTGACCGCGTAGACGATAAGAGCTTTGACCACACGCTCCTGTTGGATTCCAAAAATGATATTGACGACGAGTTGATGAAATGGCTGGGGGAAGCTTATCAGTGTAGCGAGTAAATCCTTATAGTCCGGATTGTGGTTTTTCGAAATCCTGCGGAGTGCGCTATTGCTGGCCCACATGGGGGAAAACCAGCCTGTGGATAGCCTGATGTGCAGTAAATAAACTAGACGCGTGACCAGGCACGCATCCTCCTTTTGAGTGTTAATTCACAAATGATTATCTGGTATGATAATTATGGGTGCGGAGCCATTCAGTAAAATCGAGTAATGCTACCCTCAATTTATCCAATAATAAGACCCTATCCGGAAATTATTTTTGTGGTGTCATGCCTTGTCTAGTCACTGCTATTCAGCCATAACCACAAGTACCCTTAGGTATCTATTACCAGCTGAGGGCAATTTTAGGAGAGTAGCTCATGACAACCGTCCCAATCCGTGACGTGTCCCTCTTCGTAAAAGTCATTGGAAATGGATATCCGCTGTTGCTCATGCATGGCGGCCCTGGCCTGGATCACACGACCTTACTGCCCTTAGGGCCTTTGTCGGATCATTTCACCCTCATCTTTTATGACCACCGCTGCAATGGCCGTTCAGTTGGGGCCGAAGTATCCTCCATGACCTTCGAGAACCTGACCGCAGATGCAGACGCGCTGCGCCAGAAATTGGGCTTCGAACAATGGGCGGTGCTGGGGCATTCCTTTGGCGGCAATGTGGCCCTGGAGTATGCGCTCCATTATCCACAAAATCTCTCGCACCTGGTATTGATGAATACCTGCGGCGACCAGCGGTGGGCAAATCAGAATGCCCCGGAGATCCTGGCGAAACGGGGCTACAGCGCTGACACCGTGCAGGCAGCACGCCGTTTCTATAACGGTCAGCTGACGCCCGGCGAGTTCCTTCCAACCGTTATGAAGTTTATGAGCGCGTACAGCTACCACAACAGCCTCTTGTACCACCCCGCCCTCCTGACGCTGGCCTTGAAAGTTGGATTGGGTCCCCCTATGAAAATGCGACCCGAAGCCCTCATCTTTGGTTGCAGCCAACTGGTGAAGGGCTGGACGGTGATGGACCGCCTCAGCGAGATCCAGACGCCTACCCTGGTTTTGGCCGGGCGTTACGATTTTCTGTTTCCACCGGAACACCAGGCAATCCTTGCAGATAGACTGCCGAATGCGCAGCTAGAGCTGATCGAGCGCGCCGGACATAATCCACAAATGGAGCGAACCGCTGAAGTAATCGATGTCATCAAAAGCTTTTTAGCTGATGTGAATCCTGGCTATGCCTACCAGAATCCATCACACACCGCGGCTGCGCGGTAAGGAGAAAAAAAATGAAAACCAGCCGTACGCCTTCCTCTGAAAAGACTTTCGCTTGCGAAACCTGTACGATGAGAAAAAAGGCTGAAGCCAATCCTAAAACCTTGATGGCACGGCTGTGGCGCTGGCACACCGGCTGGTGCCCCGGCTGGAAAGCTTACCAATCACACCTGGCTGAACAAGCGAAACCATAGGAACAAGGCTGAAATGTCCGAATCACCAACTGTCCCACCAATTGTCAATTCTGCGATGAAATTCGTGCTGCGCTCGCCGATGCACGCCATGGTCAGCAAATCCGTCCTGCTAATCACCTTCACCGGACGTAAGAGCGGCAAGACCTACACCACCCCGGTCGACTACTCTCAAGACGGCGACCAGGTGTACATTTTCACCCATGCAAACTGGTGGTAAGGGTCGACCGCCTGGTGCCGTTTAAAAAGCCTTGACTTAAGCTGTTTGAGCCATGAATATCAAAAAGCACCTGTTCCCAATCCTGCTCGCTGGCTCCATGCTGGCGCTCATCCATCGGATGTTCGCCAAGCCTGCTGCAACAAAACCGGTCACCAAGCGCACACATTCAGAAGCGATCGATTCTTACGACGCCATCGATGCTTACGTCGAAAAGCAGATGCGCCGCCTGAACATCCCCGGCGTATCGCTTGCCATCGTCGAAGGCGACCAGATCGTCCACCTGCGCGGCTTTGGTCAGGCGCATCCCGACGGTAAAGCGCCTGCACCCGAGACCCCCTTCTTTATCGGCTCGCTTACCAAGTCATTCACCGCCCTGGCGGTGATGCAGCTGGCAGAGGCCGGGAAGGTCGAGCTGGATGCCCCCGTCCAGCGCTACCTGCCATGGTTCCGGGTAGCAGATCCTCAGGCGAGCGCCCAGATGACTGTGCGACACCTGCTGAACCAGACCAGCGGTCTGCCGGTGTCGCTCGGGTTGGCTGATCTTGCAAATTTCGACAGCCGTCCAGATGCCACAGAGCGCCAGGTGCGCCTCCTCTCCGCGCTCAAGCTCACCCGCCCGGTCGGCTCGAAGTTCGAGTACAGCAATACGAATTACAACATACTGGGACTGATCGTCGAGGCCGCTAGCGGGGAGAGCTATTCCGAATATATCCAGCAGCATATCTTCGACCCCCTGCACATGCGCCGCAGCTATACTTCAAAATCCGCAGCGCAGCAGTACGGCCTGGCAATGGGCCACCGCTACTGGTTTGGGCATCCCTTCCCTGCCCCCAATCTCTCCTTTCCGCCGGGTTCACTTCCCTCCGGTCAGCTCATCTCCAGCGCCGAAGACATGGCTCACTACCTGATCGCCCATCTCAGCGGGGGCCGCTACGGCGGCGCGCAAATCATCTCGGAGGCGGGCATCCATGAGCTGCACCGTGGAGCTGTCGAAATCAACGAAATGGGCCTTTCGCTCGGGTCCTACGGCATGGGCTGGATCAGCCAGGAAACCAGCGGGTCCAGAATCGTTTGGCACAGCGGCATCGTGCCCGACTTTGGCGCCTTCATGGCCCTGGTGCCGGAACAAAAGAAGGGCGTGGTGCTGCTCTTCAATGCTAACCACGCCATGATGAAGATGACTCTGGACGAGGTAGGTATGAGTGCAGCAGAGCTTCTCGCCGGAGTGCTTCCTTCGCCACACCGATTTGACGCACTCCCCTGGGGGATGCCCGTTATGGCGTTCATCCCGGTCCTGCAGATCGCCGGCGTCGTTGCCACGCTGCGGCTGTTGCGCCGCTGGCGCGCGGACCCGGCGTTTCGTCCGAGCCAGGGACGCATGTGGAGGCAGCATATTCTGCTTCCGCTGATCCCGAACCTGCTGGTTGCCCTCACCCTGGTACCCATCCTGGGAAAAATGCGCGGCTTTGTAATGCTGTTCATGCCCGATTTTTCCTGGATCGCCCGCATATGCGGCACTTTCGCAGGGGTGTGGGTCTTCCTGCGCACTGCGCTGGTGCTCCAGGTCCTGCGCAGGGCCCCGTAGTCCCTATCGCTTCAACGGGAGCGCCATCCAATGTCCGAGACCATTACCAGCCAGGATGCCGAGTACGCCATCGACATTGTTGAGAGAATCTGCACGCAGGTTGGTCCTGGTTTGCCGGGAACTGCTCAGGAGCGTGAGCGGGCTGCAGTTATTGAAAGGGAACTGGAATCACACCTGGGTAGCGGAAATGTCGTCGTTGAGGAATTCACCCTTGCGCCGGGGGCGTTCTTGGGCTCACAGCTCATCAGCACCATCTGCATGCTGTTTGCCGCCCTGCTGAATATGTCCATAGGGCGCTTCACGGGAGTCTCACCCCGGGTAACCGCCGCTGCCGCCCTAGCCTTCTCCATTAGCTCGGTATTGCTGTTCATCTTAGAGTTCGTCATCGGCTTTGAGCTGGTCGATCCATTTTTCAAGAAGAAAAGGTCAATCAATGTGATCGGCATCCTGCGTAAGCCTGGGACCCAAAACGTTAAGCGGCTGCTCATCCTCAGCGGTCACCATGACAGCGCTTTGGAATTCACCTGGCTTCGTTGCACAGGTTACGGGTTCTTCATTCTTATGGTCACCTGGTTGATCGGGCTGCTCACCGTTCTGCTGATGAGCATCGTCCAGCTGGCGGGTGTGATGAGTGGCAATGCCGACGTCATTCGCGCTAGCACGATAGGTTGGGTTTTACTTACCTATCCGATCCTGCCTTCGATTATCTTTGCAGCGTTCTATGCCCGGGGAAGGGCAAACGGAGGCCTTGTTCCAGGCGCGGCGGATAATCTGTCGGCCTGTGCGCTGGCGGTGGCCATGTGCAGGTTCCTGGTGGAAAACCCCTCCTGCATCCCGGATGACACGGAGATCCGCTTTATCACCTTCGGCAGTGAAGAGGCGGGCGTGCGGGGCTCGCGGCGTTACGCGCAGCGCCACCTCGACGAGCTGGAACACCTGGACGTGCGTCTGCTCAATTATGAGACCATCGCCCATCCGGAAATTGCCATCCTCACCTCGGAATCGAACGGCACCGTGAAGAATTCACCCGAGATGGTGAAGAGCGTGGTCGCAGCCGCGCAGCGCGCCGGAATACCCTACAAGGTGAAGCCTGCCACCCTCGGGACCGGGAGCGACGCCGGCCCATTCAGCCGGGCCGGCCTCAAAGCCGCCACACTGCTTGGCTTCAATGTGCAGCAGATGGTAGCCTTCTATCACCAGGAGCGGGATACTCCCGAAGTCCTGACCCTGGAGCCGCTGTTGAATGTGCTCAAGCTCACTTTCGAATGGATCCGTAATGGCGGGTAATTAACTACAGATGTTCACTCGCTGAAAGGAGTGTATACCATGGTCGACAATGAAAGGGCCGCAACGCTTCTCAACACCTACCGCGACGAGATAATGGCCAAGAGCCCAAAGTCATTATCCATCTGGCAGAATAACCGCACGGTAATGCCGGCGGGTGTAGGCAGCCTCTTCCGGCTGGCGGATCCATTTCCCATGGTCATTAAGCGGGCGGAAGGCGCCCGGGTATGGGACGCAGATGATAATGAATACCTGGACTTCATGCTTGGCTTCTCGACCATGATCCTTGGGAACACACCGGACGTGGTCCAAGAAGCGATCAGGGACGCGCTGCCACGCGGGACCCATTACGGACAATGCCACCAGCACGAGTATGCCTTTGCCAGGCTGTTTTGCGATATGGTGCCAGGCGTAGAAAAGGTGACTTTCTGCAACTCGGGGACCGAGGCAACCATGTACGCGTGCCGGCTGACGCGGGCTGCGACAGGGCGACCCCTGGTGGCGAAATTCGAGGGCGGCTATCACGGGACTCACGATCTCCTGGCAGTCAGCCTGGGCCGGCCAGGCCCGCATGCCGATCAGTTCGGACCCATCGAGGACCCCAAGGCAATTCCCGAGAGCCCTGGACTGTCTGAGGGAGCATGGAAGGACACGATCGTCCTGCCATACAATCACCCGGCAGCCTTCGACAAGATCCGGCGTCATGCAGCCCAACTGGCTGGCGTGATTATCGAGCCCGTGCAGGGGGCAGCCGGAACGATCCCGGCTGACCCGGAATTCCTATCCGAGCTGCGCAGGATCACCCGCGAGGTCGGGGCCTTCCTCATCTTTGACGAGGTGATCACCGGCTTCCGCCTGGCTCCTGGCGGGGCCCAGGAGTTCTATGGGGTAATCCCGGATGTGAGCACTTACGGCAAGGTCGCCGGCGGAGGCCTTCCCTTTGGAGCAGTGGGGGGAACTGCCGAAGCGATGCGCCTCATGGAATACGATACCGAGCCGGGTTCTATCCTCGTGGCAGGAACTTTCAATGGCAACCCACTGGTTACAGCAGCTGGGACGGCTGTCTTGCGGCGCTTGAGCAGTGAACCCCGCCTATATGCACGCTTGAACGCCATGGGTGACCGCTTTCGAACCGAGATCAACCAGTTTGCACAGGATGGAGACTATCCGGCAATAGCCGTAGGTGCAGGCTCCATGTTTTGGATGCACGCCGGGCGCGGGCCGATCAAAAGCGTAAGGGATGCGCATAAGGGTGATCGATTCGCCAGTCCTGGCTTGCGGCTGCTGTACCGCAAGAATGGGCTGCATATATCGTCCCATCATGGCTTCATGTGCACCGCCCACACAGACGAGGATATCACCCAGCTCATCGAGACACATAAAGCCGCGATGGAGGAGCTGAGGGCACAGGGCGTATGGTAATCTAAGGCCTATTTTCCATCGTGAACGATCTGTTCCGACAAAATGGAGGCAACCAACCCATGAACAACAAATCCATGCCCTATCAGCTCGTTGATTTCCCAAAGGAGCGCCGTGCAATGCCTGCCTATCTCGACTTAAAGTCGGGCAGGCATGCCATGTACGCCTTGCTGGAGGTGGATGTCACGGCAGCCAGGAAATTCATAGAAGATTTCAAAGCAAAAACTGGTGAACAGCTGTCTTTCACCGGCTACCTGATCTACTGCCTGGCGCGCGCCGTGGACGATGACAAAGCAGTGCAGGCTTACAGGAAAGGCAGCAAACAGCTGATTATTTTCGACGATGTAGACGTTGGCTTCATGATCGAGCTGAAGAGGGGAGAAATGCGGGTCCTCTCAGGTCATGTCATACGAGCGGCCAACCACAAGACATACCGGGAAATTAACCAGGAGATCCGCTCGGTCCAATCCAATCAGGTGCCTACGAGTGCCGATGCGGCCTCGTGGTTCTATTCCGCCTTACTGCTTCCGTGGCCGCTGTCCAGATTATTCAAGGCTTTGATCCTAATGGCCATTCGCCGGGACCCGACGATTGTTACTTCCATGGCAGGCACTGTTGGAATTTCTTCAGTAGGGATGTTTGGCAAAGGCCACGCCGGGTGGGGGATTTCTGACGGTACCCACGTGCTCGACCTGGTCGTGGGGGGAACAGCCAGGAAGCTGGCAGAAGTGGAAGGTCGCATCGAGCCGCGTGAGATGCTCAGCCTGACGATCATTTTCGATCATGATATTATCGATGGGGCTCCAGCGGCCCGGTTTACGCGCAGATTGGTGGAGCTGATCGAGGGCGGTTATGGGCTGGACGAGGATACTTCTTCCTAGCCCTTGCTGTTCGCCACACCCCAGAACTATATGGCGGCAAATTATGCTACAATAACGGCATGCAAGAGACGGACCAGGCGGCGGTACAACCCCAACCCAATCCGGTGACGATGGCAGCCCATCGCCGCCAGGTGCTGTGGCAGATCACTCTGCCGGTGGCGGTGGTAGTGCTGGTTATCGTCCTCGCAGCGGCAGGCGTGGTGTGGGCCGGCTCTCGGAGCAGTGGAGAGACAACCACCAGCCTGTGGGCGGATGTCTCGATCCTGTGGCTCATCGCCCCGATGCTCATCCTGATGATTATTGTTTTTGCAGTCTGCGTGGGGGCCATCTACCTGCTCAGGCTGACGCTGCGCGGCCTGCCGCTTTACTCGCGCCAGCTGCAAGACATCCTGTTCCTGGTCAGCTACCGGGTGCGAAAAGCCTCAGATGCGGCTGTCGAGCCGGTCTTACGGGCGCAAAGTTTTTCAGCCTCGCTGCGGTCACTGCGGCGTAAGAAACCCAAAGACATCGAATAGGAGTGAGAATGAGCGAACAGGTTGATATGGTGCAGATGGACGAGAACTGGCAGACGAGGATATTGTTGGCTGGAGCAGTAGTAGGCGCTCTGGTGGGAGCTGGGGCGGCATACCTGCTGGTGCAGCGTGCGGAGAAGAATGAGGAGCGGGTGAGCATGGGCGCGGGGGAGGCTGTCAAGCTAGGTGTGCTGGTATTCGGCTTGCTGCGCTCGGTAGCCCGACTGGGCAGCGGAGAATGAGCATGGATGAGCTCAAGGAGCTGAAGTGCGTGCCGTGCCGGGGCGGCGAAGCACCTCTGACCGAAGAGGTGATCACCCGTCTCAAGCCGCAAGTGCCTGATTGGGAGGTGATCGAGGTGGATGGCATCCAGCGTTTGCAGCACGCCTTCAAGCTGAAGAATTTCCGCCTGGCGCTGGACTTCACTAACCGCATCGGTGAGCTGGCAGAAGCGGAAGACCACCACCCGGCAATTTTGACCGAATGGGGTAAAGTGACGGTCACCTGGTGGACGCACAAGATTAAGGGCCTGCACCGCAACGATTTTATTATGGCAGCGAAAACGGACGCGGCATTCTCCGCGGGCGAATAATACCCCTGGACTCGAAGTTGTTATGACCGGCGAGCGTGCTCGCCGGTTTTTTTGTCTTTTGCGGCTGCTAAGACGCCTTGAGAATCCAGGGCTTACACAAAGAGGGGTTTGTTGCCCGAGAATCATTCTTGACATACGGAAATAATTATTCTATGATATGAACGAACGTTCGTTCATTTGGTGAAAGGATGCCCATGGCTGAAGAACCCACACTACGGGGTGAACACACCCAGGCGGAGATCGTCCAGGCAGCCCATCGCCTGTTCCTGGCGCACGGATTTCACGGCACATCTATGCGCCAGATTGCTTCGGAGGCCGGGATCGCCTTAGGGAGCATCTACAACCACTTCCCCAGCAAAGAAGAGCTCTTCATCGATATTCTGGTCGAGTACCACCCGCTGTTCAGTGTGCTGCCGGCGATGAACGCTGCCCGGGGAACGACGATCGAGGAATTCATCCGGGACGCGGCCAGGCGCATGGTGACCGGGATCGATGAGCGTATGGATTTTCTCAATCTCGTGTTCATCGAGCTGGTTGAATTCAAGGGCCAGCACCTGCCAGAGATCCTGCACAAGCTGTACCCGGATCTATTGGGATTCATGCAACGCTTTGACCAGAGTGAGAGCGAGCTGAGGCCGATCCCCATGCCGGTGCTGGTGCGCGCCTTCCTGGGCCTGTTCTTCTCGTATGTGATGACTGAGTTGATCATAGCCAACCAGCTGCCGCCAGAAATGCAGCCGAACGCCTTCGACCATTTCGTGGATATATTCCTGCGCGGCGTCCTGGCAGACCACGCCTCAGCCGGGGGAAGCGGGGCATGAATTCACGCCTGATCTCGTTGATCCGCAAGGAGTTCATCCAGATCCTGCGCGATCCGCGCACGCTGGCGCTGGTGCTGATCATCCCCGTGATGCAGCTCTTCCTGCTGGGGTATGCCGCCACGAACGACGTGCGCAACGTGCCGCTGGCGGTGTACAACCAGGATCGCGGCCCGGCTTCGCGCCAGCTGCTGGACGCATACCGGGCGGCGGATTATTTCCTGTATGCCTACGAAGTGAACTCAGAGGAATCGGTGAGAGATCTCATCGATTCCGGCAAGGCGCGGGCGGGCATCATCATCCCGCCCAATTACAGCCAGGAGATCCAGTCCAGCGGTTCGGCGGAGGTGGCGTTCATCCTGGATGGCAGCGACCCGACCGTTGCCTCCACGGCCCTCTCCGCCGCTTTGCTGATCGGGCAGCAGCACGCCACGCGCATCCTGATGCAACGGCTGGCGCGGCGAGGATTTTCCGGCGCGGTGCAGATGCCAGTGGATATCCGCTCACAGGTATGGTACAACCCAGACCTGTTGAGCACCTATTTCATGATCCCGGGGCTGATCGGAATGATCCTGTATGCGCTGACATCCATCCTGACTGCCACATCCATTGTGCGCGAGCGCGAGCGCGGCACCATCGAGCAGCTCATCGTCACCCCTATCCGACCCTGGGAGCTGATGCTCGGCAAGCTGCTGCCGTATGTCATCCTGGCGATTCTGAACACCGTGGAGGTGCTGCTGATCGGCTCCTGGTGGTTCGATGTGCCGGTGCGCGGCGATCTCGGCCTGATCCTGGCGGTGTCGTGCCTGTTTCTGCTCTCCAGCCTGGGCATCGGCCTGCTGGCGTCCACTGTCGCCAACACACAGCAGGAAGCCATGCTGATCGTATGGATGACCTTGCTGCCGAGCCTGTTCTTATCCGGTTTCTTCTTCCCGATCGATGCCATGCCGTATGTTCTCCGATTGATTTCTTATCTGACGCCGCTGCGCTACTACCTGGTGGTGATTCGCTCGCTGATGGTGAAAGGCGTAGGGTTGGAGACGATCCAGACCGATGTCATCGCCCTGGCGATCTTCGGCGTGGGCATCATGGCGATCGCTGCCAAACGGTTCCGCAAGAGGTTGGATTAATCGTACAGATCGCTTACCCTGGAGGTAAATATGCACGCTCGAATGAAAAGGATTCCCATTGTTATCTTCTTGCTGGCCGCTGCAGCCGGGGCAGGTTGGTGGTATCTCAGGCAGCAGGACCCGGTTTCGGCCGAATCCGGGCTGCTGAGCGCTTCGGGCACGATCGAGGCCAGCCAGGTGCTGGTGGCGCCGGAGATCGGCGGAAAGGTGCTGGATGTGCTGGTCGACGAAGCCGAGAGCGTCCAGGCGGGGCAGGCGCTGGTGAGGTTCTCGGATGCCCTGCTGGGTGCTCAGCTGGCGCAGGCGCGGGCGACCGTCGCCCAGGCAGAGGCAAACTACACCCTGGCGGCCGCCGGGATGCCGGACGAACAGCAGGCGCTGGCGGTCGCCGCGGCGAACCTGGAAGTGATCTCCGCCCAACAGGCGCTGGACGAGCTGCATGCCAAGAATGAGCTGGCAGCCGCCCAGGCAGCCAAGACTGTGGCGGATACCCGCGATCTCGTCCGGGATGCCCAGCGCATCTACGACAGCCTGTCCACGCCGGCGAGCGAGAACGATATCGAGATCGCCCAATCGCTGGTGACCCTGAGCGATGAGGCGCTGGAGAGGGCGGAGAAGCGCTTCAAGACCCTGCTCAAAAAGGCTGAGACCAACCCTAAGCGGGCGGCGGCCCAGCTGCTCGTATCGGTGCTTGAGAAGCAGCACGACCTGGCGGTCAAGCGGCTGAACTACCTGGAAGGGACAGCAGACGAGATCACCCTGGCCCAGGCAGAGGCCAACCTGGAGCTGGCGCAGGCCAGCCTGGAGGACGCCGAGCAAGAGCTGGAGGACCTGGCTGACGGACCAGACCCGGATGTGTTGGAGCTGGCAGAGGCGCGCCTGGCAGCCGCACAGGCCAAGCTGGCTGCCGCGCAGGCCGGCCCCAGTGCGGAACAGCTGGCGCTTGCGCGCGCCCAGGTGGATGTGGCCCGGGCGGCGATAGGCGTTATTCAGATCCAAATGGACAAGCTGACGCTGGTAGCGCCGACGGATGGGGTTGTGCTGTCGCGGTCGATCGAGGCTGGCGAAGTGGTCATCCCGGGCACCACGGTGCTGACCCTGGTAAAACCGGAGGAGCTGAAGATCACGGTGTATATCTCTGAGGACCGCTATGGCGTGATCCAACTGGGAGGGGCCGCGCGGGTGACGGTGGACTCTTTCCCGGGCCAGGACTTCGAAGCCAATGTGGTCAAGATCGCTGACCAAGCCGAATTTACACCCCGCAATGTACAGACCGAGGAAGGCCGCAGCACAACGGTATATGCGGTCGTGCTGCAGGTGAAAAATCCGGACGGGAGACTGAAGCCGGGCATGCCGGCGGATGTGGAGTTTATCGAGGGATAGGGTGTTAATCGAAGCGCAAAACCTGCAGCGATCTTTCGGCAGCACGCGGGCGGTCGACGGGGTGAGTCTGCAAGTTGCTCCGGGCGAGCTCTACGGGCTGGTAGGTCCGGATGGGGCTGGCAAAACGACTGTCATGCGCATGCTGTGCGGAGCCATCTTGCCCGACCGGCAGGCTGGCGAAGCCCAGACGCGCATCCATATCGCCGGCTACGACATCGCCCGGGAGACGGAGCAGGCGCGCGCTCATATCGGCTACCTGCCACAGCGTTTTTCCTTGTACGAGGACCTGACCGTGATGGAGAATCTGCGTTTCTTTGCCGAGGTGCGCGGACTATCCACCCAGGATTGGAAGCCGCGCTGCCTGGAGATTCTGCAGTTTGTCGGGCTGGACGAATTCACCGACCGGCGCGCCGGGCAGCTCTCGGGAGGAATGAAGCAGAAGCTGGGGCTGGCAGCAGCGCTGGTGCACCAGCCGCAGGTGCTGCTCCTGGATGAACCCACCACAGGAGTCGACCCGGTAACCCGCCAGGACTTCTGGCAGCTCATCATCCGCCTGGCGGCGGTCACGACACAGGAGGGCATCGCAGTGCTGGTCAGCACGCCCTACATGGACGAAGCCACGCGCTGCCAGCGGGTGGGATTCATGCGCCAGGGGCGCATTACAGTTGAAGGGACGCCAGCGGCGCTGCGCCAGCGGTTGGAGGGGCAGATAGTGGAGCTGCGCGGCCGGCCGCTCGCCGGGCTGCGCAAGCTGGCAGAGACCGTTCCAGAGGTGGAAGCAGTGCAGATGTTTGGCGACCGGATCCACCTGCGGGTGCAGGCAGGCAAAGCCGGGCAGGTTATCGAGCGCTTGGGCGTGCTCGCAACTGAACAAGACATGGAAGTGAGCATGCTGCGCTCGATACAGCCGCAGCTCGAAGACGTGTTCATCGCTCTGCTGGAAGGTGGGCCAGACAATGGCTGAGCAGGTGATCGCAGCCCAGGAGCTGACCAGGCGCTTCGGCAGCTTCACGGCGGTGGATCACATCTCCTTCAGCATGCAGGCGGGCGAGGTGATGGGGTACCTGGGCCCAAATGGCTCCGGGAAAACCACGACTATACGCATGCTGCTGGGGCTGCTGCTGCCCACTGAGGGGACGGCTTCGGTGCTGGGGTACGATATTCGCCGGCAGTCCGAGCAGATCCGCCTGCGAGTTGGCTATATGTCGCAGAAGTTCGCCCTATACAACGATCTGACCGTTGGAGAAAACCTGTCGTTCTATGCTGGGGTGTACGGGGTGCGCGATAAAGAGCGGATCGCGGAGGTGCTCAGGCAGGTGGGGCTGTCATCCCTGGAGCGCGAACGAGTGGGGGATCTTTCCACAGGCTGGCGGCAGCGGCTGGCGCTGGGCACAGCCATTGTCCACCGGCCCCGGCTGCTGTTTCTGGATGAGCCGACCAGCGGGGTGGACCCGACCGCGCGGCGTGCTTTCTGGGATTTAATCTACGAGCTCATCGCGGAAGGGGTGTCGGCGCTGGTGACGACGCACTATATGGATGAGGCTGAATACTGCGGTCGGGTGGGCATCATGCGCGATGGGCGCCTGCTGGCGATGGACGCCCCCTCTGCCTTGAAAGAGAGCGCATTGCCCGGGCTGGCGTGGGATGTGTTCATCGAAGATCATGGAGCGGCCTTGCTGTTGCCAGCTTTGGACTCACTGCAGAAGTGCCCTTGCGTGCTGCGCGCCGGGCTGACGGGCGACCACCTGCGGGCGATCACTCCGAAGGACAGCGGCGCAGCCGCGCTGCAGGACTACCTGGTAGAGGCGGGCATCCTCCAGGTGCGCATCGAGCCGGTCGAGCCGACCCTGGAGGACATCTTCCTGGCACTGGCTGCCCGCTAACCCGGCAATGCTAACCGGTAATTTTGTATGTTTTTCAGTATAGCTGGCGTATAATTTAATCATGGATCCAGCTTCGCCGCGCTTCCTGGTTGCCGGAAGGATCACCCGCCAATACCTGGTGCTGCCTTCAGAAAAACCGGTGCTGGACGTCCCCGGGGGAAATGTGCTCTATGCTGCGGTGGGGGTGAGTGTGTGGGAGCCAGAGCCGCCTCCGGCGATCGTGGCGCGGGTGGGTGAGGATTACCCTCAGGAGTGGCTGGATGGTTTTGAACGCCACGGTATGGACACGCGCGGGGTGCGCGTTCTGCCGCAGGCAGTGGATGTACGTTCCCTGCTCACCTATACCACGCGAGCGGTGCGCTCCAGCGAGGACCCGGTGGCGCTGTTTGCCCGACTGGGGCTGCCATTCCCCAAGGAGCTCCTCGGCTACCGGGACGGCGCCAGCAACCTGGACAGCCGAACCCAGCTCCAGCTTACATCGCTGCGACAGGGCGATATACCCCCCGATTTCCTGGATGCCAGCGCCGCCCACCTGTGCCCGGTGGACTACCTCACACACAGCCTGCTGCCCGCGGTGCTGCGCCAGGCGGAATTCACAACCGTCACTCTCGACCCATCTCCGGGCTATATGAACCCCACCTTTTGGGACGAGGTCCCGGCGCTGGTCACCGGGCTGACGGCCTTCCTGCCATCCGAGGAGGAGATCCGGACGTTATTCCAGGGACGCAGCACTGACCTGTGGGAGATGGCTGCGGCGCTGGCGGCGTATGGCTGCGAGATCATCGTCATCAAGCGCGGCGAGGGTGGGCAGCTGCTGTACGACGCGGTCGCCCGCACACGTTGGGAGATCACTGCCTACCCTGCACGCGTGGCAGATCCGACCGGCGCAGGCGACGCTTTTTGTGGCGGCTTCCTGGCCGGCTACCGCCGTACATACGATCCGTTGGAAGCGGCGCTGTACGGAAGCGTTTCGGCATCGCTTGTGATGGAAGGCACCGGCCCATTCTATGCCCTGGATGCCCTGCCCGGCCTGGCCCAGGCGCGTCTGGAAGCTGTCCACCAAGCCGTGCGGAAAATATGATCACTGATCTCGCTGAAGCCGTTCTGAACCTGGGGATCTCGATCCAGCAGATCGCCGCGCCCACTTTTGGCGAGGCGCCTCGCGCCAGGTTTGTCTACGACCAGTTCAGGGGGGAGGGACTGTCGCAGATCTCCATCGACTCACCCGGCAATGTGGTTGCCTGCCTCCCGGGGAGGGGCCGTGCCCGGCCCGTGGTTGTTTCAGCTCACCTGGACACCGTGTTTCCAGAAGGCACCGACCTGACGATACGGCGCACGGCTGAACGCATCAGCGGCCCTGGGATTGGAGATAACGCTATCGGGGTGGCGGGTCTGTTTGGGCTGATCTGGAGCCTGCGCAGCCGGAAAGCTGCTTTACCCGGTGATGTCTGGCTGGTCGCCAATATGGGCGAAGAGGGCCTCGGTGATCTGCGCGGCATGCAGGTGGTGGTGGATCGTTTCGGCAGCCGGCCGCGGGCGTATATTGTGCTGGAGGGCATGTCGCTGGGACAGGTGTACAACCGTGGGTTGGGTGTACGGCGCTACCGCATCACGGTGGAGACGGCAGGAGGCCATTCCTGGGTGGATTACGGCTGCCCATCGGCAGTGCACGAATTGGCGCACATCGCCAGTCAGATCACCAGGCTATCCCTGCCGGACAGGCCGCGCACCACGTTGAACGTAGGAACGATCTCCGGGGGCACATCGGTGAACACCATCGCCTCTGAAGCGCACTTCGAGCTGGACCTGCGCTCCGAAGACCCACACGCCCTGGAGCAGCTGGTCAGGCAGGTAGAAGAGCTGGTGGCTGGCGCCGTGCGAAGCGGAGTCCGGGTTGGGGCGCGGTTGATCGGCAGCCGCCCGGCGGGGGAGATCTCCAGCCAGGATCGCCTGGTGCGGCTGGCGTGCGCATGCCTGGAAGGGGTGGGCATCCAGCCGCATCTCAATACCGGCTCAACCGACGCCAATATTCCCCTCAGCCGCGGCCTGTCGGCTGTCTGCATCGGCCTGACCACCGGCTCAGGCGCGCATACGCAGCACGAGTATATCCATACGGCGCCGCTAACCCAGGGAATGGCGCAGTTGACAGCCCTGGTCGAGGGGCTTTTCTAAATAAAATGACCTGCCCCGCTCAATACTCTCCGCAAGCGGGATCGTCGTATGTAGGGGTGAAAGCGCAGCCGAAGCGAAAGCCGTTCTCGAAACGCACAAAGACCGCGTACTCTTGACCGCCTTCAGCCGCGATCGGGCGCTGGACGGGCAGCAGGTCGGGGTTATCGCTCAAGTCCAGCGTATAAGCGCCACGCGCCCCCTGGAGAAATCCATCGACATCCTTCAACACCGCCGGCAGATCATCCGGCGCCCTGGCCTGCATGCCAGCCTGGACCAGGGCGTGGGTTTGGGTGAGCGCCTGCCTGGCAAATGCCGGGTACAGGCTGAGGGTTCCGAGCAGACCAGCCAGCACGATGATCCCCACCACCGAGAGGGCCAGCTTAGGGATCGAGAAAGAGAGGCTCTGCAGCTCATTTGACCAGACACTAAGAATCCAACGGACAGCGGCAGCCATGGGCAGGAACAGGAAGGTGCGCGGCAGAAAAGTCATCACCAGCAAGACAAACAGACTGAGGAAATAATCCGTTCCGCCGCTCCTGCCGTACAAGGAAAACAGGGTGGTCAGCAAGGCGCCAACCAGCGAGCTGATGATCAGCCCGGGGAGAACATCTTCAGGCCAGGCGGCGAGTAAACCGATCACTCCCCCGGCGAGGGCCTCCAGGACGATAGTGGCGGTAACCCCCACAGTAGGGTAGTAGAGAGGGATGCCAGGCAGGTAGAAGGGGTTGATCAAATTGGCAACCAGCCCGTAAGCCAGGCCTATTAAAAGACCGATGACCAGGCCGAATATGCGGCGTGAAGCATCGTTCATTTGAGAGTGGTGACCTCCTGAAGCAGTAGCCTGCCCGGGGATTGATCATCACCCGGGTGTCATAAATTAATAGGACTTACGCAGTTGGAGGGGGGATGGGGGTGTTTGAGCGGGCTCCGCCCGCTCAAACACCCCCAATTACCCCTGAATTGCGTAGCTCCTAATTAATACACATGGCGTGGTAAATTAGTTCATTCCAGTTTCGGCTTGGAACTGCAGCCTGGCGCGCACGTCCAAAGCCAGGACTCCACCCCCGTCTGGCAGCACCCGCAATGGATTGATCTCTATCTCAGCCAGCTGTGGATGGTCGGCTGCCATCTGCGCCAGGCGCAGCACGGCCTCGATGACCGCCTGGCGATCTCCAGCCGGGATATCCCGGTAGCCACGCAGCTTACGCCCGGCCCAGGTGCTCTCCAGCAGGTGATCGGCCTCCAGGCGGGTGAGTGGGGCCAGGGAGAAGGCCACATCCTTCAAACCTTCTACCTCCACCCCACCGGAGCCGAACATAACCAGGGCGCCGAACTGGGGGTCCTGCACAGCGCCGATGATCACATCCTGACCGGAGGGCATCATGGGCTGGACCTGCACGCCCTGTAAGCTGGCAGCCGGCAGGGCTTTTTGAGCGTTTTCCATCACAGTTCGGAAGCCGCGCATCACCGCCTGGGCATCTGTCAGGTTGAGCAAGACGCCGCCGATATCGGACTTGTGGGAGATATCCTCAGAGGCGATCTTCAGCGCCACCGGGAAACCCAGCTGCTGCGCCAGGCGAGCTGCTTCCTGTGGGGTGTCTGCCAGCCCGGCAGGCGGGATGGGGATGCCGTAAGCCCCCATCAGGCGCTGGGCAGCAGCCTGCGAGAGCATGACGCTGGAATGAGGCGGGTGTGCGGCGGTGTATTCCTGGATCAGCGCGCCCACCGATTCAGCATCGGCGCCGTCAAAACGCTCGGGTGGATCCTGCCGGCGCTGCAGGAACTCGGCGCGTTGGGCCAGGATTGCCAGGGCCGAGGCAGCCCGTTCCGGGAAGCGGTACTCCGGCACGCGGGCGGCGCGAAAATGCTCGACCGCCTCCTGGATCAGGCGCTCGCCCATCAAGGCGATGATGACCGGCTTTTCAGCGCTGTGAATGACGGGGATGAGGGCTTTTGCTACCGCGCCGGCTGTGTACATGGGCGGAGGCGGCAGGATAACCAGCACCCCATCCACGCCTGAGTCGGCGAGCAGGATGCTCAGGCAGCCGGCATACTGTTCCGGGGAGGCAGAGGCGAGCATATCCACCGGGTTGTGCAGGCTGGCGGCAGGCGGCAGAGAGGCGCGCAGGGCCTCCAGGGTCTGGTCTTCCAGGCGGGCCAGGCGCAGGCCGTTGGCCTCCAGGGCATCCGCGGCGGTCACGCCGGGACCGCCGGCGTCGGTCAGCACCGCCATGGCACGTCCACTGGGTGGCGGGCACCAGGCCAGGGCACGCGCCCAATCGAACATCTCCTCGCTGGTATCGGCGCGGATCACCCCGGCGCGGCGGAAGGCGGCGTTGAAGGCGTTTTCCTGACCCGCCAGGGCACCAGTATGGGAGGCCACGGCGCGCTGACCGCTGGCGTAGCGGCCCACTTTCAGGGCCACGACTGGCTTCTGGCGCGCCACGCGCCCCGCCTCTTCGACAAAGCGCCGCCCATCGCTGACACCTTCCAAATAAAGGGTCAGGACGCGGGTGAATGGGTCGGCTGCCAGGGCGCTCAGTACGTCGGTCTCGTTGACATCCACCTGGTTGCCCAGGCTCACCAGGCGCGATAGTCCGAAGCCCTGGCCGCGCGCCCAATCGATGACCGCCGCGCAGATGGCCCCCGAATGCGAGATAAAGGCCACATCTCCCGGCGGGGGACCCGGCGGCGGGAGGAAGGTGGCGTCCAGCGGTAGGTGGGTGTCCAGCAGGCCGATGCAGTTCGGCCCCAGCAGGCGCATGCCGTGCTGGCGGGCGATTTGCAAGCATTCCGCCTCCAGTGCCGCGCCTTGTGCGCCGGTCTCGCGAAAGCCGCCCGAGGCGATTACCGCCGCGCCCAGCCCG
>CAZGIX010000062.1:0-23377 GCA_964525785.1 uncultured Anaerolineaceae bacterium
CATCCAGGACACCTGTGGATCGAATGGTTGAGTCTTCGAAATCCTTCCGGCACCGTTAAAACTCACCGGATTAAACCGACAAGAAAGCAACCTCATGACGTCTCATTGAGGTCGCTTTTCATTAAATGTAGCTTTGCAGGGTGAACAAACGAATTTACAAGTCAGAGACCCAGCGCGTCTATGACGCTCCGGACTCCGGCAACCATATTGCGCAATTTTCGTTTTGCAGCCCAGCGAGCAGTCTGGCTCAAACCGCAATCGGGAGCGAAGGAAAGCTTCTCCGGAGGGGCGTAACCCAGGCAGCGGCGGACAGCTGCCGAAACGTCATCAACGGTCTCGATATAGTAGCTCTTGACATCGATGATCCCAACCGCGACCCGCAAGCCGGCCCTGGAAATCTGTTCGATCACTTCCAACTCGGCATATTCCCGGCTGGCCATCTCTACGTGGATCTCATCGACTTTGAACTCCAAAAAATCAGGGAACATCGGCGCATAGCGGCGTTTTCCGACAGCGCGCGCTTTGTAGTTGCCGAAGCACAGATGTGTGGACATAAAAACCTTTCCATACACCGGTTCGACCGTACGATTGAAGATATTGACGAAGCGCCGGGTGTCTTCCAGATGGGCGTAGCAGCTCATTGAAGGCTCATCGATGGTCACTTCCTTGCAGCCAGCTTCGATCAAATCTTCCAGCTCCTGCTGGACAAGGGGGATCAGCGCTTCAGTAATGGCATAGCGGTCCGGGTACTGCGAGTTCGGCACCAGGCGCCCGCTGAGTGTGTAGGGTCCGGGTATGCTGGCTTTCAGTACGAAGCCCGGCGGAGCCAATCGCTGCAGACGCTGGTATTCTTCAATAACCCCCAGACCGCGTGGAGCAGCCAGATCACCGATGATTGGATATTTGCCGCGCTGATCGTGAGCTGGCGGCCCCCAAATGCGGGGCGACGGCAGCGCTTGACCTAATCCATCCAGATAGCCGTAGAAGGACAGGTTGAAATCTAGGCGGGTTTGCTCGCCATCGGTGATCACATCCAAGCCGGCAGTCACCTGGTCGTGAACGGCGGTAGTGACAGCATCGTCTTGCATCTCGGCAATCTCGGTGGCACCAAACTGATCAAGGTGCTGGCTGGCGAACTCAAGCCAGGAAGGGAATGGATAGCTGCCGATTACAGTCGTGCGCAGTGGAATTGCGTCCATGAGGTCTCCTGAATATAAACCGAAATAATCGAGCCTAATACTATACGAAGCGATCCAATTTATCGCACCGTCCAACCGCCGTCTACGGTGAGGACCGCACCGGTGACAAAAGAGGACTCGTCAGATGCCAGGTATACCGCTGCATGGGCGACATCTTCGGGATGACCGAAATCACCGGTCAGCGGCTGGAGATGAGGCAATCTGCGACGAATGTGCAGGTCGTCTTGCGCGCGCCGGCTCATGGGTGTGGCGATCAATCCCGGCAGAATGACGTTGGCGCGGATGCCGTGCGGCGCGTAATAAGAGGCGATTGAGCGCGTCAGGCTGATGATCCCACCTTTACTGGCTGCATAGGCATGGGTGGCAAAATCGGCATCGCCGCCGACCAGACCGAGCACGGAGGACACATTAACAATCGCGCCGTGCTTGCGGGGGAGCATCGCCTGCAGCCCGTATTTACAGCAGTAGAACACGCTGTTCAGGTTAAGGTCCAGCGTTCTCTGCCACCCTTCGAGAGTGCAGCCATCAGTTGGACCGTCGCCCCACCTGCGCCCCGAGCCACCCGCCACGTTGACCAGAACGTCCAGGCTGCCGTTGCGGGAGATCACTTCGCCGGCAGCCGCCTCCACTACCGCCGGACGGGTAAGGTCCAGCCGGAAGCTTTGTCCGGGATGTTTCCCTTTCATTAAGTCAAGCGTCTGCCTGGTCGAAGCCTCGTCAATATCAAAGATGACGACCCGCGCCCCCTCGGCGGCGAACAACCGGGCAACCGCTCGCCCAATCCCACTGCCCCCGCCTGTTATAACCGCGACCTTATCTTCAAGGCGCATCAGAACACCCATATACTTTGTGGATACGGCTACGGTAATCGTCATAGCACTCGTCAAAGCGCTTTTTTGAGGCTGTATCACCGATGAAGATCCCGCTGGTCAGCACAATCGGCGGTTTGCCTGCCGCAACCAGTTTTTCAGCCACGCGGCACTTGATGGCGTTGGCAACCGCGGCAGCGCCGATTGTTGAACCCGGACCGACGGGATCAGCCAGGCCAGAGATATGTATCAGGGCATCGCCAGCGGGAGTGCAGTTATCGATGACAATATCAGCGATATCGGGCAGCTTCTTACCGCTCGAATGCAAAGCATTGGAGCGGGTGCAGTGATCGAGGGAGACAACCGCAATCACCGGAAAGCCAAGGCGCTTGACTTCGAGCGCCACATCCACAACCACCTCATTGATGCCGCTGTTCGAGAAAAGCAGGAAGCAATCGGGAGGAGTAAACACGAAATTGCGCAAGATGACCTGGCCCAGTCCCTCCACATGCTCGAGGAACATGGCCTGTCGCTGTCCATTTGCCCCCACAACAACGTTATGGAACGTCAGCGAGAGCTCAACGATAGGATGGAAGCCCGGGAAACTTCCGTGGCGTGGGAACATCTCTTCAACGCAAATGCGCGAGTGACCGGTGCCAAACAGGTGGACCAGTCCATTCCCGGCGATGGTTTGAGCACATTGATCAGCAGCCTGCTCAATGACAGCCATCTGCGTTTCCTGAAGGCGCATCAGTATCTTCTGTGAAGCATTTAAATAATCGTTGGCGCTATCCATTCCTGTTATAACCCCATCTCAAGTATATTCTGTCAGCGTGTGGGTGGTGCTGAATTCGTACTTATCAGCTCGATAATAGCTGGTGGTGGCTTCGATCGGCTCGCGCTCCGCTAAATACGCTGCCGTACGCACCAGCAAGAGCGGGGAGCCTGGGACGGTTTGCAGCAGGTCGGCATGTAAGCTGCTGGCAGCCACCGCGCTGACGCTGTGGCTAATCTGGACAATGGTCAGCCGGTAATGAGTCGAGAGCACCTGGTACAGGGATGCCTGGTTAAAATCGAAAGTATCCAGGCCCGGGCAGCGATCGAGCAAGATCAGGGATGTCTGCACACCAACCGGCTGCTGGTTTCCAAAACGAAGGCGCATCAGATAAAGGCATGGGCTGCCGAGACTGCTGCGAAAGACAGCCGGCGCGCTTTCATCAATCACACCCAGGGATTGGCGCAGGACTTTTGAGTGAGCCTGGATGCCCATCTCAGCCATCTGCTGGGTGAAGCTGCGGTCAAGATAAAACCTAGCGGGATCGACCTGGGCGCGAATGAATGTGCCTCGTCCGGAAAAACGCTCCAGCAGATGGTCATCCACCAGACGGGCGATCGCCTGGCGCACGGTCTGGCGGCCAACGTGGTATGCCTTGCACAATTCGAGCTCCGGCGGAAGCTGGTCTCCAGGATTTAACCGCCCGGACATGACAATCGATTTCAGATCCTGGTATACCTGATAATACAGCGGCAGCGGATGGGACAGATCAGCCGGTGTGCATTTCAGGTCAGAGATGTTCATTGGAAATTATTATGTACAAAGGCAATATGGATCAGCTGTAGCAGCACCTAGCGCTTTAACATCATCGCGAGTATCCGGTTTTAATCGGATAGCGACCGTATTGGCGAGCAGCATCAAAGAGCGTGACGACATTCTCAGGCGGAACATCCGCCTGCAGGTGGTTGGAAGGTGCCAGGATATACCCTCCCCCTGGAGCAAGCTGGTCGATCCGCTGGCGGACCTCATCGATCACTTGTTGGCGAGTGCCTGGCATGGCGTGAGAGATATCGATCCCTCCCAGGAAGGAGATCTGGCTGCCATACTGCTGCTTAATGGCTGCCAGATCCATAGCGGGCAGCGGCTCTAAGGGATGAAGCACGTCCACGCCGAGGTCGATCAGGTCAGGTATCAGGCGAGCTACGGCACCATCGCTGTGAAGCATGATTTTAATGTCTGGGCGGAAATCTCTGATCGTCCTCACCAGGCTGCGGATAACCGGCAGAATGAAACGGCGGAACATAGCGGGTGAAAAGATCAAGTTTGTGTTGCCAGCGTAGTCGTCACCCGGCAGCTCGATCATGTCAATATAATCTCCGCAGGCCACAAGATATCCGCGCGTCAGACCGACGAGAGTATGACCGATCTTTTCGACCAGGGCGAGGGCAAAATCGGGATTCTGAAGCATGTCGAGCATAAATTGCTCGGTTCCACGCAGGTCGCAGGCAGTTTGGAAAGGGCCATGCGAAGCAACCATACGTGCAACGACAAAGTAATCGCTAGTCTCGCGCAAATGTTTTGCACGTTGGCCCACTCCGACTGTCCAGCCTGGATCGGCAGCATCCGGCCAGCTCACAAGCTCATCGATTTGTTTAATCTCAGAAATCGCAGAAAGAATGGGCTGTCTAGCATAATAATACGGCGCGGCGCGCTTCCAGGATTGGCCGTAGCTATCGAGGAAGATGTCCGGGTCATCGGTAGGCTGGCTGGGACTGTTCGGAAGCAGACCAGGGGAAACAAAGCGCAAGTCGCTCCCCAGGTGCTCGAGCAAGCGATCGTCCATAAAGGAGATGCTGTGTCCCTGGCGGAATGGCGCTACGGGCTCACCCAAACCCAGCATCTCGACCAGGCGCAGATAGAGCGGATCAACAATGCCATACGGCCCGCCGCAGATGGCAACCGGGAGACGATCGGGCTCGTGATGAGATAAAGATTCAAAAACTCGCTGGCGAGGTGTATAGGTCGACATTCATTCACTCGTAAATGTCCGAACAATCGGATATTTACATTATACAGGCACCCTCCGAGCATTGTCAACCCGCGTTAACACCTGCGTTGACAGCCGGTTTGGGTAACGAGTATAATCAGGTGAAAATGTCCAACAATACGCAGTCATTCAGCATAATAAAGCGGGTTTTCTTAGCAGCTCCCTGCCAGGAAAACCCTTTTTAATTGCTACGAGCTTCGCTGGAGGCATTTATGCGCAACATCACCATGCTCGGCACCGGCTTGATCGGCACGTTCTACACAATGACGCTGTTAGGATACCGGGCACGCGATCAGATTAAAATCGTCTGCGCCGCGAACGATGAACATGCAAGCAGCTTTGCCAAAACCTGGGGTGTTCCTCGATGGACAACGAGCATCGAAGAAGCTGTTGGCGATCCGGAGACAGACACAGTCGTCATAGGACTGCCCAACAACCTGCACATCGTGGCTGCCAAGCTGGCTGCTCAAGCCGGCAAGAACGTCTTGTGCACCAAACCGCTGGGCAGGAATGCCCAGGAAGCATTGGAAATGCTCGCAGCCGTTGAAAAAGCCGGCGTATTCCACGGCTATTTAGAAGATCTAGTTTACACCCCTAAGACCTTGAAAGCCCTCGATTCGATAAAGGCTGGCGCTTTAGGAAAGATCCTGTGGGCGCGCTCGCGGGAAACACACCCAGGTCCGCACAGCGATTGGTTCTGGACAAAATCAATCTCCGGCGGCGGCGCAATAGTCGACATGGGCTGCCATTGCATCGAAATTTCGCGCAACTTCATCGGCAAAGATGTCCGACCGGTAGAAGCTATGTGTTGGATGGACACACAGGTGCATCCAATTGAGGCTGAAGACACCGCGGTCGGCCTGGTGCGCTATGAAAATGGGGCCATCGGGCAATTCGAGGTGAGCTGGACCTTCCGGGGTGGAATGGATTTACGGGATGAAATTTCTGGCACGGAGGGAACGATCTGGCTAAACCATTGGCTGCGCACAGGGTTCGACATGTTCACCGCTGTGGGTCAAGGGGGCTACGTGGCAGAGAAAGCCGAAGGAGACACCGGTTGGCTGTTCCCGGTTGGAGATGAGGTCAATGCATTAGGCTACGTACATATGTTTAAAGATATGCTGGATGCCCTGGATGCAGGCCGCAAGCCAATGGAAGACTTTTATGACGGTTATATCGTCAACGCCATCATCGATGCCTGTTATAAATCAGCGCAGACCAAACGGTGGGAGCCTATTGAGCTGGCAGAATGGCGCGGTAGCTCACAAGCAGAGAAGAAGATCGGGCTTACCGAATACGATGCTGAACACTGGCTGATAAAAGAAGAAAAGATGCCCGACGGACAGATTAAATTAATTTTAAAAGATAAGACCACAGGGTCCATCTCACAAACCATAAAGGACTGATGAATACCTGGTGTATACTATTTAGCGCGATCAGACATATCCGAAAATCAAACGAAAAGGAGGTGAGTGAATTCTAACAATCACCGCATTGTAACGATGCTTATATACGAGTCAATTCTGTACCAACAAATATATACAATAGGAGAAGAAGATTATGTATAAAAAACCGATTTTGCTGATGGTGATTTTCATCACCGTCCTTTCGATGGTGCTTTCGGCCTGCACCACACCCACCGCGGCGCCGGCCACGACTGAAGCACCAGCCGCAGAGGAGCCCGCCGCTGAAGAGCCAGTAGCCACCGAAGCCCCAGCGCCAGCCGAGCCAGCCGATGAAGGTAAATTCACAATCGGCGTATCCAACCCGTTCATCAGCAGCGAATACCGCACGCAGATGATCGCGGAGCTGCAGGAAGTCAACCAAGAGTACATGGACGCCGGCATCGCCAATGAGCTGGTGATCGAAAGCGCTGACACAGATGTGGCAGGCCAGATCCAGCAGCTGCAGAACCTGATCGCCAAGGACGTGGATGCCATCCTGGTCAATCCCGGCGATGTGAGCGGTCTGAACGCCACCTTGCAGGAAGCGTTGGACAAGGGCATCATCGTCATCTCGGTCGACCAGGAGCTGGATGTCCCCGGCGTGTATAACGTTGGCATCGATCAAAAGGAATGGGCGAAGACCTCCGCCAAGTGGCTGGCTGAGAAGCTGGGCGGCACGGGTGAAATCGTGCAGATCGAAGGCTTCCCTGGGCACCCGGCGAACGTGGCCCGCATGGAAGGCGTGGCTGAAGTGCTCACCGACTATCCGGACATCAAAGTCCTGGCAACCGACACCGGCAAATGGGACGAAGCCACCGGGCAGCAGGTCATGTCCAACTTCCTGGCGGCCTACCCGAACCTGACCGGCTACTGGACCCAGGACGGCATGGCCATCGGCGCATTGCAGGCGATCATGGCTGCCAATCCAGCCACCTGGCCGCAGGGCGTCGGCGAAGGACGCTGCCAGTTCCTGCGCCTGTGGCAGGAAGCCCTGACCATGAAGCCCGACTTTGAATCGATCGCTGTCGCCAACCACCCCGGCGTCTCCCCTACCGGACTGCGCATCGCCTATGCCATGCTGCAGGGCAAAGAGGTCGATACCACCAAGCTGGGCGGCGTCAACGGATTGTCCTTTGTCATGCCGCTGGCGGCCATAATCACTCCCGAGAACCTGGATGAAGGCCTGGCGATGTGCGAAGGCAAGCCGGATGCCTTCTTGCTCGATGACATCATGACCGACGAAGAAGTACAGCAGTTCTTTGTCCAGGAAGGCGCTGCCGCACCCGCCGTCGCTGAGAAATTCTCGGTGGGCGTATCCAACCCGTTCATCAGCAGCGAATACCGCACGCAGATGATCGCGGAGCTGCAGGAAGTCAACCAAGAGTACATGGACGCCGGCATCGCCAATGAGCTGGTGATCGAAAGCGCTGACACAGATGTGGCAGGCCAGATCCAGCAGCTGCAGAACCTGATCGCCAAGGACGTGGATGCCATCCTGGTCAATCCCGGCGATGTGAGCGGTCTGAACGCCACCTTGCAGGAAGCGTTGGACAAGGGCATCATCGTCATCTCGGTCGACCAGGAGCTGGATGTCCCCGGCGTGTATAACGTTGGCATCGATCAAAAGGAATGGGCGAAGACCTCCGCCAAGTGGCTGGCTGAGAAGCTGGGCGGCACGGGTGAAATCGTGCAGATCGAAGGCTTCCCTGGGCACCCGGCGAACGTGGCCCGCATGGAAGGCGTGGCTGAAGTGCTCACCGACTATCCGGACATCAAAGTCCTGGCAACCGACACCGGCAAATGGGACGAAGCCACCGGGCAGCAGGTCATGTCCAACTTCCTGGCGGCCTACCCGAACCTGACCGGCTACTGGACCCAGGACGGCATGGCCATCGGCGCATTGCAGGCGATCATGGCTGCCAATCCAGCCACCTGGCCGCAGGGCGTCGGCGAAGGACGCTGCCAGTTCCTGCGCCTGTGGCAGGAAGCCCTGACCATGAAGCCCGACTTTGAATCGATCGCTGTCGCCAACCACCCCGGCGTCTCCCCTACCGGACTGCGCATCGCCTATGCCATGCTGCAGGGCAAAGAGGTCGATACCACCAAGCTGGGCGGCGTCAACGGATTGTCCTTTGTCATGCCGCTGGCGGCCATAATCACTCCCGAGAACCTGGATGAAGGCCTGGCGATGTGCGAAGGCAAGCCGGATGCCTTCTTGCTCGATGACATCATGACCGACGAAGAAGTACAGCAGTACTTTCTACCGTAGTCGACTAACCTGACCCTTCCCCTCTCCCAGAAATGGGAGAGGGGAGAGGTATAAACACGATGACCTTGTCGCTTTCTGCGCGCAACATTGTAAAACGATATGGGGGTGTGGTTGCTCTTTCCGATGGAAATCTGGAAGTCAATTCTGGTGAAGTCGTTGCATTAATCGGGGCGAATGGAAGCGGCAAAAGCACGCTGAGCAAGGTATTAAACGGAGTGGTCACCCTGGATGGGGGGCAATTACTCCTGGATGGTAAACCCCTGCACTTCGCATCTCCACAATCCGCAAAAAAGATGGGGATTTCAACCGTATTTCAGGAATTGAGCCTGATTCCACAGATGTCTGTGGCCGACAACATCTGGCTGACTCGTGAGCCGCTTTCCCCTTTAGGCGTGGTGAGCAAGGCAACCGTATTCGCCAAGACTGAGGAACTCCTTTCCTTGTTTACGGGGATGTTTAAAACCGAATTGCGACCGGATAGCCTTGTTTCAGATCTACCCTCTGACGAAAAACAGATCATTGAGATTCTAAAAGCTGTCAGCTTTAATCCTCGCCTGTTAATCCTGGATGAAGCGACAGCCAGCCTGGACAGCCGCCAGGTGCACCGCCTGTTTGATCTGGTCGCTAAATGGAAAGGTGAAGGCAAAGCGATCGTCTTTATCTCCCATCGCATGGAGGAAATATTCCAAATAGCAGACCGCTACAGCGTATTGCGGAATGGGAAAACCGTCGGGGCCGGTGATATGAAAGATATCACCGAAAAAGACCTGGTCAAGTTGATGATCGATAAAGACTCGGTGTTTCAATATGCCCGTTCTGGCACGTCAACTGCTGAAAATCCGGTCTGTCTTGAAGTGAAAGACCTGCGCAACCAGGTTTTACGCGGCATCAGTTTCGAGGTGCACGAAGGAGAGCTGCTCGGAATCGGAGGGCTGCAAGGTCAGGGACAGCGCAACCTGCTGCTGTCATTATTCGGGGATATCCCGTTCAGCGGAACAATCCATTTCAACGGTCAGCCTGCCCAATTCCGGCATCCACGCCAGGCAATGGAAAGCGGTTTTGCGCTGGTACCCGGCGATCGCGCCCGAGAGGGATTGCTTTACATCCGCTCTACCCTGGAAAATCTCCAGCTTCCTTCGTGGGCGCGCTATGGCTTCCCCTTAAAAATTGACAAGGCCAAGGACGATGCCGAGCGAATGGGTGCCCGGCTCAAGCTGGTTATGGCTGGATTGCAGGAACCGGTCAGCAGCCTTTCGGGCGGTAATGCCCAAAAAGTGGTTATCGGCAAATGGCTGATGCGCCAGCCATCCATCCTGCTGCTCGACGACCCAACTAAGGGGGTCGATGTCGGCACCAAGGCAGAATTTTACGCTCTGCTGACAAAACTGTGTGAAGAGGGCAAGACAATTTTGTTCTACAGCAGCGATGACGAAGAGCTGATCGGCTTGTGCGACCGGGTGCTGGTGTTGCATGACGGCAGCATTCAAACGGAGCTTGTTGGAGCGGCTCTGACGAAAGAGAACCTGATCGCTGCCAGCCTGGGCGTCGCGCATGGGGATGCGTCATGAAGCGTCTTACCTGGAACACATTACTGGTGCGCTACCCCTCACTTTTTGCCCTTATTTTGTTGGTACTGACTATTGCAGTAAATTTCATCGTACAACCGAAACTATTTGCCATCGACACGCTGAACAGCAATATGCGTGTCTTCCTGCCTTTGATCTTGCTGTCTGCCGGGCAGGCGGTGGTCATACTGGGGGGCGGGATCGACATCTCAGTGGGCGCAATCGTCTGCATCGTGAACACCATTTTAGCCACACGAGTCGGGCTCCAGGGATCGCCAGAAGCGATGTTGCAGTATACAGCCCTTTCCCTCCTGGTTGGCATCCTGGCGGGAGCAATAAACGGCTTCTTTGTAGCCCATCTACGCCTGCAGCCTATCATCACCACCTACGCCACCAGTTTTCTATATGGCGGATTAGCGCTATACATTCTGCCCAATCCGGGTGGCGGCATCCCAGCCCCGATCGCCGAATTGTATCGCAGCAGCACTCCATTTGGCATACCGCTGGCCTTCTTTGTAATTGCGATTTTGCTGCTACTATGGGGTTACCTGCGCTCAACACGCTATGGCAACTATCTATACGCAGTGGGCGGTAAAGCCCAGGCAGCATACGAAACGGCTGTGCCAGTAGTATGGCTGCAGTTCAGCACTTATGTAATCTCTGGATTTATGGCCGCGTTATCGGGGGTGGCGATCACCATGTTGAGCGGCGCCGGGAATGCTGAGATTGGCCTGGCGATGACGCTCACATCAATCACTGCAGTAGTGATCGGCGGGAACGCTTTGAGCGGCGGTGTGGGTGGCGTCGCCGGGCCGGTGATGGGTGCAATCGCTTTGAGTTTTGTTCAAAATATCATCTCGTTTGCCCGCATTGATACCTGGTGGGAAACGTTGGTCAAGGCATTGATCATCATTGTCGCCCTGGCAACCCCTGGGATTATCAACCTCTTCAGGCGAAGAACATGAAGCGTTTTTCCATCTCTCCCCCAGTCGCAGCGCTGCTCCTGGCGGTGGTGCTTTTCCTGCTTTCGGGGTTGCTGCCCAACGGTTTCGGCAGCGATTTGAATGTAGCCTATGCACAGGCGATGAATATACTGCGCCTGTCGGTTTTCCTGGGTGTCATCGCCGCCGGGCAAACCCTGGTCATCATCAGCGGCTTTGAGGGTATCGACCTATCGGCTGGCTCCGTGGTGACCTTAACCGCCATCCTGACCTACGTTTATGTGTCAGGCGCCAATGAAAAAGTATTCGTTGCCCTGCTGCTCTCTCTGGCAGTAGGCGCCGTGATCGGCCTGCTGAACGGCGCGGGGATTACCTACTTAAAGATCTCTCCCTTTGTTATGACACTGGGAATGTCGGGTGTTGTCACTGGCATCGTCATCATCCTAAACCACGGCAACGTGCAGGGGAAGATCGCCCCCATCATGACACGGCTGATCGCTCGCCCGTTCTTGCCCTCCATCCCGATCCCCAACGCGCTGATCATCTGGCTAGTTTTTGGGGTGTTAATGTGGCTGCTATTGGAGCGTACAACCTTTGGCAAACAGCTGTTTGCCATCGGTGTGAACAGGGTGACAGCCAAGCTCTCCGGCGTCAATGTGAACGGCATGAACCTGGCGACCTATTCCCTGGCAGGAGCGCTGGCGGGTTTCGGCGGCTTCCTGGTGGTAGGGAACACCGGTGTGGTGCTGATCCAGCTGGGACAGCCGTTTCTATTCCCCTCAATCGCTGCGGTAGCCGTAGGAGGGACGTTGCTCTCAGGCGGTAAGGGCAGCTACTGGGGCACGATGGCGGGAGCGATTGTGCTGACGCTGATCACCAGCTTGCTGACAACCATGCAGATGCCCGATTCGGTGCGCCGCATGGCGCTCGGCGTCACCCTGTTGGTGATGATCTCGATCTACGGGCGGCAGAGAGCGCTGAGACAGTAACCATCAGGGTACTATAGGCAGTGGGCAGCGACCGCACCGCATAAAACGATTATCTCAGGAGGAATCTTGCCATGACAAAAACAGTAAAAATAGGTATCGTGGGAACCGGTTTTGTGGGTGACATCCATTATGCGTCTTTCAAGAACTGGGTGCGCGATGCTGAGGTGGTGGCGGTCGCCAGCCCAAGCAACGCGGCTAAATTTGCTAAGGAGCGGGGTATACGCAGCTCTTACAGCGATTACCGTACGATGCTGCAGGATAAGGAAATTGACCTGATTGACATCGGCATCCCAAATGATCTACACTGCCAGGTAGTCGTGGACGCAGCAAAGGCAGGCAAGCACATCATCATCGAGAAACCCCTGTGTGTCACTCTGGAAGAGGCGGATGAGATGATCGAGGCCTGCCAGAAAGCGGGGGTGCTGTTGATGTACGCTGAAGAGCTGCTGTTCGCGCCTAAATACGTTCGGGTTAAAACCCTCATCGAGGAGGGCGCGATTGGCGAACCGTTCCTGGCAAAGCAATCGGAAGAACATCCCGGCCCACACATGTCCTGGTTCTGGGATGTGGACCGCTCAGGAGGCGGAGTGCTGCTGGACATGGGATGCCACTCGATCGAATATACGCGCTGGATTTTGGGTAAGCCCAAGGTTAAGAGTGTAACTGCGTTCATGGGCACCTATGTCCACAAGGAACGCACCCAAGGAGAAGACCACTCGATAGCAATCATTGAATATGAAGGCGGCAAAATTGCCCTGCTGGAGAATAGTTGGGCCAAAGGCGGCGGGGTGGATGATCGCTGCGAGGTGTATGGCAATAAAGGCCATACGCGCGCAGACCTGCTGAGGGGAAGCTCACTGCTAACATACAGCGAAGATGGCTATGGCTATGCGGTTGAAAAAGCTGGCACAACGCGCGGTTATACCTTTACCATGTTCGAAGAAATCTGGAACTATGGATTTCCGCAGGAGATGCAGCATTTTGTCAATTGCGTGCTCGGCAAAGAGACCTGCATGGAAACAGGCGAAGATGGCCGCGAGGTGCTGAAGATCATGTATGCCGCTTATCAATCGGCCGGCGAGGGGCGCAAGATCGACTGGCCTTATTCACCACCCTCGGTCAAGAAACCGATCGATTTGTGGCTGGGAAGCAGAACCTGAACCGAGGAGATACCTATGGCAACAACCTTGAACAGCGCGACGATCACCCGAGAAGAGCTGGCGAAAGTCATCGACCACTCCTTGCTCAGACCCGAGCTGACCGAGCAGGACGTGATCGATGGCTGTAAACTGGCGGCGCGCTACCACACCGCCACAGTGTGTGTCAAACCCTGCCATGTGCGGTTAGCAGCAGAAGAGCTGCGGGATACGGATGTGAAGGTCAGCGCAGTGGTTGGCTTCCCGCATGGCAGCAACCTGACGGCAATCAAGGTCGCTGAAGCACAGGCGGCGATGGACGATGGCGCCGTCGAGCTCGATATGGTGCTCAACATCGGCCAGCTGCGCTCTGGCAAAGCAGACGAGGTGCGCATGGATATCCAGAACGTGTGCGAAGCGGCCCATGCCAGGGGGGCGAAAGTGAAAGTTATCCTTGAAAACGCCTACCTGAACAACGAGCAGAAAATCCTGGCCTGCAAGCTCAGCGAAGCTGCCGGCGCGGATTGGGTCAAGACTTCCACCGGATTCGCCCCAAGCGGGGCAACAATCGAGGACCTGCGCCTGATGCGTGCTAACGTCGGTCCTACGGTGCAGGTAAAGGCTGCCGGCGGGGTGCGCACGCTGGACAGTTTGCTGGCGGTGATCGACGCCGGAGTGACACGCTGCGGCGCCACAGCCACGGCTGCCATCCTGGACGATTTCGATAAACGAATGCGAGAAGGCGCTCCGAGAGGATAATTCCTATGGAAAAGCAACTCACAAAACAAAATATCGGCGTCGGAGTAGCCGGGACCGGCTTTATCGGCCCCGCCCACATTGAGGGGCTACGCCGCAACGGAATCCAGGTGCTGGGACTGGCAGAGGTCAACGCTGAAACAGCCCGGACAAAGGCGGCAGAATTGGGCATCCCACGCGCCTACGATTCTTTTGATGCAATGCTGGCCGATCCGGATATCGACATAGTTCACCTGGCGACTCCCAACGTGCTGCACTACCCACATGCCAAGAGCACGTTGCTGGCGGGAAAACACGTAGTCTGCGAGAAGCCCCTGGCTATGACTGCGGCACAATCAGCAGAACTGGTGCAGCTGGCATCCCAAACCGGGAAGGTAAATGCCATCAATTTCAACATCCGCATGTATCCCCTGGTCCAGCATGCCCGCAGCCTGGTGCAACGAGGCGAGATCGGCGAACTATTTATCCTGCAGGGCTCGTATCTGCAAGACTGGCTGCTGCTGACCACGGACTGGAACTGGCGGCTGGAACCTGACCTGGGCGGAACCCTGCGGGCGGTGGGCGATATCGGCTCGCACTGGCTCGATCTGATGACCTTCGTCACGGGCTTGCGCGTGGAGGAGGTGTACGCCGATTTCAAGACTTTCCATCCCGTGCGAAAAAAGCCTACCAGAGAGCTGGAAACATTCACCGGCAAACTCCAACAGTCCGTGGACTATATTGAACAGCCAGTCTATACGGAAGACTACGCCACCATCCTGCTCCACTATGAAAAAGGTGTGCGCGGCGTGGTGACAGTGGCGCAGGTGTGCTCAGGGCGAAAAAACCGCCTGTTCTTCGAAATTAACGGCTCAAAATCCTCGCTGGCCTGGGATGGCGAGCATCCCAATGACCTGTGGATCGGGAATCGCACCGAGCCTAACCAGATCGTGATCAAAGACCCCTCCCTGTTGGCGAGCGACGTGCGTAGCATCGCTTCCTATCCAGGTGGACACGCTGAAGGTTTTCCTGATACCTTCAAGCAGCTGACCAAGAAAGTCTACGATTATATCTTTGCCGGTGATTTCAATAAACAACCAGATTTTCCGACTTTTGCCGATGGACACTATGAGATGGTCCTGTGTGAGGCAATTGCCAGGAGCGCCAAAGAAAGCCGGTGGATCAAAGTCGGATAGCCTCGAACAAAATTGGATAGCCGGCAAGAAGAGCCATTTGGGGCTACTCCCAAAAAATAATTATCGAAATTACAAGGGAAAACGCTATGAAACTGGGATTTTTCTCTGCTGCATTGCCTGGAAATACCCTCGAGCAGGCTGCTCGCTGGGGAGCAGATAGTGGTTTCGAGGCCATAGAAATTGCTTGCTGGCCGTTCGAGAAAGCCTCCCGCCGCTATGCCGGCGTCACGCATATCGACGTCGCTGCGCTGGATAAACCAAAAGCGCGTGAGATTCGCAAGATGCTGGATGGCTACGGCCTGCCGATCTCCTCACTCGGCTATTATCCAAACCCACTCCATCCGGATGAAGAGCACCGGGCCGTGGTCATCGATCACCTGAAGAAGGTGATAAAAGCTGCAGCGTTGTTGGAAGTCGCCGTTGTGGGCACCTTCGTCGGCAAAGACAAACACAAAACCGTTCCGCAGAACCTGGAAGATTACACGCGGGTTTGGCCGCCGATTGTGAAGTTCGCCAAAGGGCATGGCGTCAAGATTGCCATCGAAAACTGCCCGATGATCTTCAGCTATGATGAGTGGCCCGGCGGCGATAACCTGGCCTCCACTCCGGCGATTTGGCGGAAAATGTGGGAGATCATCCCAGATGATAACTTTGGGCTGAACCTCGACCCATCCCACCTGATCCTGCAGATGATCGATTATGAACGGGTGGTGCGTGAGTTCGCAGCAAAGATCTTCCACGTTCATGCCAAGGACCTGCATATCGACCGCGAAGGTCTTTACAACCACGGCGTGTTATCACAGGGCATGGGATGGCAGGTCCCACGCCTGCCCGGCCTGGGTGATATGGACTGGCGCAAGTTCTTTGCCGCCCTGACGGCTGCGCGCTACGATTACGTGGTGAGCATCGAGCACGAGGATCGCGCCTTTGAAGGCGATGAAGAGCTGGTCAAGCGCGGCTTTTATCTGGCACGCGATGTCCTAAAGCCGTATATCCACTAATGAAATACTTTATCGGCTGCGATCTGGGTGGAACCAATCTGCGCGCCGCGCTGGTCGATGTAGAAACAGGGCAGGTGCTTCAGCAGGCGAGCGTTCCCACCCTGGCGCGGGAGGGCCACGCGGCGGTCATGCAGCGCATTGCCGACCTGGTGCTGCAAGTGCTCCACGACAGTGGGCTCTCCAGGCAAGAAGTGGGTGGGATTGGGATTGGTGTACCGGGCGTGCTGGATCTCGAGCGCGGGATGGTGCTGTTCCTGCCCAACTTAGCCGGCACCTGGCCAAACGTGCCCCTGGCGGAGACCATCGAAAAGCTAACCGGTCTGCCGGTGCGGATTTTGAACGACGTCCGCTCTATCACCTACGGCGAGTGGCGCTTTGGCGCCGGGCGCGGGGTCGATACAATGGCGGTGTTTGCGGTCGGTACCGGCATCGGCGGTGGGCTGGTTATCAACGGTCAACTGCATCTTGGTATCGGCGGCACCGGCGGCGAGCTGGGCCATACGACTATCGATTACAACGGTCCACGCTGCGGTTGTGGAAATTACGGGTGCCTCGAAGCTTATGCATCCGGCCCGGCGATCGCTGCCATGGGCATGAAGGCGGTCACCCAGGGTCTCACAACAGCGATCGGTGAGCTGTGTGAATATGACCTGAACCGCATCACACCGAAGCTCATCGCCAGGGCGGCTGAGAATGGCGACGAAATTGCTATCGAAATCTACGAAAAAGCCGGCTTTTATCTCGGCGTGACAGCCGCCAATATCTGCGTGGCGCTCGGTCCACGCCGGATCATCTTATCTGGAGGTGTTTCCCAGGCCGGGAACCTGCTTCGGAAGCCAATGGAACGCACGATGCGCGAGCGCGTGCATGTGATGCCGGTCGATCAGGTGCAGGTCTTGCTGGGAGAGTTGGGCAACAACGCCGGCGTGATCGGGGTTGCGGTGTGGGCAGCCAGCCTGTTAAAGGGAGATATGTAAGCAGTAAGGTAGGAGAATTCTTGGGGTGTGTACAGCGGTAAAACCGCCGGACATACCCCATTTAATTATTAGATCATCTGGCGAACGCCGAGCCACATCCCGCGAACGGCTGAGCGATTTAAAAATAAAAGAGCCAGGTCCTTATACGGCTCATCGCCGGTCAGCATCCCCCACAGAATACGCATATGGGTTCTCTGTTCGGGAGGGAGTTCCTTTTCACTCCAAACCGCGCGCGTCCAGACATCCAATAAGAAAGGCGTCTTGAGGGTAATTTCCCATAACCAGTAAAGGAGCCGCCCGTACAGATTGTCAGCAGCAATTCTTCTGCAGTAGGGTAAATAGCCCTTGCGAAAAGCATCCTGCGTAACGCCGTCTGATATGGCGACCTGCATGGCAGTATTTGCTGTAAAAAATGCCGAACCGATACCGTCTTTGAACAGCCTGGAAACCGCTGCATCGCCCACAGCCACCCAGCGGTCACCAAAATAGCGTTTTGCCGGGCGGATTGCAATGCGAGGCGTGCACCCGCAAAGACCAACCAATCCTGGTTGATCTGAATCGATCGCCTCCGAATCGATGAACCGGGTGATCGCATCATGTGTTAACCCATGACCCAGCAAGGATACGTTCAAGTAGCGGCCTTTGGGGGTCAGCACACCAAAAATCAACTCGGATGGATGTTTCACATACACGCTGACTTGATTAGAGGGCCAGGAATCCGGACGCAGCACCTCATCTTGCACCATCGTATCTGTGACCGGGCTGCGGTATTGAAAAGAAGGGGATAGAGGATTATTTCTGCTCACACCGGTTGCCAGAACGACCAGATCGGCAGGGTAGCTCTCCCGCGATGTGTATAGGACCGGCGTCTTATCATTCATTACTTTTTTAACACGGGATTGGATCAGCCGAGCGCCGCGGGCGCAGGCCTGAGAAAGGAGATACTGGTCAAAGCTTGCAGGATGCTCACCGGTTAGCAGGTGTGGGCCGCCTCCACGGTAGACGCTAACGATTCGCCGGCGGGAATCAGGTTGGTTAATCTGAAGAGTATCACCATTGACGCGAACCGAATAAGAGTGAAGCTCTGCTTGGATCACTTCCTTCGGGAGCAACAGGTCCAGTGCGGCAAGACCAGCCAACAAGCGAGTAGACAAGATTCCTGCGCAGCCTTTACAACCTCTCGGACCTGTATTTGTATGGTCGCGCTGCTCAAAAATTGTGATATCAAGTCTTATTCCTTTCTGGCGCGCAAGACGGAGAAGGTGCAGCGCAGATAGGGACCCTGCCGGTCCACCCCCGATGATACACACACGGCTGCCGTCAACCAGACTCGGTTCCAACTCTCACCTCCAGGCGATTTCGACGATAAAGGAGCTTCTCTTTAAATATCTATCCGAAGATTGAATTTTATTTGTAGTGTCGGATAGGTCTTTAAATACAGATCTTAGACCCACGGTATGATTTATTACTGCCGTGTTGACCGTCTCGCCTATAAACCCTACATGCTTGTTTATATCTTTATATATGAAATTAATCAGACATGCAAGTGAGTAAAGTAACCTTTAAGGGCGATATCGTTGTTGGCGCATAGGAGATGGATGATGGGAGCGCAATTCCTCTGCGGTGTTAAGCGGTGACAAATTACCTATAAATAACTTTGTATCCGCTTTTATACAGCTCCTAACAATTGCATCAACTCACTCTTCGCCTGTACCGACGGTACCGATAGCGAGTACACCCACTCTGCTAACAGCAAATCTTTCGCTCGTTCCAAAGTAGATTTATCATAATCGTTAAATTTCTTTCCCTGTCGAAAAAGGACGAGATCGCGTATCACAGAGCAGATGGAAGCCAGCTTCCCATCTTTCATGCGATCCAATAAAAGGGTTTTTCGCTCAAATCGATCCATAGGTAAAGGCTCACCCGGACTACTTAAAATAGCAAACAATTTGTTAAATTCACTTCCGGGAGTTGGTCGACGAAGGCCAGATTTGCCGGCTTCATCAGCCATAACCCAAATGGTCAGATCGCGAACACTCACGACATAACAAAGCATCTCACGCTCATGGATGAATTTCTCATCCATCTGCACGATCTCTCCCAAACCATAGATCGCATGAATGACTTTATCGCCTACTTGATAGTCCATCATAGGATTCTTCTCCATCCAGCCCGGTCATACAGGAATTTACTCTGTCTGAAAACAGAGCAGAGCATCTTCTGGAGCTATTCGGCTTATTGAACCCGATAACTGCAGGGGATAATTTCAGGAAGAAAGTTGGTTCTAAAACGATGCGTCGATGAAGGAACAAACAAGCCAGCCCTTATAAGGACTGGCTAGTTTTGTTCACAAATCCTAAATTAAGTGATGATAGTATACCACAAAATCCGTTGAGCTGATGCAGCTGCAGTGTTCATTTCAATCGCTCAGGCGGTATGACTGTAATGTAGTAAGATAGTAATCTGGCAGACCAATATCGTATCGCTTACCACTCATGAGCAGCCCGTAAAATCCTTCTTCCCGCCGTAAGCGATCCAATGCTGAAGTCAGCTGAAATTCACCACGTTCGCGCACATTGTTTTGAATATGCTCCTCTAAAAAATCAAACAAAAGCGGCTTAATGATGTACAGCCCGAATACGGTCAGGAATTCATCCGGCTGCAAACCAGGGACGCGCAAGTTGCTGCGAGCGTAATCCATGGTTGGCTTTTCAGCAAACTCGGTCACATTCAACAAGCGGTTTTCTTCGACCCATACACCGGCGATGGTGCCGAAATTTGCGATCTGATCTCCAGGCGTGCGGCGCAGCCCGAGTATGTTCGTACCGTACTGGTTATAGGCGTCGATTAGCTGTTGTGCACAAGAGATTTCGCCAGTAGAACGGTACAGGTGATCACCCAGCATGAGCAAGAACGGCTCATCTCCAATAGCCTCCCGAGCGCAATATACAGCGTGCCCAAAACCTTCCTGGTTTGGCTGAATCACAAACGAAATCCTCTTGCCGATATCCAGTATGCGGTGCGCATACTCCTGGAAATGCCGCGGCAGCTTATTGTAGTTTTCAATCGATACCTGGGTGTTGAAAAAGGAGTGGAACTCATCCAGATCTTCCTGTTGGACGATGATGATTACTTCTTCGATTCCAGCCTGGAGCGCTTCTTCAACAATGTATAGGATGGCCGGCTTGGCGATGCCATCTCGATCGACCACTGGGAATAGTTCTTTCTTGGTCGCTTTCGAAGCGGGGAACAGGCGGGTGCCAAACCCGGCAGCCGGGATGACTGCCTTCCGCACTTTCTGGGCTGGTCGGAGAGTGAGCTTCAGGCATGACATTCCCAGATCTTGCTCGATGATCTCGATTGCGGCCTGCTGGTCTTCGGAGCTGCGGGCAATCAGCTGCGCCGTCCCGTCGCCTTGAGAGCCGACTCCTTTGCCTCCCCAGATGTGATCCTGTAACGGTTCGAAGTCCAGTAAGCGATGCAGTACAGGCGCAGTCAGCTCTTCTGGACAGGCAGGCGCAGCATGTTTATCAAACAATGACTGAGCTTCAGTCATCAGCCTGCCTAATCGATGAGCGTCCGAATCGTGCAGCGCCTCCACCGCCTGGTGTACGAGGCGTTTGTTGATCGGCCCAAGCAGCTCGTGTACACCCTGCTCGATTTCGTTTTCAGCAATGGGATAGCTACGGTTAAGGCGGTTGAGGATCTCCATCGTGTCCTTATGAGCTTGCAGGTCAACCAGCACAAAATACAGCTCCGAATTCACCTGCAACTCGGTGGTGTCCAGACGGTCACCATCGAAGGTCATCAGGACGGGGCGATTCCCAAAAGCACAACCTTGATCCATGCGCCCGCAGCGGGACGGAGTGGTGATCTCACCCATGTAGGCGAGCTCCATCTCACCGCGCACGGTAAGTTTGAGATCGTAAATGCGATTGAAGGCGCGCGCCGCCAGCACACAAATCGCTGCGCTGGATGATAGGCCTTTCTTGACAGGGAGATCAGTCTTGTAGTTATTGATCACCAGACCGCGCACGTGATAGTTGGTTAAAACCTGGTGGGCCACACCGGCGATGTAACTCCAAAAACCGCCGCCTTGGGCTACTTCTAACAAGGCTTTGGGCTGCATGGGAATCTCGATGGGGCCGTGAGAGACACCATCGTGGGTGGTAGATGAAAGCACCAGGGAGGTCGGGTGTGGCTCGACCTCGGCGTATATACCCTGGTCGGTACCGCAGATCAACGTGTACCCCTTCTCAATATCAGCATTGATCCGGCGGTAGCCCCCTGCCCAATCGGAATGTTCTCCAAACATGCAAATACGTCCAGGGATGAAGATTTTCATAGGGCACGCTCCGATTACTTAGATTCCCCACAAGGATTGGATAATAGCACAATAAGTATATCAGCCTGAAATTCAGCAAAGATTAAGAAATGTTGACAATCGTGAAATATTAAGCAATAATAGAGTTGTAAACCGATAACGTTACCGGAAATGATACCGGACCCGAATTGTCAATTTCTTTTTACCCATGCGGCGCAACAAACGCTCACTCACCATACATGACGTAGCAACTGCGGCTGGCGTATCAGTTTCCACAGTATCGCGCGTGCTTAATGAGAAAGATGACATCGCTCCCGAGACCTACGCACGCGTCAAGACAATCATAGAAGAAATGGGCTACGCCTCCAGCCTGGCGGCGCGCAGCATGCGCAGCCTACGGTTAAATGTAATGGGTCTTATCATACCCGATGCGGGTGAGCCATTCCCTATCGAAGTAATGAAAGGCGTTAACAACGCCATTGCAGATTTAGATTATGACCTTGTTATCTACACTTGCGGCGACTACCGCAAGCATTATTCTGCCGACCGGGAGAGGAAATTTGTTTCATTACTCAATAACAGCATTACAGATGGCGTCATTGTGGTCACCCCTGCGGCAACTCATTTCAGCACCGATGCTCCGGTTGTAGCGGTAGATCCCCATAACGAGATCACCGAATACCCTTCGGTGATCTCGACCAATCGAGAAGGCGCAATGGAGGCGATGAACTATCTGATCGAGCTGGGCCATCGCCGCATAGGTTTCATCAGCGGTCGGTTTGATCTGATGAGTGCCAACCGCCGCCTGTGCGGTTACCAGGATAGCCTAGCACAGGCTGGAATCGCCCTCGATCCAACTCTGATCGTCCAGGGTGATTTCACTGCCGATAGTGCACTGGATTGCGCCAGACAGCTGCTCAGCCTACCGGTCCCACCGACGGCAATCTTTGCCGCCAACGATCAATCAGCCCTGGGTGCCTACCAGGCTGCCCGGGAAGCGGGTTTGTCTATCCCCCAAGATCTATCCATTGTAGGCTTCGATAATATTCCCGAGTCAGCCCTGGCTGATCCGGGACTGACAACTATAGACCAATCCATACAGGAGATGGGAAAAATCGCTGTTCAAATGCTGGTTAAACTCATAGAAGGAGAGATACTGGAAACGAAAATAATCAAGACATCCACGCACCTGGTGATCCGGGATTCATGCCGGGCATTGGGAGCCGCATAGCGGCAGTTCAAGAGCAATTTAAAAATTTTTAGCGTATCCGGTATCGTTGCCGGAATCGTTCTCGGGGTTGAAGGAGGTGGTGAAATATTTCGCAGGTTAGCAATCGGCGCTGCAGGTCTCTAATACAGCCTGGATGCAGATCTGCATCTGGTTGTGCGTAGGCGGCAGCATTACTCATCCGAAGTTAATTCTAAGGAGACGAGATACCATGCGCAAGTCAGCTTTTCTCATATTAAGTGTTATGATGGCGCTGAGCCTGATTCTCAGCGCCTGCGCTCAGCCTACCCCTGAGACCATCACGGTCATCGAGACAGTCATTGTTGAGAAAGAAGGCGAGACCGTTGTCGAGACCGTAGAAGTTATCAAAACCGTAGAGGTCCCGGTCGAAGTAACTCCCACGACTGTCCCAAGAGAAGAAGCGCCCTTGGTTCAAGGTGTCTTACCCAGGGAACAGACGCTGATCGTAGGGCAGCTCACCGGACGCGTTGGATCTCCCAGCAACTTCAACGAATGGGTTGGATGGAAGTGGCGCGATAGAGGCATGCAGAACCTGGCGAATGAGCCGCTGTGGTCGGTAGACTTCGCCACCGGTGAGATCATCCCTGGACTCGCCTCAGGAGACCCAATTTACAACGAAGATTTCACCGAGGTGGAATTCCCTCTCCGGGAAGGCGTTGTCTGGGATGACGGCACCCCGTTCACCTCGGCAGATGTGGTCTACACGATCGAAGCCTTGAT
>CAZGIX010000063.1:0-22558 GCA_964525785.1 uncultured Anaerolineaceae bacterium
ACTTCTGTGCCGCTGTATTCGCCCGCCAGCGCTTTCTCTAAAAAGCCGCCCGGCAGGTAAGGAAAGCCGAATTCCGACATCTCGCCCATCGCTGCTGTTTCTTCTGCAGGCGGTTGGACCTGTCCGCTTACACCTTCAGGCCAGGAGGCGTCGATTTCAGCCAGGACGGTATCGAGGTCAGCGGCGCCGGAGACGTAGTCGACCATACCGGTCCAGAAGGAGCCGGAGCCGACCTGACCGGGCATGAGGTCAGAGCCGTCGAAGCGGAAGGAGGTTGCCTGGGCGACGAGTTCAGCAATGCCGCGTTCCAGGTCCACGCCGTACATATCTGGGGTGGCAGTGAGGTGGGCAGCCAGGGCGCCGCCGTTCTGTAGCCAGCCGGAAGCGGACTGCGGGGTGGTGAAGTACTCCATCAGGGCGCGCACTTCGGGGCGGTCGTGGAACATGGACATCATGTCGCCAGCCACGAGGAAGGGCTTGCCGTAGGCGTCATCGACGGGCGGGAGGTAGAAGAAGGAGTAATCCACGCCAGCCTGAGAGCCTTCGGGGAAGAAGCCGGTGATGAAGTTGCCCTGCTTGTGCATCCAGCACTTAGGCGGGTCTTCGAACATGGGAGCGGGGGAGTCGCCGAAGTAGGTGGAGACGATGGCGTCCGTGCCGCCGAAGACGTAGTCGGAGGTGAACCAGATCTCGCTCCAGGTCTCGATAGCCTTCTTGACCTCGGGGGAGGCGAAGGGCAAGGTGCCAGCCACCCAGGCGTCGTAGTTCTCGAGGGAGGTGGTGCGCAACATCATCTCCTCGGTCCAGTCGGTGGCAGGCCAGCCGGTGGCAGCCTGCGACTCGATGCCGATGCACCAGGCGGTATCGCCGTCGTCAGCGATCTGCTGGGATAGGTCGAGCAGCTCCTGCCAGGTGGTGGGGATGGTGTAGCCGGCTGCGTCGAAGTCATCCTTGGGATACCAGACCAGGGACTTGCCGTTGAAGCGGTGGAAGACGCCGCCGATCATCGGGTTGCCATCCGGGTCAGGCATGGTGGTCATGTCGATCCAGGACTGGTTGTACTGTTGCTTGAGCCAGTCCTCAGAGATCCAGGTGGTGGGATCGACAAGGTGGCCCTGGCGAGCGTAGTTGGCGGCTGCACCGGGCTGGGGGAAGTCGGCGATGTCGGGGGCGTTGCCAGCGTCCACTGCGATGGACAGGCGGGCCTCGAACTCCTTGTCGCCGATGTAGTTGACCTTGATGCCGGTGGCTTCTTCAAAAGCCGCCATCGACTCAAAGAAGCGCAGGTCGTCCGGATCGGTGAAGGGACCATCAACTGTCACTTCTGTGCCGCTGTATTCGCCCGCCAGCGCTTTCTCTAAAAAGCCGCCCGGCATGACCGCAAACTCAGTGGTGGGTGCTTCCTCCGGCGGCGCTTCGGCAGGTGGTTCAGTCGCAGCAGGCTCTTCTACTGGCGGTGCCTCAGTCGGGGCTGTAGTTGTCGCAGCTCCGCCGCAGGCAGCGATCAGCATCGCCATGACCATCAGTGTGCCGAGTAAAAACCATATATTTTTCTTGCTATTCATGTTCTTCTTCCTCCAAAAGATAGGTGGATTATCAGATTTGTAGATATTTTGAATGGTGGACGATTATATCTGTCGATTTAGCCTCCTTTCTACGAACTTGAGGGTCTTTTAGGCTGCGTGTTCGTGTACCCTTCGTGTACCCTCAACCAAGGGATTGTATTAGTTAGTCAGCGCGTATCCGGATAGCTTTGCGCCACAGGAATCGCGCACCACCAGCTGAGTATCCAGGATGACCTGCTTCAGCTCCGGCTCCACCCCGCGCATGTACTGAAACAGCATGTCGGTGGCCTGCTTGGCCAGATCGACGGCGGGCAGGTGGATGGTCGTCAGCGGAGGATCTGTATAGCGCGAGAAAGACAGGTCGTCAAACCCTACCAGGGCTATATCTTGGGGAACGCGCAAGCCATGATCCCGCAGGGCAGCCTTAGCGCCGTACGCCAGGGTATCGCTGGCGACGAAGGCGGCGCTGAACCGGATGCCAGCTTCTATCAGGCTGCGCATCTGGCAGTAGCCGCTCTCGATATCGAAATTGCCGTACCGCACCAGGTCAGGATCAAATGAGAGACCGCCGTTTTCAAGCGCCTGCTGGTAGCCATACAGCCTTCCCTGGGCAGCCGTATAGCTGAGCGGGGCATTGGTGATGCAGGCGATGCGCGTGTGGCCCAATTTAATCAAATGCGCCACGGCAGCCTTTGCCGCGGCGATGTTATCAACATCTACAAATGAAAACCAGCTGCCCGGGATTTGTCCAAGCAGCACAGTGGGGAAAGCCGATTTGTGCAGCAGGTTTAATGCCTCATCATCAAAGCGTGGTCCTGACAGGAGTATCCCGTCGATGCGTTTGGCGCGTACTAGCTGTAGATAGGTTTCCTTTTGGTGTTCTAGCTCAACGATGTCGATCAGCAGGCGCAGTCCCTGCTGGTGGATGCTCTCGATCAGCCCATTCAGGGTCTGGGTCAGGAAGGCATCCGAAGCGATCTGGCGAGGCGTGCGGATGAGGATCAAGCCGACGATCTGGGATTGCCGGCTGGCGAGTGCCGTGGCGGCAGCATCGGGAACGTAGTTCAGATCGCTTGCAGCCTGCCGGACGCGCTGGCGGGTAGCTTCGCTGATATGTGCACCAGCGACATTATTCAAGACCAAAGAGACCGTGGTACGGGATACCCCTGCCCGGTCGGCTACATCTTGACTGGTCACCCGGTGAGTAGAAGCAATATTTGTCATGCAGACTGGCGTTCCTAACGCGTGTTACTAACACGCGTTAGGAATGTAGCAGATAAAATAAAAAAAGTCAATATCCAATTACTTGACCAGTATATGTGACAACTGGATTGGCTATTGAAATGGTCAGGCAGGCTAGCTTTGAAGCGATTCCACTCTGGTGATGTAGAGCATCGATTGGAACCGTTTCCATTATAGCAAAAATGAGCAGGTTGTCAATGCAGCGTGCGTGCCTGGAAAGAAAAAGGGGTGTCGATGTCAGCGCAGCCACTATCGTCCCCCCAAATCCCTTCCGGATTCAGCGATCGTTCAAGCAGAAGGCGTGCACTTCTCTGGGACCGTGCATGCCCATGGATAAGGTCATCTCGATGTCTGCGGTGCGTGACGGTCCGCTGATCAATACTGCTGCTTTCGACTGCTGGATCTCTGGCAGATTCAAGACCTCGGGCAAATCGGCATGGATGGTGCTGGCATGCAGCACTGCGAGATGGATTTCAGGCACCAGCGAGGCAGTAAGGGGCCGGTCTGGCGCGCCGGTGAGGAGCAGTGTTCCAGACTCAGCAATAGCAGCATCCACGCCGGTCAGTCCCACTGGAATAGCAGGGTCGTGGTCCGTGTCGACCTGGATGCCTGCTGCGCGCAGCTCGTCCAGCAAGCCCTTGGGGAGCTGAGCGCCATCCCATGCCTGTATGCGGCGGAAATCCCCTTTCTGGAGAAAATCCAGGATGCATTTCCCCAGCTCGGATGACTGGCAGGTCCTGACTGTCCCTCCCAGGGCGCTTAACTCCCTGGCGAACTGCTCGACTAAATCCACCTGGCTGGGGGCTGATTCGGCGGGTTTGCTCCCGGGCTGCTCAACCACAGACTGGCGGCTGAGAGCAGGCGCTGGGGATTCGGGAGCGGCTGATTTGCGTTGCGCCCAATGATCCCGAAACGGACGAGAGGCTGGTCGGGGAAAATCCTTGGAATACCCCCAGCCCGTGATTGCTGGGAGATGCAGCCAGGGTGTTTTGGGCGCTACCAGCCGGCTGAAAAAGCCCGCCATACGCTGGGCGAAGGCAAAGCGCCAGGGCGAGATCGCCATCCAATTGAAGGCGCGCAGTCCCCAGGCCAGATAGCCGGGCGCATTAGGGCTGTACCGCGGTTGGCTGCTGGTCTGGCGGTTATCAACCTGTTGGCTGGGGTTGATCCCGGCGCGGATGCGCAGCAGCAGTTTTGGCAGATCGATATCCACCGGACACGCCTCCTTGCACGCCCCGCACAGACTGCTGGCGCGCGCCAGATGCCCGAACTCGGATTGCCCGAACAAAGCTGGTGAGATCACCGATCCAATGGGACCGGAGTAGGTACTGCCTTGTCCATGAATGCCGACGTAGGCATGCCCGCCAAGCTCTCGAAACACAGGACACATGTTCAAGCAGGCCCCGCAGCGGATGCAGTAAAGCGCTTCAGCCAGATCGGACTTACTGACTGCCCGCCGTCCATTGTCAAGCAAGATGATGTGGCGCTGGCGTGGTCCCTGGGTGATTTCTCCACCGGTCAGAACCGGCGTTTCTGGACCGTTAACCAAACTGACATACGAAGACAGCTTCTGTCCTGTCGCCCAACGCGGCAGAAGGTAAAGCATTAACGCCAGGTCATCCAGGCTGGGTACTAACCGCTCAACACCCATCAGGGCGATGTGAATCGGGGGGAGGGTGACCACCATACGACCATTACCTTCGTTGGTGACCAATGCCAGTGTACCGCTCTCGGCGACTCCAAAGTTTACCCCCGAGAGCCCAATATCAGCCTGCAGAAAGACCTGGCGCAGCTCCTGGCGGGCGGCGCGGCACATGACAGATACGTCCTCAGTGTAGGGTATTCCGAGCTTTTCGTTGAATAATTTACCGACATCGGCGCGCTGCAGGTGAACTGCAGGGGTGATGATATGGGCGGGGTGCTCGCCGCGCAGCTGCACAATATACTCGCCCAGGTCTGTCTCGATCGCCCGAATCCCGGCCTGTTCGAGCCCCTCATTGAGGTGGATTTCTTCGCTGACCATCGATTTTGCCTTGGCGATAAGCCTGGCGTTGTTGCTGCGGGCGATATCCAGTACGATTTGAACGGCTTCAGCGGCATCAGCGGCCGGGTGAATAATGAATCCATTGGCCGCGGCATTGCGGATGAACTTTTCCAGATATTCATCTAAATGGCTGATCACCTCAGCGCGCACAGCATGCGCACGCTGACGCATTAACTGGACATCCTCTGGCAGAGACGAGTAAGCTGCCAGCCGCCCGTCGCGGCGGCGCTCGTAGTTGTTATCCAGGGCAACCTGCAAATGTGAATTTGCTAGGGAGGTGCGAATATGAGTTTTGAATTTATTGGGCATAGAAGGCATATCTCTATTTGAAACGAAGTGGAGCCGGCTTCCCTCCACCGCGTTTATATCAGGCTTTCTCCAGCACGTCGGCAATATGGACTGCCCTGTGGGGCAATCCCCTGCGATGCATGCCGCCGTTGATATTGGTTATACAGCCGCCATCGCAAGAAACTACAAGCTGAGCCTGGCTGGCGACGATATTGTCGATCTTGCGCTCCAGCATGGCGGCTGAGAGTTCAGGGTGTTCGACAGAGAATACTCCCCCAAACCCACAGCACTCAGAAGTGCCAGCCAGCTCGACGAACTCGGCGTCTTTGACCCCTTTCAGCAGCAGGCGGGGCTGGCGGTCGACCCCCAGCTCGCGCAGCAGGTGGCAGGATGAGTGGTAGGTGATCTTGCCGGCAAGACGGGCACCCAGGTCGGTAATTCCAAGGTAATCCACCAAAAACTCGGAGAACTCGTAGGTGCGGGCAGCCAGGGCCTTAGCACGCGGCAGCCATTCTGGATCGTCGGCAAACAGCTCCAGATAGCTGTGGCGGACCATGGCTGCACAGGAACCGGAGGGGATGACCACAGGTCCCTGGGTAGGCTCGAAAACTTCTATCGTATGTATGGCCATCTGCCGGGCTTCGGCTCGCATCCCACCGTTGAAGGCCGGCTGGCCGCAGCACGTCTGCCCGGGTGGGAATTCCACCCTGACCCCCGCCCTTTCGAGGATGCGCACAACGGATTCGCCGGTCTCGGGATAAATGGTATCCAGGATGCATGTGATAAATAGCTGTATGGTCTCGGTCATAGTTATTGGTTATGGGATTCTGGGTAGTTGGTTGAAAGGTTCTTGCATGCGGTCATGCAAGTCCTTGAATAATTCGAACAGGTAATCGTAGCGTGAGCGCAGTTCAGCATTGGGCTTGAATTCCTTGGCGATGCGCAGGCAGTGCTCTACACCGGAGGCAGGATCGGTGTATAAGCCTGCTCCAACGCCTCCCAGGATCGCAGAACCCAGGATACCGCCTTCGGAATTTTCGAAGACGGCGACATTCTTCTGGTAGATATCCGCCTTGATCTGCGACCACAAATCGCTGTAAGCGCCACCGCCGCTGTGGTAGATCACGCCGATTTGGTGACCAGCAGTTTCCACCACCTCTAGAGTCCGGCGCAGCTCAAGGGTGATGCCTTCCATGATCGCCCGCACCATTGCGCCTTTGCCCGTGCGTGGCGTGACGCCAAAGAACACTCCACGGGCGTAGGGGGTGCCAAATGTACGCTCTCCCATCAAATATGGGAAGTAGAGCAGCCCCTCACCGCCGGGCTCCACCTGGCTGGCCAATGCGGTCAAGATATCGTACACCTGGGAACCGGTTACCTTTGCCTGCTCGATTTCTGTCTGGCAGAAGGAGTCCTTAAACCATTTCAACGAACCGCCGCCCGAATCAATAATTCCAAAGGGGATCCAACCGGGCATGACATGATGCAGGTTCATCAGCCGCTTGTCGAACACCGGTGTTTCGGTGAATACGGACATGATCGCCGAAGTGCCAGTGACATCCGAGGCGTTGCCAGGACGGGTGATGCCGGCGGCGAGCAGCATGCACAGCATATCACCTCCGCCGGCGACTACGGGAGTCCCGGCTGCCAGACCGGTGAGTGCGGCAGTCTCCGAGGTGACCTGCCCGATTACATGGGAACTGGCATATATAGGGGGCAGCTTATCGTATTCAATGCCTACCTGGTCAACCAGCACGGGAGACCAATCTTCGCTGCTGGCGTCCATCAAGAAAGACCCCGAGGCTTCGCTGTGATCTGTGGCCACTACCCCGCAGAGCTTAAAGTTAATGTAATCCTTGGGGAGAAAAAATTTCCACGCTCTCTGGTAAACCTCTGGCTCGTGAACTTGAACCCACTTGATCTTGAAGCCAAACCAATTTGCCACGGGTGGGCTTCCGGCGATCCGGTAGGCTTCGGTTACATCCGGTCGTTTTTTATATTCCTCCACCAGATCGGCGCTGCGCTTATCGCACCATAGCTGAACTGCATGGCTGAGCAGCTCCCCTTTTTCATCAATAGACACACAGCCATGCATCTGCCCGCTAACGCCGATGCCCCGGATTTCTGTGGGTGATATGCCTGCTTGTTGGATGGCGCGCCGTATGTTGGAGATAGTGCTGTCCCACCACACCTGTGGGTCTTGCTGCGCCCAGCCCGGGCGTGGAGTTTCCATATCCTGGGCAGTGCTGGCGCTCGCAACCACCCGCCCATCCAGGTCGAGCAGAGCGGCACGCGTGCTTTGAGTTCCAATGTCGATCCCCATGAGAAACTGACCGGTCATTCCTGAACCTCCTGATCTACGCAATTCCGGATAAGTGTCTGGTTATCGAGAAATGACTTGTTTAAATGATTCGACCTGGAAGCGGGTGCGGTCGCCGCGATGGCGGGCCTTGAAATATTCGAGTGGGGTCCCATCCTCCAGATAGGCTGTGCTCTCGATGAGCACAAGGGGCGCGCCCTGGCGTACATGCAGCAGGCTCGCTTCCAATTCATTTGCCGCTACCGCCTCCATGAAGCGCTTGGCACGTGCGATGGAGATATTATATTTCTCGCGCAGTACTTTGTAGAGAGATTGATAGGTGAAGTCTTCGTTCACCAGGTTCGGGCAAAGCCTCTCGGGAATATAGGAAGTAACTACCAGGACTGGTTCCTGCAGGATCAATCTCAAACGGTCGAGCACAATGACCGGCTCTGTTGAGCGCAGCCGCAGCTCACGTGATACATTGTACGTAGCAGGCACAACCGACAGGTTCAGTACCCTGGTTTCGATCTGGTAGCCCTGCAGCTGCATCGATTCGGTGAAGCTATCCGGCGCTTCCAGCCATTTTTCCGTGATCTTTGGTTCTGCGACGAAGGTACCGCGCCCTTTTTCCCGTCGCAAGAGACCCTCATTGACCAGGGCATCGATCGCTTCCCGTATCGTTGTGCGGCTCAAGTCAAATGCCTCGCACAATTCCCGTTCACTGGGTAATCGCTGGTCTACTCCCCAGCGACCAGAGGCGATTTCGTCACGCAGCAGCTCGCGCAGCTGATAGTGATAGGGGATAGGCACGTTTTTATCAATATCTTGAGACGAGATGCCGAAAAGATCACTCGCGGCCATCAGCTTTACTCCCTCTCATTGCCAGAATTACCTGGCAGCCCGCCACACACGCCCGGAAAGATAGTGCGGTTATCCAAATGTCATGGTGTATCCGTTGCGTAACCCATGACACAGAATTATATTCTCGCCAGATTACGGCGTCAAAGAGCAGCATGTAGATCGCTATCAAAAATAGTTGTTTGGCATTATCCACCTTCAATCATTGGTATGAGAATTACTTCACACGCTCCTGGGATTGGAATGTTGGCGATTTTTCTCGCAGGAAGATGCACTCCGTTAAGTACAATCTCGATCCCGCCATGCAAACGGCCTCCCGGATCTAACAGCGCCTTACGGAAGTCGTCGCCAAGCTGGCTTGCCAGTGCCTGTACCAGGTCGTTGACCGTGGAGCCTGCCGGTATCTCTATCACCAGATTTGCAGACGGGCTGGCCTGGCGTAAGTGACCGAACAACTTGACATGCACTTGAAAACTGGCTTCCATAATCCAATTTCTCTGAGGACAGCAAGCCTGGCTTATATATGGGCTTTCTGTCTCAATCTCTCCAACATCAAGCCGGGGATTTCCGCCGGGGAGCTGGCAATCGATACCCCGGCCTGGCTCAGAGCATCGATTTTCTGTTGGGCGCCGCCGCTCCCGGCGCGGATGATCGCCCCGGCATGACCAAAGCGCCTTCCGGGCGGCGCAGCCCGACCGGCGATGAGCGCCACGACCGGTTTGGACATGGATGAAATGAATCCGGCTGCGCGCTCTTCGCCGGAGCCGCCGATTTCGCCAACTAGAACCACGCCTTGTGTCTCTGGGTCGGCTTCGAAGAGCTGCAGGACATCGGTGAATTCGGTGCAGATGACTGGATCACCGCCTACGCCCACAGCAGCGGTCTGACCGAGACCGGAATCGCTCAGATTGGCAATTACTTCATATGAAAGTGTGGCGCTGCGCCCCACCACGCCGATATGTCCCTTGTGGAAAATGCTCTCCGGCATAATCCCCAGCTTGCCTGCCTCGGGAATGAAGATCCCTGGACAGTTCGGACCGATGACCACTGTTCCGGTCAGCCGTGACCGGGCTTTGATTTCCATCGTATCTCGAATGGGGATATGCTCGGTGACGATCACCACCAACATTAACCCGGCACCCATGGCTTCGAAGGCCGCGTCCCTGGCAAATGGTGCCGGGACAAAAATCACCGAGGCGTTAGCAGCCTGCGCATCGACAGCTTCGGCTACCCGGTCGTACACAGGCAGTCCTTCCACGATTTGCCCGCCGCGCCCGGGAGTGACTCCCGCCACCAACCGCGTTCCGGCTTTCAGCATCCAATGTGTTTGCGCCTGTCCCACCTTACCGGTGATACCCTGGACAATGGCGCGAGTATCTTGATTGATCAGCAGTGTTTTCATAGTGTCTTAATTCAATAACTGCGCAAGCTTAGCAACAGCCGTCTCTGTCTGTACCACCCGGATCACATGTACATTCGGCTCCGATGCGAGCATTGCCCAGGCTTCTTCTTGCTGGTTCCCCAGGATTTTCACCACCACCGGGCGATCGCCGGTTATATTTTGCAGGGCAGCCCGGATTCCTTTAGCAGCCTCCAGCATGCGGTTGATACCGCCGTATAAATTAATGATCGCACCGCGTACTTCGGGCGGCTCCATTACCAGCTCGAGGGCGCCTTTTACCAGTTCCTCGGAAATACCTCCGCCTGTATCGAGGAAGTCTGCCGGAGCCAGCCCAGATTGCTTAAGCAGATCCAGGGTTGCCATTCCCAACCCGGCTCCGCTGGTGATCACACCGATGTCCCCATCCAACGGGACAAAGGAAACCCCCAGTTGCCTGGCGCGCAGCTCTCGTTCGCTCAATGAGGCCATGTAGACTGCGGCTAGCTCGGGCTGGCGGGATAATCCATTGTCATCAATTTCCAATTTGCAGTCCAGGATGAACATGCGACCATCCTGGCTGACCACCAGAGGGTTTATCTCTAACAGGATGGCATCCAAATCAGCGGCTGCACGATACAATTTAACCAGGGTATCTGCCAGATCGGGGAGAGCATTGAGATCGACTCCACTCTGCCGCAGCCACTGGCGCACCCGGTGCACGGGGAGCAGGTCCCCGGGTTGGATAGCCAGATGGAGCAGGCTGGACTGATCCTGCGTGGCAGTGTTTTCGATCTCAACCCCTCCAGAAAGGCTCAGGATCAGCTCAATCCGGTCGGTAGCAGTACTGGCGACCACGCCCGCATATAATTCGCGAGCGATGGGAACCGGCTCCTCCACCAGGACGCTCCCAACCTGATGCCCCAGCAGCTCCTGCCCTAAGAGGCCAGAAGCAGCGGAACGCACTTGATCTGCGGAGCGGCATACTTTGACGCCACCTGCTTTGCCGCGACCACCGATGGGGATCATTGCTTTAACCACGCCGCGATCCCCCAGCTCCTGGGCGATGGCAGCGGCTTCGTCAGGTGTCTGAGCGATCTTCCCTGCTGGAACCGAGAGTCCATACCGGGAGAGCAATTGTTTAGCAATGTTCTCCGGGACGATCATACCAGGACCAATCCTCGTTCTTCTGCCAGTTTTTTCCCCAATGCCAGGGCTTCCACTGCCTGGGGAACGTTGCGCTCAGGCAGCCGCTTTGGTAAGGCTTGAGCCAGCGATTCGACCTGCACCGCGCCTGTAATCACTGCCAGGGCACCCAGGGCGATTACGTTTGCCAGGATGCGCCGCTCCATTTTCTCAGCTTCGGCGGTAAAAGGCAGGGCGACCGCCCGGATATTTTCACGGACATTCTGGACCGATACGAGATCCTGATCCATGATCAGGGTGCCTCCCTCACGTAGATCGGGTTCATAACGGTTGTAAGACTCCTGTGAGAGACAGAGCAGGATATCTGGTGTGTTTACTTCGACGAATTTTATCGGCTGGTCGCTGATGATCACGGAGGATTGGCTGGCGCCGCCGCGCGCCTGTATGCCATAAGACTGGGTTTGGACGACTTCTCTGCCTTCAAAGACACCGGCAGCCTCCGCCAGGATTGCTCCTGCCAGGATCAAACCCTGACCACCTGCGCCGCTTAGTATGATTGCATCTCTCATATCGATACCTTTCTTAACGCCGTACCAGCTCGCCGACCACGAACTTGTCTGCCAGCTCATCAGGTGACATTTTAGCTGCTTGTTCGACACGCACGGCGTGATCTTTTTCCCACGCCAGCATATCGTAAGCGTCCCCAGACTTATTCCAGCGCCCGAACTGCTGGGGACACTGGGCGATCACTTCGATCAGCGCGAATCCCTTATGAAGCAAGGCATCCCGGACAATTTTGCTGAGCAGTTGTACGTGAGCCGAAGTTGCCCGTCCGACGAAGGATGCGCCTGCTGCTTCAGCCAGCTTGCATGCATCAAAAGGGCGCTCATTGAAGCCCTCAGGGGCAGTGGAGGCCTTTGCTCCAGTGGGGGTGGTCGGAGATACCTGTCCACCGGTCATACCATAGATAAAGTTATTGAACATGATCACCTTGATATCGACATCTCGCCGGGCTGCATGGATGAAGTGATTTCCGCCGATCGCCAGGGTATCGCCATCGCCAGCCATGACGATCACATTCAGCTCGGGACGGTACAGCTTGATACCCGTAGCAAAGGCAATTGCCCGTCCGTGCGTACCTTTCAGCACATCAAAATCCAGGTAAGCTGCTGTACGACCCGAGCAGCCAATACCGTTCACCAGCACCGTCTTATCCTGATCGACCCCGGCGGCTTCGAAACCGCGCAGGATCGCCCCATTCGCAGTACCCAACCCACAGCCTGGACACCAGATGGTCGGCAGGCGGTCCTTCAAGAAGTAACGATCCAACAAGTCAGCGGTGTGTGTTCTTGCCATCACTCGTCTCCTATCCAACCAGCGCCAGCGCCTGGGTCTCGATCAGCGATACAATCTGTCCCGGCTCAATCAACAAGCCATCGACCCGGTTCAATGGGTAGACTGGCACCCGCCCACTGACTACCAGCGCCACCTCGCGCACCATTTGTCCCAGGTTCATCTCGGGCACTACCCAGGCCTTGACACGCTGGGTCCACTTCTCTACATACTTTTCAGGAAAAGGCCACAGGGTTTTAGCCTTCAGCAAGCCAACGCGCAGTCCTTTTTGGCGGGCGATCTGCACAGCTTCCATTGCCGAGCGCGCGGAAGATCCGAACGCGAAGATGGCTATATCTGCATCCTCTAATTGATCTTCATCGACCAGGATCAATTCGTCAGCATGGGCTTTGACCTTGTTATTCAGGCGCTTGATCAGCCTGTCAGCCATGGGGTTGTTTTCCGTGGCAGGAAAGCCGTAATCATCATGTACGTTGCTGTCCACATGGAAGCGGAACCCATCTCCGAAGCGTGCCATGAGCGGAATCTGGCTGCCATCCTGACTGCCACGGTGAGGAGCGAAATCAGCTTCATCAGGCGCGGGACGCTTGCGTTCGATGATCTCCAGATCACCGGCTTCTGGCAATGTAATGGCTTCACGCATATGCCCGATCATGGCGTCCGAGAGGATAAATACCGGATTGCGCAGCATTTCTGCCGTGTTGATCGCCTTGATGGTTAGCTCAAAAGTTTCCTGTACGCTGCTGGGGGCGAATGCTACGATAGGATAGTCGCCGTGTGCTCCCCACCGGGCCTGCATAACGTCCATTTGGCCGGGGAAGGTCGGCAGGCCTGTGGATGGTCCGCCGCGCATCACGTTGACGATCACAACCGGGGTTTCCGAGATGGCCGCAAAACCCAGATTCTCAAGCATCAAGGAGACACCTGGCCCGCTGCTGGCAGTCATGGCTTTTGCCCCGGCAACGGATGCGCCAATGCAGGCGGCGATGCTGCCGATTTCATCCTCCATCTGGAGGAAGACGCCGCCCATTTTGGGCAGCTTGTTCGCCATACCCTCAGCGATCTCAGTGGCAGGCGTGATTGGATAGCCTGCAAAAAAGCGCACACCCGCCGCTATGGCAGCTTCCACACAGGCTTCATTTCCCTGTAATAATTTTCTAGTCATAATTCCTCATTTCAATACATCATCCAATTCTTGAACTGTAAAAACGTAATCTGGGCAGGAGAGCTCGCACAATCCACAACCATTGCATTTCTCAGGTGCGATCAGGATGACCTTCTTTGTCACCTCTTCTTCACCCAATACTTCTTTCGGGCAAAGCTCCATACAAATCCCGCAAGCTTTGCACCAGCTCAGCGTGACGATCAACTTCTTGCTGGGACTGATCTCGATTTCTTGTTTCACTAATTGTTTCGATCCCATTCAATTCACCTTTTCCAACTGATCTTATTCAGCCAGACATCCGGCTTTTTCCAGGTCTTCTGCCACCCAATCCAGCCCCAGCTCATACAACTTCCAGCGTTTTGGGCCAGCGCTCTTGCGATCCCAACCCAGCATGTCATAGCTGAGATCGCGCGTGCGGAAGAATTCCTTCCGGTCAAGGGTCTGGCCTTTCAAAGCACCACCTTCCAGGGGCTGGAAGAAGCGTTCTGGCAGGATGTCGTCTTTGGCGGTGAAACCGGCTTTGGCGTTAAAAGCCCGAGCCATTGCCAGGGATCGCTCGGTAGCTTTAAGCAGCTCCCAGTTCGATACATTCCATCCGGTGACCGCCTTGACCTCCTCCACCATCATATCCAGGCTGTAAGGCATGAAAGCGCACAGCGCCAGGTTGTTGACGACCGATTTGTTGAGCATCATGTACACGAACATGCGTGCTTTTGCCGGTCCAAGCGTAGAAGTGTCGACAGCGTCTACGATACCCATGTTGCGTGCCGCGCCGAAGGCAGGCGATTCTTCGTTAGCGTAGACGGGATCGTGTATGTTGTGCATATGATCGGCCCCGGTTGGCGAGATAGCGAAGCCAATACCCATGCCTGTCTTCCAACGCGGCTCATGCAGCGGCAGCGGCTGGCCTTTGACATGCAAAAAGTACGCCGCCACTTCATCTCCCAATGTCTCGGCGACGCCCGCCGGACCATCCGCCAGGATATCCCCCAGTCCGGTCCGGTTGACGATCTGTTCGAGCAGCCCTAAGAGCCCTGCTGTCGAGCCGAAGCGCAGGTCGAGCCCTTCCAGAAGTTCGGCAGGGAGCAACCCCCTTTCAGCAGCTTCCATGGCTCCGGAGACCATCAGGCTGGCAGAGATCGTATCCAGGGTATTGCGATCGCACATATCGTTGGCTTTTGCCACCACCTTGATATCGCTGATGCCGCACCCGGAGCCGAAACCGCTAATGGTCTCATATTCCGGACCGCCATAATTTCGGCTGACTTCAAGCCCTTCGTCAGTGACTTCCACGACGCGTTTGCAATGCACCGGGCAGGCGTAGCAGCTCTCTCGGCCTACCAGGATCGTGTCGGTCATATGGCGCCCGGTCAGCGTTTCGTAGCCCTCGAAGCTGCCTTCGAGGAAATTGCGCGTCGGCAATCCACCAGCGGCATTGAGGCCTGCCACGCCGCGTGCGGTGCCCATTTCTTGCATGGTCCCTAAGGGCGTCTCGTAATTGTCGCGCATCCAACGGGCAGTATTCAGAACGGCTTCTTTGTTTGCCACTTCGGGACGTGTCTTGCCGTTGACCACGATAGCCTTGAGCCGCTTGGAGCCCATAACTGCCCCTAAGCCGCTGCGACCGAGGAAATCGTGCATATCCTGCGCGATACAAGCGTAGCGCACCAGCCGCTCTGCACCTGGGCCGATCACCGCCACGCTGGCGCGCTCGTCACCGGTCTCCTTGCGGACGGCTTGTTGTGTCTCGTATGCCTCAAGGCCCCATAAGTGGGAGGCATCCCGTATCTCTACCCGATCATTGGTGATCCACAGGTAGACTGGTTTTTCAGACTGCCCGGTGATGACCAGGCCGTCGTAACCCGCCCAGCGCAGCTTGACACCCCAATCGCCGCCGGCCTCGGCTTCGCCATAGCTGCCGGTTAGCGGTGATTTCGCCCCGGCGCTGTTGCGCCCGGTGCCTGGGATGGCTGTGCCAGTCAAGACGCTGGCAGCGAAGACCAGGATGTTGTCTGGACCAAGCGGGTCGCATTCCGGCGGCACCTCTCTGAGCAGGTAGTGCGCTACAATTCCCCGCCCACCGAAGTAGGTGCGGTAGAACTTCTCATCGTGCTTATCTATACTGACCTGGCTGTTGCTCAGATCTACACGTAATATTTGACCCCAATAACCGTTAGGCATGAATTTTCTCCTCGATAAATGTTAAGCTACCCGACACAGCGGTTCATTGCCGTCTAAAACGCGCAGTACATCTGCAGCGATCATCGACATCGCTTTAAGGGCATCATCCGTATGAGCTGCCATATGGGGCGAGAGCACCACATTCTCAAACTGGAGAAGTGGATTGTCAGCCGGCGTCGGTTCAACCTCGTATACGTCCAGCCCTGCGCCGCCCAGGTGCCCGCTCTTCAAGGCCTCGATGAGAGCAGCTTCATCCAGGATAGGCCCGCGGGCGGTGTTGATCAGGACGGCACCCTTTTTCATTATGGAAAATTGCTCACGACCGATCATCTGCTTTGTGGACGGCAGGAGTGGGGCGTGAAGGGAGATGTAATCTGCTCGCCGGAGCAGAGCGTCCAATGTGACTTTCTCAGCTCCTAGCTTATCTTCGGCCTGGGGGTACTGCACCACATCATAGTAGAGCACCGGCATTTGAAAACCGTAGTGGCAGATCTCTGCCACGCGCAAACCAATGCGTCCCATGCCGACCAATCCGAGTGTGCGCCTGAAAAGCTCCTGCCCGATATACTCATAGCGCACATTCCAGCGGCCCCCGCGCAGGGCAGTATCGGCGCGCAGGATCTGTTTGGAGAGGGTGAGCATGAAAGCAACAGCCTGCTCGGCTACCGATTCCACATTGGCATCCGGTGTATTGCACACAACGATGCCCCTGGCTTTTGCTGCAGCCAGATCGATGGCATCTACACCCACACCGTGCCGTCCGATGACTTTCAAACGAGGTGCGGCCTCCATCAGGCGGGCTGTGATTTTGCCATTGGCGCGGATGATGATTGCGTCGATGTCTTTCACCTGCTCGATCAACACCTCTTCATCCAGGCTGCGCGCCATGATAATCTCAGCTTTTTCGGCCAACAGGTCAGTGCCGGCCTTATGCATTTCTTCGTAGAGTAGGACTCGGTATGGTGTCATCTTTCGCTTTTTGTCTGTGATTTTTGGGGAAGTTAGGAGAGTTTGAGCGGTCGTCGCTACACAAACTCTCCCGAGTTTCCCTGAGATGTGATCTTTAATGTCTTATAGAGACGCGCAGCATACTGCCCGAATTTCATCGGCAGTAGCCACACGCGGTGCAAGCGGCACCATGAAGCTGCCTGAGATGGTCTTAATCAGCGGCTCCAAATCTTCTTCTTTAATGCCATAGCTGGCAAGACCGGGGGGCAGACCCACATCCTGGGATAGCTGCTTTACTGCTGCTACGGCCTTTTCCGCCGCTGCCCGGGTCGATAATCCGTTGATGGGCTCCCCGAGGGCAGCCGCAATCTTGACGTATTTCTCGATTGCCCCAGGCAGCATGTACTGCATGGCGTAGGGCAGGATGATGGCGTTGATTGCCCCGTGTGGTAGGTTGAAAGCGCCTCCCAAAGGTCCGGTGATGGCATGCACCAGGGTGAGCTTGGTATTGTGGAAGGCCATGCCTGCCAGCAGACTGGCGGTTAGCATCCCGTCACGCGCTTCTAGATCTTTTCCGTTGTGCACGGCGGTGCGCAGGTAGCGTCCAATCAGCTCAATCGCCCGCAGGCTGAGTGCATCGCTGGCTGCCCAGGCATTGACCGAGATAAACGACTCCACAGCATGAGTAAGAGCATCTAATCCCGAATCGCGGGTCGGGCCTGGCGGTAGACCCAGGGTTAAGGTGGGGTCCAATAAAGCCACGCGGGGAGTGACATACGGGCTGCGCAAACCGATCTTAGCTCTCTTTGCAGGATCCAATAGAACAGCCACGTCGGTGATCTCGGCTGCGGTGCCGGCGGTGGTGGGGATGGCAATGACTGGAGCGGAAGGGATTTTGACTTTATCCATACCGAGATAGTCCGTAGCGCTGCCCGGATTGGTTGCCAGCACTCCGACAGCCTTTCCGGCATCGAGTGGACTGCCGCCGCCCAGGGCGATGATGCCCTGGCAGGCTTCCTGTTTATATTGTTCAGCAGCATGGTCAACGGTCTGCACGGTCGGGTTGGCTTCGACAGCGTCGAATATGGCGTAGTGGATGCCAGCGTCCTTGAGCTGAGCAGTCACTTTGTCCAATACCCCCGAACCGGCGACACCCGGGTCGGTGATCACCTGGACCTTGCCCATGTTCAGTTTGCTGGCGGTATCTGCGATTTGGTTGAGGCTGTCTTTTCCGTAAATTATCTGGGTGGGAATTTGGAAATAGTATGGAGCGGACATTTATTGATCTCCCTTTTTAGGTTCGTTAACGGGATATTGGGGTCTTAAACCGGATAGGACCCGGGCGATCTCAGAAGCTGAGATGCGCTTCACTTCCTCAACGGCCTGCTCGGAGTACCAGGCGGTGTGAGGTGTAATAATTACATTTGGATGGTGGATGAGCGGATTAGCTGGCTCCCAGCCTCTGATCTTGGCGGGTTCTTCTTCCAGGTCGTCGAGCCCTGCAGCGGCGATCTTGCCGGATTTGAGTGCCTCCAGAAGGGCGGTTTCATCGATGATTGGTCCGCGGGCTGTATTGACCAGGATCGCCCCGGGTTTCATCATGCCCAGCTGGCGGGCCCCGATCAGGTGATGGGTCTCGGGCGTCAGCGGGCTTTGGATGTGGACGATGTCGGCGGATCGAAGCAGCTCCTCCAGGCTGGTCGGGATGGCATTCAGACTGGTGATCGCTTCGGGGGGCAAATAGGGGTCATAGACGAGGCCACGGCATCCGAAGGCTTTCATCCGCTGCCAGATCAGGCGGCCGATTTTTCCGAAGCCGATCAGGCCAAAGGTTGCCTGGCTGAGACGTGGGACAGCTACTCCGGTTTGCCATTTCCATTGGCCGCTCCGTACCCCTTGATGATAGATGTGCAGCTTGCGTGTACAGGCCAGTATGAGCGCCAGGGCATGATCGGCGACTTCTTCCGCGCAGTAATTCGGCACGTTGGTAACCCAGATGCCGTGTTCTGTTGCCGCGCCCACATCTACAATATCGACACCAATACCGCTGCGGGCGATAATCTTGCAGTTTTTCATGGCCTCGATATGATGGCGTTGGATGTTCACATAGCGCGGAAGGAGCGCATCGGCATCCCGGATTGCAGCGATCAGCCCATCGTCGCTGGAAAACTCCAGCGGTATGACCTGGCAGCTGACCTGCTCCAGGATACTGCGCTCGATTGTAATGGAATCCCAGTCATGGGTGTCCATCAACATCCTGTACTTGAATGTTGCCACGTCTTGCCTCTCTGTATGCCCTTTGAACCTATCTCGAAATTATTTTTGTGGTGTGTGCGGCGTAGCCGCACACACCACAAATAAAATTCAATTTTCGGATAGATACTTAGCGCGATTCGCGCTTTCCACCGCCAGTGATATCGGCGTCGATCAATGCCTGGATTTCATCTTTGGTGACGATGCCCAGGTCGAACATGATGGTTTGCTTCAGGCGAGTGATGGCGTCCCCAACCAGGACTCCCTTTTCGATCCCGCGCGCCGGATCGTTATCTGTCAGCAAGCCGTAATAGAAACCGCTGTTCCAGGTATCGCCGCCGCCGATGCGGTCCCACAAGACGACCGGCTTGATCGCTGGCGAGCGGAAGAAATTGCCGTGCGCATCCAGAGCCACGCTCTCCCAACGGTGGACTTCAAATGAGTCTGGGTAGCGAATGGTCACACCGACTACCGACACGTTGAATTGCTCTTGAACCTGCTGGGTGAAGGCGCGCAGGTCAGCATCGCTGAGCGGGCCGATATCGCCGCGGTTGATCGCTTCGGCGCTGTACTGACCGCAGCTCATTCCGTAGAGCTTTGCCATGTCCTCGATGGTGGTGATGAACCAATCCACGTGCTGGACGATGATGGGAGTCATGACCCGCTTGCATTCTTCAATGCTCCACAGGGTGCCCCGATAGTTGAAGTCCATCCCTACCAGGCAGCCAGCCGGCTTGGCAGCAATGGCTTCTTCGAAGGACTCAAGGTTGTAGTTGGCCTCGTAACCGCTGTGGGGCGCCAGACCAAAGTTGATGCCGGAGGCGTGAAACAGGCGGGCATCTTTCAGGGCAGCCGCCCAGTCCACCATGCCTGGACCAAGCCGGCTGGCAGCCGAGTATTTACGCTGATACCAGGCCGTCGAACGGCGAGGCGTTCGCCCGAGCTCGTAGATATAACGCCCCATCAGCTCGTTCTTATGCGCCCAGACAAAATAGCTGGTATCGATGCCTTGCTCCCGGCTGACGTTGCGCAGCATCCAGCCGTACGGATTATCGGGTGTGCGGGTGATATAGCGGCAAGGGATACCCAGGCGGCTCAACCCCACGCATAAGATGTGCTCGCTCCCGGATAGGGAGATATCGATCTGGCGGGTGCGTTCGGCGCGCTGCATGTCTGCCGGGGTATCGCGGACCATCGTCTCGCCGAATGTGACAAATGCCGGCTCCTTCCCGGCAAATTGGCTTAAATCATCTTTCAGGATATTGAATTTACTAGATACTGGCATATGTGATCTCTGTATCTCTTATGGGGAAGGTGCTTGCGAGTAACAGGCAAGGACCTGCCTTTCTAACTCATGCAAAACGGTTGGGAAAAACCTCTCCATCCAGATCCGAAAATCTGGCTGGGGTCAGCTGGCTATGATCGTGATCCAGAAGAACTTCAGCGGAAAATCATAGGGATTTTTAGTCGTGTGGAACGGGCCAGGGGAGACATAGAATGTATCTCCTGGTCCAACTTCCCAGACTTCGCCCTCCGCTTCCATAATCCCTCGCCCTTCGAGGAAGAAGTACACTTCTTCTCGATCGGGGTGGGTGTGTCCCTTGGTTCGGCAGCCGGGATAGACGATGGTTATTCCAGATTGGATTTTCCCTGAGGCACTGTCTTCGGGGTTAATCAACATAAATACATCACGGCGGATCTCATCTCCTTCCTGGCGCAGCAAGGCGGCGAAGGAGCTGCCGCCGGTCTCCACCTTGAGATGGTTGACCTGAACGAGTTTTCCTTTAGGGTTATCCATGGGGCCTCCGGGAATGGCTGAGTAATTGAGGGAATGACAGCAGGTCGTACATTGTCATCTGGTAATGACATGATGATATTTGCCCTTTGATTATATAACAATTTCATATGACAATCAAGTGGTGCGAAAAAAATGTGTTATTTGTCTAAAATTATAGTTACAACTCAAATTGGTAATGACATGATGATATATTGACATCAATCCGTAATTATGCTATATTATTTCATATTCAAAACGTCATTTCAATAATAAAAAAGCTCAAACCCTACTACCTGTGGATACTTATTCGAAGCCACGTAAAGATGCTGCGGTGATGAATTTCTCGGTAGCCAAAGCGTTTGCTATCCTGGAGTACCTTGCCGCGGTGGATGGCCCGAAAGAGCTGGGTGTGATCAGCGCCGCGCTGGACATGAATAAAAGCACGGTTTACCGTTTCCTTTTCACAATGGGCACCCTGGGATATATCAAACAGGACCCCCAGAGCGGGCGCTACGCCCTGGGTCCAAGGCTTGTATGGTTGGGGTCGCGCTTCCTGGACAGCCTGGATTTCCGCGGAGTTGCCAGACCCTATCTAGAACAGCTGGTTGCTGAGACCCGGGAAACCGTCCACCTGGCGATCTTGCATGACTTCGATGTGGTGTATGTCGATAAAGTTGACGGGATGCAGCCGGTTAAAATGGCATCGCAAATCGGCAACCGTATGCCCGCCCACTCGACTGGCCTTGGGAAGGCATTGCTGGCCAGTCTCGAACAGGACCAATGGCCTGTCTACGTTCAGAAGAAGGGCCTCACCAAATTCACCCCCCATACAATAGATAATCCAGAAGTATTCTACGCTCATCTGCAAGAGGTCAGAGAGCGGGGTTATGCGATCGATGACTGCGAAAACGAAGATGGTATTCGCTGCGTTGCAGTCCCGGTCCGGAATCATCGCGGCAAAACGATTGCAGCAATCAGCATCAGCGGCTGGTCGCTGACCATGACCCCTGAGCGCGATGAATCGCTGGCAATCCTGGCGCGTGAGACCTCCCGGCAAATCTCGGAGCACCTGGGGAGCCTGGTGGATATGCGCGCTGAAGTCCGGTAAAGCAACAGTTTTTTCCCCTGGAGATAAATGTCATGGAATTGATCGAGCAGAAGTTGTTCATCGATGGCAGCTGGGTTCCCGCCGACTCCGGCGACACGTTCGAAGTGCTCAACCCGGTAAACGCCCAGCCGATGGGTCGGGCTGCCAAAGCCGGCCGGAGCGAGACCCAACGAGCTCTTGAAGCGGCCAGCCGTGCCTTCAAGATTTGGAGTAGAACCACGCCCGATGAACGGGTCAAGGCATTGAAGAAGGCCGCCGCGGCAGTGGCGGAACGCCAGGAAGAACTGGCGCGCATCCTGACCATGGAGCATGGCAAGCCGCTTGGAGATGCCCGTAAAGAGATCAGGGGTGCAGTCGACACACTGGAGTATTATGCGGAGGAAGCGCGCCGCATCTACGGCGAAATCGCTCCCAGCAAATCAGCGACCACGCGCAGCCTGGTGATCCGCCAGCCGGTTGGCGTGGTCGCTGCCATTGCGCCGTGGAACTATCCGGTCACCCTGATGACCTGGAAGCTGGCCCCGGCCCTGGCGGCTGGCTGTACGGTGGTGGTCAAACCGCCAGCGCTGGCGCCGCTGGCGAGCGGTTTGGTAGCAGCCATTGTCGGAGAAGCCGGCTTACTGCCAGGAGCAGTCAATGTGATCACCGGGCCCTCTGGCGAGGTAGGGGAGGAGCTGCTCACCAACCCGATCACGCGCATGATCGCCTTTACAGGCTCCACGGAAACCGGCAAACGCTTGATGGCTGATGCAGCCCCAGATTTAAAGAAGCTGCTGCTGGAGCTGGGTGGGCACACACCCATGGTGGTCTTCAAAGATGCCAACCTGGGCCGGGCTGTTGCCGACGGCGTCAAGCGCTCATTCCGCAACATGGGCCAGATCTGCAACGCTGTCAACCGCATTTATGTAGAAGAAGATATCGCTGAAGAATATATCAGCCGCTTTGTCGAG
>CAZGIX010000064.1:0-16780 GCA_964525785.1 uncultured Anaerolineaceae bacterium
GTGAGGAGATTATTCCCAGCGGATCAACCCTGCCGTTCAATCAGGGGCGTTTCTTGGAATAATTTTCCGGGTAGTGCTGATATCGTCCTTCAGGTTACTGTCGTCGCGGGAGAGCTCGAGGGGCAGCCGTTGAGCTTTAATATCCGCCTCCTGGCCACACCCGATGGACCGGCTTGCCCGACCGGCTATCCAGGTCTGTCATTTAGGATCGATATCCCCCTCAATATGGCTGAAAAGCCAGCGGGTACGTACACAGTCAGTAGGAATCGATCTCCGGATAAGGGTATGCCTATAAAAGAAGGTCGAGCAGGGTGTTGATGACAAACATCACCCCCAGCACCCAGCCCAGGACCGGACGGCCGGCGGCGATCAGCGCCATCACCGCCAGGCCAAAAAGGATGGCTTTGACAATCATGTACACAGGGTTCTTCACTTGATATGCCGACTTCGGAGCCATGAACACGCCCCAAAAGATCGCTGTCAGGAGCGGCACCCCCACACCGAATAATATCTTCGTCGCCAGGTTCTGCCCGGTGCGGATGCCCCAATAGGCAAACGCAGCCAGGAGGCACAGCTCCAGGATGAAACTTAATCCCAGATTCGCATTTTTCAGGACCTTGACATCCATCTTCAAATCCCTTTCTTCTTAACCGGAGATTTCAATGGAAGTCTTTTGATCGATGTCGCTGCCGAGGAATGGATCTGGCAGTGTTCGCTCATAACCCGGTTACTCTCTCGTCGCCAGGAGATCGATCACAATGTCAGCCGCCCGGGGTATCGCAGCTTCAACATCAGTTGTCAGCGCTTCAGAAAAGCTGTAGAGAGAGTCTGTCTCTATACCCACGACAATCAGCTTCTTCGGTACCTGTACGCCGATTTTTCGAGCCAGGTTGACGGCATCTTGTAAGCTGGCATCATGAACAGAGGTCGTGTGTACGGTAGTCAGGTCGAAAACATCTTCGAGCATCTGAGTCGATATCGTCCCAGGAGCCACCTTCCCGGAATCCATCGCATCCACAATGATCGCGCGGTCGTAATCGATCAGATGCTCCATCAATCCTAATCCGCCAATCGATACGTAGATAATATCGAACAGACCCTGGCTCTCATGCTGCGGTCGTTGAAGCTGCTGCTCCACCCGCTCAACGACTTTCCAGCCGACCGCATCATCTCCCAGAATAGGATTTCCTAATCCGATCAAGATCGTCCGCATGATTTACTTTAAGGTCTTATCCAGGTAAATGTCATCCGGAAAGTGTTTGGATTTAAAGGGTAAAGCCAGGTAGGATTTTGCCGTTTCCGATAATACCGCGGATATAGAATGCGGCTTCATCACGTTGAGGAGTACGTTTCGATATGTATCGTGAGCGGAGACGGCATCCAGCAGAGCATTGTGCAGGTCGCTGTTGCTGCGGGCTGCCCGTAAAACCGGGTCAAAGAGCCGCAAGCGGGACATAAAAATGGTGAGAAAACGCATCATGCGACCATAAGGGAAGTCGCGGATAATGTCCTGATTGGCTTTGTCGTAATAGTAAGAGAAACTAGTCTCCGATATGCCGTGGTTTAGTATCACCTCTGCGGCACGTATGCCGGTGCGCACTGCAGAAGTCACTCCCTTGCCCTTGAAGGCACGCACCAGCCCGGCTGCATCCCCGATAATGACATACCGGTCTCCATAGTACCGCTTTGCAAGCGAACAAGGAAAGCGTCCTTTGAAGAACTGCAGATCACCCCGGTCCCGTTTTCCAGCAACGGAGAAATTGGGCAGAACCCTGCGGATGTTCGGCATGTCGAGGAACTCATTCATTAACTGCGAATCGACGGTCTTCCCGGCGATGTTGATGGTCAGGTGATTGCCTTTTGGAGTGATCCCTCCAAACTCTATCCGTGGGTGGCGGGGAAGGAAGGCGTGGATGTACGAGCCAAACCTTGCCATGCCTTCTTCCCCTGGATGGTACTTGGTAACAATCGAAGATAACGAGTCCGGATGCTGGTATCCGGCGACTCGGTTGAAGATCATCGCGCTGCCGTCATCCATCCCCCATGCTCCGACGACAACGTCTCCTTTGATCGGCAGGCTTTCAGTATAGGCGACCACGCGATCTTGGAAAAACTCGAGATCGACGACCCTGGTTTGTATTACCCGAATGCCGAGCTTCTTGACCGCCTCGAGCATATAAGAATCGAACTGCACTCTCCTGAGAGCGATAGAAGGCTGGCCCGTATCTTCAAGGAGGATTTGTTCATTACCAGCATGCAGGATATAGCCCTGGATATATTGACGTGCAAGATGGTAGGGAAATGGAATGCCGAGCTGCTCTTCGATCAGCGTAGCGATGGGTGGCGATAGGACGCCCACGCACTGGTTATACTGGCGCTCGGTAGCGAATTCCTTATTTTCCAGGATGGTGATATTTACTTTGCGGTTCAGTTGCCCGGATATGCGATGGAGCGCCAGCGCGCAGCTCACGCCTCCGGGACCACCCCCGATAATTATCACCCGGCCACCATTTCTCAATGGACCAAGCGAAGCCAACTCACTGGAGCCTTTCATTCATAAACTCCTAAAACCATTGTAGCATGATTCTATCCGGATTAATTAGGATTTACGCAGTTGGAGGGGGATGGGGTATTTGAGCGGGCGTAGCCCGCTCAAATACCCCCGATTACCCCCTGAAGTGCGTAACTCCCATTAATCAAAAGGTTACTTTTTTCACTTGCATTTCTAGTTATTTTCCACTATAAAGAATTTAGAAATTACACGGCCCGAGGAAACACGGGAGTTCTTGTGCGAAAGCTTTGGCAAGCCTCGATATCCTATTTGAAGTCTGTACCCCTGTGGTTAAAAATTACAGGGATACAGATCTTTCCGGTTCTTCTTATCTCCCTTGCCGTCCTCTATTTCACCAAGAATATCCTGAACTCCAGGGGAGACCCTGCAGCCAATGCAGGAGATATCAGTTATTTTGTCGTCAACTTATCGATCACGATCGGTGTGGCTCTTGCAGCCACAATGATCTTTGCATACTTGCTGAGCCGCCTTCTCGTACGCCCGACGAAACAGGTTTTATCTGCCATCCACCAGGTAGAGATGGGAGATTTCTCCGCCAGGGTCAGCGTGTGGTCGCAAGACGAGATTGGGCAGATGCTCAAAGCTTTTAACGACATGATCGAGGAGCTGCAGCTCACACAGTCTGCTCTGATCCATAGGAACTGGCAGCTTACGTCAGTGAATGAGCTGGCCGAATCGGTGACCGTCGGTCAGGGAGCAGATGCGGTGATTGATTCTGCTCTGAAGCGGGTGGTTACCCTCATGGAAGCCGACTTCGGGGCAATATACTTATGCACTGCGGATGATCCTGACCCGAGCCTGAAAGCGACTTGCGGGGTGATCTCTCCTGCCGTATTGGAGATGCTGGAATGCTCCAGCCAGGGGGGCAATCTGCTGCGGAAGGTGGTTGAATCAGGGCACGCCCTGGTCATTGAGGACAACCCTGGAAGCCAGGGCATCCTTACCAGCGCGGTAGCCCCAAACAATGATTTCAGCTTTCTCTTGAAGGACGATTTCCATAGCTGGGTAAGTTCACCTCTAAAAGTCGAAGGAGAGGTGATTGGCGTATATCATCTGGGAAGGCGCAAGGGTCGGCCCCATATCTACTATGATACTGCCTTGCTGGAGGTGGTTGGCAACGTTGTGGGTGTGAATTTATCCAACGCCCAGCTGCTGAAGGACCTGCGCCTTAAAGAATCTGAGCTTCGCAGGGCGCTTCACCGGGCAGTTGAGGTCCAGGAGGACGAGCGGAAGCGGCTGGCGCGCGAGCTTCATGATGAGATTGGGCAGGCGCTGACTTCTATCTTGATCCAGTTGAAAACCGTGCAGGAAGCGAAAGATATAAGGGTCGTTATTAACCGGATCGATAACCTCCGGCAGCTTACGTCACAAACCATCGAGGAGCTTCGCCGTCTGGCAATGGATCTTCGACCCGTGGCTTTAGACAGCCTCGGGATCGAGGCAGCTCTTCGCTGGTATGCCCGCCAATGCTCCGAACGTACGGGGGTCGAAATCGAGCTTTCAGAGCCCGATTATGCTGAGCGTCTGCCTGCTCACCTCGAACTGATCTTATACCGGATTGCTCAAGAAGGGTTAAACAACGCCATCCGGCATGGAAAAGCCACCCAAATACATCTTGGTCTGGAGGTGGATACCTACATGGTCCGCCTGTTCATCAATGATAACGGTAAAGGCTTCCATCAGGGCGAACGCTCCAGCGGGTTGGGCCTGGTGGGAATTCGCGAGCGCGTCGAGCTTCTTAAGGGACAGTTTTCGCTGAACTCCGCGCCTGGCTCTGGGACGAATCTGCTGATTGAAATCCCGATCCCAATTCAAGAGGTGTCTGTATGAGCAGTGGCATTCGCATCTTACTGGCTGAAGATCATACGATTGTAAGGAACAGCATGTCGATGCTTCTCTCCTCCTATGGATTCGTGATCGCTGGAGAAGCAGAGACGGGACAGGAGGCGGTGGAAAAAGCCCTTCTCCTGCGCCCAGATATCATCCTGCTGGATATCACCCTGCCAGACATTGACGGGATCGAAGTGACCCGCAGTATCTGCGCCAGTTGGCCCGAGGCAAAGATCCTGGCTTTGACCATGCACAGCGAAGACCTGTACCTGGTTCCCTTTCTGGAAGCCGGCGGGAGTGGGTACGTGCGGAAATCCGCTGCCGACCGGGATGTGCTGAGTGCGATTGAGTGTATCATGAAGGGGGGAACCTTCGTTGCCGAGGACGGGGTGAAGACGCTCCTCCGTATGCATAGCCACGCCAAAAATGATTCCACCGTCCCGGGTCCCGAAGTGCTTTCCGAGCGCGAGCGGATGGTGTTGGAGTTAACCGCAAGAGGCTACACAAGCCGCGAAATTGGCGACCAGATCGGTATCAGCCCACGTACCGTCGAGACGTACCGGTCCAGGATCCTGGTCAAGCTTGGATTGATACACCGCTACGAGCTTGTGGATTACGCGCTGCAGCACAAGATCATTGGTACTCGCCCTGTCTAGCCTTATTGGTTTGCTTGTAGTGAAAAACCCTACAAAAATTTCCGTATATCCCCTGGCAGACAAACCCCCTGTAATTTTATAACATATAGTTACTTATCCGAATAAAACCGTAGACACCTCGATGAGCATGGTATGAGACCTTGCAGGATCTCTATCATCGCACCTAACAACACAGCCGCCGCATAATGTATGTGGCTTTTTTGTATCCTTACCAGAGCCGTTCGAACCACCAGGAGGTGGATGCATGGCTGGATTTATCTCCCACAAGCCTTCTTTCAACGAGACATTTTACTCATCCCTTATGGATGTATTGGATGGTGAACGCATCCAGGCTTGTCTGCAGTGCGGCACCTGCAGCGGCATCTGTCCCTTCGGCTACTTGATGGATTATCCACCCAGTAGGATGATTTCAGCCCTACGAGCGGGATATTTCGATAAGGTCATCACGAATGAATCCATCTGGATGTGTGTTTCGTGCTATGCCTGTACGGAATCTTGCCCGGCTAGAATCCCTCTCACGCTGGGGCTGATGACCAGGACAAAGGAAGAACTGCTCTTAGCTGGCAATGTGCCCATGGAGCTGCAAGATGCCCTGCAAAACACAGCCCGCTATGGCAACCCGCTTGGCGAATCGCCGCGTAAGCGAGCATTGTGGACACGTGGGATTGAGCCGCCCATCAGGATTTTGAGTCAGGTGAACCACCCGGTGGATGTCCTCTGGTTTGTGGGTGATTACGCATCTTTCCATCCGAGAGTCCAGCTGACCAGCCGTGCCCTGGCGAAAGTGCTGAATGCACTGGGCGTTGACTTCGGCATCTTAGGGCACGAAGAGAACAGCGACGGTGATTCTCAGCGCCTGGCAGGTGAGCGCGGGCTGTTCGAACTGCTGGCAGAGAAAAATTCACGCCTGTTCCAAAAATATCAGTTCAATGAGATCGTCACCGGCGATCCGCATGCATATAACGCATTTAAGAATGAATATCCAAAGCTGGATATCACGTACCCGGTCTCGCACTACACACAGTATCTTGCATCTCGCTTACAGATATTAAAGCCTTTGCTCAAAAACAAGGTGTCGATGCGGGTCGCATACCACGACCCCTGCTTCCTGGGCAGGGCGAATGGGATCTACGATGAACCCAGATCTCTCCTGGAAGCGATACCAGGACTTGAGCTTGTGGAGATGACCCATTCCAAAGACAACAGCCTGTGCTGCGGGGGCGGAGGCGGGGGCATGTGGCTGGAGGGCTTCCAATGGGAACACGCCCGCGCCCGCCTTTCCGAATGGAGGGTCCGTGAGGCCGTGGCTGCCGGAGCGGATGCCCTGGTGGTTGCTTGCCCGTACGAAACCCCACGTTTTGAGGATGCTGTAAAAATGGTGCAGCGGGCAAGCCGGTTGACGGTGCTCGATATTTCCGAGCTGCTGTCTGAATCGATGGGCGAGTAGCGGGAGGGTATCGAAATGAAGATTGCTGTTCCAATCAAACTTGTGCCTGATCTTGTCGAAGAGCTTTCGATCGATGCTGGAGGGACTTCCCTCGATTACGCCTGGATGCGCCTCAAGCTGAATGAGCTCGACGACCACGCAGTCGAGGAAGGTCTGCTGCTTAAAGAGCGTTATGGTGGAGAGGTTGCCGTCATCGCGCTGGATGATGAATGCATTGACGAGGTGCTTTTCACTGCCTCTGCAAAAGGGATTGACCGGCTGGTCAAGGTCTCCGGCGACCCTCCCCGGGATATCAACAATCATTCTCTGATGCAGCTATTTGTGCCGGTACTCCAGGAGCTGCAGCCAGACCTGGTGATTACCGGAGTGCAGGCTCACAACGACCTGGATGGTCCCATAGGGCCTTTGTTGGCAGAAGGATTAGGATATTCGTACGTTGGTTATGTTTCCGGCATCGCGGTCGAAGATGGCAGCGTCACGGTCAAAAAAGAATTTCCGGGGGGGCTGATTGCTGAGATGTGCGTAAAGCTGCCGGCTGTCCTGGGTATCCAGGCTGCCGAGCACCCTCCACGCTACATTGCTTACAGCAAGATCCGGCAGGCGATGAAAACAGCCCTGATCGAAGACTGCCCTGCTGCAGCAATCCAGCCCACGCCTGGGGCAGTGATCGAGCGCATGTTCCAGCCTACAGCCGGAGCGACAGCCGAGATGATTGAGGGTTCTCCGGAGATCGTTGCAGACCAGCTGGTGAAATTGTTCAAAGAGCTTGGGATATTCTAGCGCCCCAATCCCGCAAGGAGAGGAGGGTTCCAAGGTGGCAACAATGGATGTTTATGTCGTCGTCGAGCATGTCCGGGGTCAGATCGCTGAAATCTCTTACATGCTCCTGGCAGCCGGACGCCAACTTACCGAGAAGACAGGTGGCAGCCTGGCTGCGGTTGTGCTCAGCAGCCATTCGCAAGAGATGGCAGAGGGCCTAGGAGCAGACAGGGTATTGTGCTGCGACCATCCTTCCCTGGTGGATTTCAACCCGGAGATCTTCCAGCAAATCCTGACCGGCGTTATCCAGGCCAGGCAACCCCGCCTGGTGCTGTTCGGGGATACATCGACCGGCGCCGATCTGGCTGGCTCGCTCTCTATGCGCCTGGGCTGTCCGCTGATCAGCTCGTGCCGCAAGCTTACCGCCCAGGATGGGAAGGTGACCTTTACCAGCCAGATCTGTGGGGGAAAGATCATGGTTGAAGGGCAGGTCCCGGAACCGGTCGCCCTCGTCGCCATGATCCCTGGAGAGTACAAAGCAGAAGCGGGACAGTCTGACACTATCCCTGCAGTCGAATGGCTGCCCTTCCCAGATGTAAGCGGGCTCAGGACAGGTGTCATGGGATATATCGAGCCCGAAGCTGGAGATGTGGATATCTCTAAAGAGGAGATCGTAGTCTCTGTGGGACGCGGCATTCAGAACCAGGACAACATGGAACTTGCCCAGGATCTGGCAGATGCCCTGGGCGGTGTACTGGCGGCTTCGCGCCCGATTATAGACCAGGGTTGGCTCCCGACATCTCGCCTGGTAGGAAAATCGGGCAAAAAGGTCAGGCCGAAGCTGTACCTGGCTCTCGGCATCAGCGGCGCGCCGGAGCATGTGGAAGCCGTAGGAGACAGCGAAGTGGTCATCGCCGTCAATACCGATCCCGAAGCGCCGATCTTCAGCGTCGCCAGGTATGGAACTACGGTTGATCTTCTCGACCTGGCACCTGTGCTCGCGGAAAAGATTCACCTCGCCAAATCGTCCTGAAAGCTTGCAGGGCAGAAGCCATGCCTATCCGAGAAACCTTCTGGAATATCCCTCATTGGGCAGAGATCGCGCAGTACGTTGCGGCCGGCTTGACGATCATTGTCTTCATCTATGGTGTGGTGCGCCACCTGCGTCGCTGGCGGCTTGGACAAAAGGTGAAACGCACAGACCGGCTGGGCACAAGGCTCTGGTCGGTTGTCGTTCACGCGGTTGCACAGGTGCGCGTGGCACGCGACCCCTTCCCCGGGATTATGCACCTGGCAATCTTTTGGGGAATGGTCGCTCTGCTCCTGGGCACGGTCCTGGCGACCGTCGATTGGGACGTAACCCACCTGTTCTTTGATTTCCAGTTCTTAAAAGGCAGCTTGTACGTCATTTACGAGCTGGTGCTGGACATCCTCGGGCTGCTCTTGATCCTCGGTTTGGGAATGGCAATCTACCGGAGATATATCGTCCGCCCACCCCGCCTGCAGAACAATCTCGGGCGCAAATTTACCTGGGATGATGCCTATGTCCTGGTGATGCTTTCCCTGATCGCCATCACCGGATATCTGGTAGAAGGGCTGCGGATTGCTGTGATCCAGCCTGATTGGGCTGCCTGGTCTCCAATTGGCAATATGATCGCCAGCGCATTCGTCGCCGCCGGTGATCCGAACAATTCAACCCTGCACCTCGTCCTGTGGATTGCCCACGCGGTGCTGGCGTTCACATTCGTCGCCAGCATCCCCTACACGAAACTCTCTCACCTTTTCACCGTTCCACTCAATATTTTCTTCCGATCGCTGGAGCCAGCAGGCGCATTGGCTCCGGCCCGTTATGGCAGCGGTCCAGGGATCAAATCGAAAAACGACTTCACCTGGAAGCAGCTCCTGGACTTCGACGCCTGCATTCGCTGCGGGCGCTGCCAGGAATTTTGCCCTGCATACGCCAGCGGGGTGAGCTTGTCGCCGCGCAACCTGATCGTCAGGCTCAACAGCCACCAGTGGGAGCGGAAGAATGGCAAGCAGTTTTACGGAGACGTCGTCACCGCCGAAGAGATCTGGGCCTGCACCAGCTGCTATGCTTGTTCAAGCCAGTGCCCCGCTTTCATCGAACACGTCTCGGAAATCGTCGATATGCGGCGTCACCTGGTTGATGAGGGTGAGGTCGATCCCATGCTGCAGGAGGCCTTGAACAACCTGGGTCGCTACGGCAATTCCTCCGGTCAGTCGGAAAGGATGCGCGCCCGCTGGTCGCAGAACCTTCCTGGAAAGATCAAGGACGCTCGCAAGGAACCGGTTGAATACCTGTGGTTTGTGGGCGATTACGCCTCGTACAACGCCAGCGCGATCCCGGCGACACAATTGGCAGCCGAAGTGTTAAACCATGCGGGGCTGGATTACGGGATCCTATACGAAGCAGAGCGCAACTCCGGCAACGATATCCGCCGGGTGGGCGAAGAAGGCCTGTTCGAGATGCTGGTCGAGAAAAACACCGCCGCGCTGGAGAAATGCACGTACCAATCCTTGATTACAACCGACCCGCATACCTATAACAGCTTGAAGAACGAATACAACGGGGCTTCAAACGGGCATCCCGTGATTCATATCTCCGAGCTCCTGGACGCGCTCATAACGAACAAAGAACTGACATTGACCCACAAATTAGACTACAAAGTGACTTACCACGACCCCTGCTATCTGGGGCGCTACAATGCCATCTACGACCAGCCCAGGCGTGTCATCGAAGCGACGGGCTGCCAGCTTGTGGAGATGCCCCGCCACGGCGACCAGGCTTTCTGCTGCGGCGCTGGTGGAGGGCGAATTTGGATGGAGGAAACCGGGGTGAAGGAACGCCCCAGCGAGATCCGGGTGCGTGAAGCTGCGCAGCTCGACGGTGTCCAGATACTGGTAGTTGCCTGCCCGAAGGATATCAGCATGTTTAAAGATGCGATCAAAACTTGCGGGCTAGAAGACAGGTTGGTGGTAAAGGATTTGGTGGAGCTGGTCCACGAAGCGCTGTAGCCACTTATATACGGGCCTATCGTATACGGGAGAGAATCTATGAGCGAAAAAGTAGGCGTTTACATTTGTCACTGCGGCACCAACATTTCCGGAGTGGTAGACGTCAATGAAGTGACTCGCTGGGCGAGCCTGCAGCCAAACGTCGCCATCGCCCGCGAATACAAGTTCATGTGCTCCAGTCTGGGTCAAGAGCTGATCATCGCGGACATCAAGGAACAGGGCCTGACCCGGGTGGTCGTCTCTGCCTGTTCACCCCACCTGCACGAGAAGACATTTCGCTCCGCGTGCAGCCGGGCAGGCCTGAATCCGTACCTCTTTGAGATGGCAAACATCCGGGAGCTGGACTCATGGGCTACCGAAGATCATGATGCAGCCACCCACAAGGCAAAATCTATGACCCGCGGCGCCATAGACCGCGTCGTCCAGCAGTTCCCCCTCGAGCCCATCCCGGTAGATATCAAACCCGATACCCTGGTCCTGGGCGGCGGCATCACCGGGATTACGGCTGCTTTAGAGCTGGCGAACGCCGGGTGCAAGGTCTACCTGGTCGAACGGGAACCCTCTATCGGTGGGCACATGGCGCAATGGGATAAAACTTTTCCCACGCTCGACTGCGCCGCCTGCATCCTTACCCCAAGGATGGTAGAAGCCGGACAGCATCCAAATATTACACTGCTTACCTACAGTGAAGTGGAAGCGGTGGAGGGTTATCTTGGCAACTTCACCATTACGGTGCGGAAGAAAGCCCGGTATGTCAACGAGGAGCTGTGCACAGGCTGTGCGATCTGTGAAGAAAAATGTCCAAAGAAAGTCACCGACGAGGTTTTCAACGCAGGTCTGGGCACCCGAAAAGCAATTTACCGTCCATTCCCGCAAGCCGTTCCCAAGTATCCCGTTATCGACACGACCTCCTGCACCTACTTTGTCAAAGGGAAGTGCAAAGCTTGTGAAATCTTCTGCCCTCCAGGTGCAATTGACTTCAATCAAAAAGATGAGATCCTTACTATGGAAGTAGGGAATATCATCCTTGCCACCGGCTACGATCCGTTTGATGCCCGGAAAATCTCCCAGTATGGGTACGGCAGACTGGCCAACGTGTTCACCAGCGTCGAGTTCGAGCGCATGGTCAACGCCGCCGGCCCGACCGCGGGCAAGATCGTGCTCAGAGATGGTCAGACCGAGCCCAAGAGCATTGCTATCATCCACTGCGTGGGGTCGAGAGACGAGAACAACAACGAGTACTGCTCGCGTGTTTGCTGCATGTACTCCTTGAAGTTCGCTCACCTGATCAAGGAACGCCTCCCTCATGCTGAAGTTACCAACTTTTATATCGATATCCGTGCGGCAGGAAAGCGATATGAGGAGTTCTATCACCGGGTGATGAAAGAAGGCGTCCACTTTATTCGCGGTCGGGTCGCTGAGGTCACAGATGCAGCCCGCACCGTGGAAGAAGAGGGTAAATTAATCGTCCAGGCATTCGACACCCTATACGGCAGTCAAAGGCGCATCCCGGTCGACATGGTCGTGTTGAGTGTGGGGGTGGAAGCCTCGCGTGATTCTCGCCAGGTGGCCAATATGTTTGGTCTGGGATGCGACTTCAACGGCTTTTTCATCGAGCGCCATCCCAAGCTCGACCCTGTTATGACCATGGTCGAAGGCATCTACATCGCTGGTGCCTGCCAGTCACCCATGGCGATCCCCGAATCGGTAGCTCAGGCCTCTGCCGCGGCAGCCCGCGTGATGGGTGTGATTACCCAAAAGACGGTTATGATGGAGCCGGTGAAGGCCTCGATCGACGCTGAGCGCTGCTCGGGCTGCCGCATTTGCAACAACCTATGCCCCTACAGCGCCATCATCTTCCACGATGACCAGAAAAAATCTGAAGTTCTCACGGCCCTCTGCCAGGGTTGTGGAACCTGTGTCGCTGCATGCCCAAGTGCAGCCATCTCTGGGGCACATTTTACCCATGACCAAATCATGTCCCAGATCGCAGGCATCTTGTGGGATGTGAGGGAAGCCAGCCCGGAACTCGTTTAGGTGCGCCAATATGCGCCTCAACCAGGAGGAACGAGACATGAGTGAGAGCTATGAGCCAATCATCGTCGGATTTTTATGCAACTGGTGCTCCTACCGGGCTGCTGACCTGGCTGGGACAGCCCGGCTGCGTTACGCGCCAAACATGAGGCCAATCCGTGTGATGTGCAGCGGGAGGGTGGAACCAGAAATGGTCCTGAAAGCCCTGGCAGATGGCGCCGATGGAGTCCTGATCGCTGGCTGCCACCCAGGGGAATGTCACTACATCGAAGGAAACTTAAAGGCCTTACGGCGCCATGCCCTGCTCCAACGCCTCCTCATGCAGTTCGGTATCGAGCCAGAACGTGTTCAGATTTTGTGGGCTTCTGCATCCGAGGGACCCAAGCTGGCAGAAGCGGTTGACCAGATGACGGCAAAGCTGAAAGAGCTCGGCCCGCTCCAATGGCCCAAATCGGTCTTGGACGGTTCTAACCACCGTGAAGCCCAGACGGCAGGTGTGAGCGAGAGCGTTTCCAGCATACAGGAGGTTCGCTGATGGCTGAAAATGGAAAACCAAAGTTCGCCATGTACTGGGCAGCTTCTTGCGGAGGCTGCGAAATTGCGGTGCTCAACATCGGCGAGCACATTTTGGAGGTCGACGCAGTTTTTGACATCGCCTTTTGGCCAGTAGCAGCTGACTTCAAATACGATGACGTACGCGGCTACCCGGATGGGTATATCGATCTCTGCCTGTTCAACGGGGCGATTCGAAACTCGGAAAACGAGGAAATTGCTCACCTGCTGCGCAGAAAGTCGAAAATCCTGGTCGCATTCGGTTCCTGCTCTGCCGCGGGAGGAATCCCCGCCCTGGCAAACCTTACCTCCAAAAACAGCATCTTCAACACTGTATACCTGGACAACCCTTCGATCGACAACCCCGGGCGCATCCTCCCGCAGTCCCGGTTTAATGCCTTGGAGGGAGAGCTGAATATACCTGAATTCTACCCGTCGGTGAAGGCGCTCGCGGATGTGGTGGATGTCGATTACACCATCCCGGGCTGCCCGCCCGAAGCTCACCAGATTTGGGCGGTGCTGCAAGTAGTGGTCGGTGCTTTGCTGTCTGGGACTGCGCTGCCCCCAAAGGGAGCAGTGATCGGCGCAGGTCAGGTGGCGGTCTGCGACGAATGTTCATTGGAAAAGCACGAAAAAGAGATCCAGCGTTTCTACCGCCCGTATGAGATCAATCCACAGCCAGGGTTGTGTTTGCTGGAACAGGGCCTGGTTTGCATGGGACCGGCTACTCGCAGCGGCTGCGGGGCTCTTTGTCCCTCAGTTGGGATGGGCTGCCGTGGATGCTATGGACCCCTTGATGGCGTCGAAGACCAGGGCGTGAAAATGTTGAGTGCGATCTCATCAGGGATCCGTGCCGGGAAGCCAGGGGAGCCCGAGCACGAGATTAATCGCCAGATAAATGAGGCGGTCAGGACACTGGCTGATCCGGCTGGGACATTCTACCGGTTTGGGATGTCGAGATCCACGCTCTTCAGATCACGAATACAAGGGAACAACACCCGCGAGAAAGGAGCGGCCTGATGGAACGCATTCGCATCGATCCAATCACCCGGCTGGAAGGGCACGGGAAGATCGATATCTTCCTGGACGAAGAAGGTGAGGTCGCCAACGTTTACTTCCAAATCCCGGAGCTGCGCGGCTTCGAACAATTTTGCGTTGGGCGACCGGCAGAAGAAATGCCGCGCATCACGAACCGGATCTGCGGTGTGTGCCCGGAAGCTCACCATATGGCATCCACAAAGGCTCTGGATGCGTTGTTTCATATCGAACCCTCCTCTGCCGTCAAAAAGCTACGAGAAATGTTCTACTCAGCCTTCTTCGTGGCGGACCACACCACGCATTTCTACGCCCTTGGCGGGCCTGATTTCGTGATGGGACCGGAAGCTCCAGCTGCCGAACGCAACATCCTGGGCGTTGTCCATAAGGTGGGTGTGGAGATCGGGAAGCAGGTCATCGAATGCCGCCAGCGCAACCATCATGTCATCCAACTGCTGGGGGGGCGGGGAGTCCATCCGGTCGCTGGGCTGCCTGGTGGTTGGAGCCGGGCGATCACGGAGCAGGAGCGGGATGAGATCGAGGGGATTGCCCGTCAAAACGTCGGCTTTGCACTATTTAGTTTACAGCTTTTTGAGGATATTGTCCTGGGCAACCCGGGTTATGTGGAGCTGATCCTCTCGGATGCCTATACTCAGCGCACCTATTCTATGGGGACCGTCGACGAGCAGAATCACGTCAATTTCTACGATGGGATGATCCGTGTGGTCGATCCGGACGGGGGTGAATTTGTAAAATACGAACCTCGCCAGTACCCGCGCCAGATCGCCGAACACGTCGAACCCTGGACCTATCTAAAATTTCCTTACTTGAAACAGGTGGGCTGGAAAGGCTTTACCGACGGCTGCGACAGTGGCGTATACTGCGCCACGCCCTTATCCCGGCTCAATGCTGCAGACGGGATGGCCACTCCGTGCGCCCAGGAATTTTACGAGAAGATGTTTACCACGTTGGGCAGTAAAAAGGTCAATGGTCGTTACCAACCCGTCCACTTCCAGTTGGCAACCCACTGGGCCAGATTGATCGAGCTGCTATACGCCGCTGAGCGGATGCTGGAGCTGGCTACCGACGGCGAGATTACTGACCCGGACGTACGTCCGGTTGTGACAGAAGTCCCGCTCGAGGGGGTGGGATCCGTCGAAGCCCCCCGGGGGACCCTCACTCACCATTACTGGACAGACGAGAACGGGATCCTCACCAAGGTCAATTTGATCGTCGGGACGACCAACAATTATGCGCCCATCACCATTTCGATCAAAAAGGCTGCCCAATCGCTCATCAAAAAGGGGACGGTCATTTCCAATGGTCTGCTGAATAAAGTGGAAATGGCCTTCCGTTCATACGATCCTTGTTTCGGCTGCGCCACACATTCTCTGCCAGGACAAATGCCTCTGGAAATAGAGATCCGGGATGCTGAAGGCGAGCTGGTAGAGGTGCTGCAGCAGTATTGCGGTTGATACCGGTACCTTTCGCAGGACCGCAAACACCGCAGCGTAGGATCGTAGCCGGGTGTCTGCGGTCTGCTTTTAAATCGTGGCGCATCAGCAATATTGGAGTGGAGGTACGATGGAACCGAAGCTGGTGGACGGCAGTCGTGTGTGTATCATCGGGGGTGGGCCGGCAGGATCACTGTCTGCTCTGCACCTTCTCCAATTCGCGCGCCAGAAGGGGATCCGACTTGACATCACGATTTTTGAGCCGCGAGACCATAGTGCCCTGGGACCGAGGGGCTGCAAAGGCTGTGCAGGGATTTTATCCACCCGCATGTTGAACGGTCTTGCAACGCTGGAGCTGTCGCTCCCGAAGGAGGTGATCCAATCGGAGCTTCACTCCTATTCGGTTCACGTCGATGGCGATATCCTCCGAATTAACCAACCCGACTCCCGCCGGCGAATCGTAAGCGTCTACCGTGGAGGAGGCCCACATCTTCTAACCGGTGAGCCCCCAGGAAGCTTTGACCGCTATCTCCTATCTCAAGCTTGCTCCCGCGGCGCTCGGCTGATCCATGCCTGTATTACGAAGGTAACGAATGAAGAGCTGCCAATCGTTTCTACTTCAAAGGAGAGCTTCCCGGCGGACCTGGTGGTCCTGGCGACCGGGGTGAGCAGTAACAATCCGTTAGCACCTTCCTTCCGGTACCGGGGTCCAGTGACCGAAATGATGGTGCAGGATGAAGTGCTGCGTCCGGATTCCTGGCCCAGCGATGAGGTCAATGTTTATTTGAAACAGCCGCCCGGAATGGTTTTTGCCGTCCTGACACCCAAGGGACGCTCCTTGAATGTGTCCTTGCTGGGCCACCGGTTGACCCAAGATGCAGTCACCCGGTTTATCGATTCGGTGGAGATTGGTCCAGACCAGGCGGGATTGTTTGGTCTTTGCGGATGCGCCCCGCGCATCGCCATCCGCCCGGCAAAACACTTCTTCGGTGACCGGTGGGTAGCGGTGGGCGATGCAGCGGTTACCAGGCTATATAAGGATGGGATTGGGTCCGCTTTTTTTACAGCAAAAACGGCCATGCGGGTTGCCGTCTCAGACGGCATTACGGCGCATGCTTTTCGAAAAGGTTATTTACCTTACTGCAACAGTATTGCAGCCGACAACGCGTACGGACGGATTCTATTCCGGTTATGGGAATTTACCCTCAAGACGCCTTTCTTATTGGCAGGCTGGACGCGTGCCGTTCGCAGTGAAATGGAATTCCCTCCCGAGCAGAGAATCCATATGCGCATCTTATGGGGGATGCTGACCGGCGACGAGCCGTATAAAGATCTGGCCTTTCTATTCTTAAAACGCCCCGCTGTTCGCGGGATGTGGATTGGCTTACGCCAGGCTATTTAAAGA
>CAZGIX010000064.1:16880-22471 GCA_964525785.1 uncultured Anaerolineaceae bacterium
GGCAATCTCATTGAGCGTGGTTGCCAACCCTCCCCGGGTGGGATCGCGCATCACGTGAATTCCATCTCCAGCAGCATCCAGGGCTGACCTGACCATTTGGTTCAACGGGGCAGTGTCACTGCAGATCGAACTGGTAAATCCCAGGTCGCCTCGGGCGCTCACGACAGCCATGCCGTGGTCGCCGATCGTCCCGGTCAGGAGGATGATATCTCCCTCTTCAGCCCGTGACCCGTTGGGTGAAATTCCAGAGCGGACTATGCCAATACCGGTGGTATTGATATACAGCCCATCCGCCTTACCTCTTTGAACGACCTTGGTATCTCCAGCGATTAGTTCGATGCCGGCTTCCGCGGTTGCTGTCTGCATGGAAGCGATCACTCTTTGCAGAATTTCCACCTCCAATCCTTCCTCCAGGATGAAGCCGGCGGTGATCCACTTTGGCTCGGCGCCCATGACGGCGACATCATTCACGGTTCCGCAGATCGCCAGACGCCCGATATCGCCGCCCGGGAAAAAAAGCGGCCAGACCACGTGCGAATCTGTGCTGATTGCCAACCGCTCTCCAATCGACAGCTCCACAACTCCTGCGTCATCGCCCGCTCTCAAAACGGGATTGTCGAAACTGGGCACGAACAGCCGGGCGACAAGATCGTGAGACATCTTGCCCCCGCTCCCGTGTCCCAATACGATCTGCGCAGTATGCTGGAAGGGTAGAGGGCAGGCTGCGCTTTCGAAGTCTAAGCCGGAGTTTTCATTCATAGTCCTGATTTCCTAATCTATTTTACGGTACCGGTAATAAGCTGAGCAGGCACCTTCTGACGAGACCATCGTCGCTCCTAGAGGGCTTTCCGGTGTGCAGGGCTTTCCAAAAGCCTGGCACTCGTTGGGCTTCTTCAGACCCTGCAAGATCTGCCCCGCGATGCATAGCGGAGATTCGCTGGGTCGCACGCTTTCTACCTTAAAACGCTTCTCAGCATCGAACTTCTCATATTCGGGCCTGAGAGTCCACCCGCTGCCGGGTATCATTCCAATCCCGCGCCAATTCCGGTCAGTCTCCATAAGGACTTCTTTTATAATCGCCTGCCCATGCTGATTTCCCGCATAGGTTACTACCCGGGCATACTCGTTTTCCACCTTGTAGCTGCCTGCCTCAAGCATTCGGACTGCCTTGAGGATCCCAACGCATATATCCAGCGGTTCAAAGCCCGTAACCACCACCGGCACCCGATACTTTTCTGCAATCGGCGGGTATTCCCAATATCCCATCACCGCGCAAACGTGCCCGGCAGCCAGGAATGCCTGTACCCGATTGGTAGGGGAGGAAAGGATGGCTTGCATAGCGGGTGGAACGCGCACGTGCGATACCAGGATGGAATAGTTCTCCAGCCCAAGGTTTCTTGCCTGTAGGACGCTCATGCAGTTTGCCGGGGCAGTCGTTTCAAATCCGATAGCGAAGAATACGATCTGTTTTTGAGGATTCTCCTGCGCAAGCTTGACAGCATCGAGCGGCGAATAGACGACCCGAACATCCCCACCGCGTGCACGCACAGAATACAAATCGCGTTCAGAGCCCGGGACCCGTAACATATCCCCATAGGTGGCAAAGATAACCTCTGTGTTTGAGGCGATAGCCAGGGCTTTGTCAATCGATTCCAGTGAGGTAACGCAAACAGGGCAGCCCGGCCCGTGGACCAGCTCGATTTGGGGAGGCAGCAGTTGGTCCAGTCCATGGCGTAGGATCGTATGGGTTTGGCCCCCGCAAATTTCCATGATAACCCATGGACGGGTGACGCTCTTGTGGATATCGGCCAGTGCGGCGTGCACCAATTTTGGATCTCGATATTCGCTCAGGTATTTCATTCCATTTTCATCCGGTCACTGGCTGTGTCCCAGGTTCTTTTCTTCCATGTCTGTTATATCTGGCTCAACCATCTGTGTGAGCAGCTCTAGCGTTTCTTGAGCCTCTTGCTCGCTCAGCAGGTTTAAGGCAAATCCGACATGGATGATGGCGTAGTCGCCGACCTTCGCTTCGGGAACATATACGAGACAGACTTCCCGGCTTACACCACCAAAATCGATCCTGCCCATTAATAAGCCGTTGGCGTTGTAAATATCAAGGATTTTTCCTGGAATCCCGAGGCACATATCAAAGCTCCTGATTAATCAATCGTCTTGCAGCGATTACGGCTTGACCGAGCGCCAGCCCCCCATCATTAGCCGGAATCGCCTGTGGAATATATACGTGAAAGCCATCCCCTTCGAGCATGAGGACGGTTTTTCTCAGCAGGAGCGTATTTTGCCACACCCCTCCGCTCAAAGCGACCTCATCTATACCAGTTAGCTTGCGTAGCTCCTGGCACATATCCGTAACCATACGAGCACAACCGTTATGGAACCGGGCAGAAATGGTGGAAGCAGAGCAGCCGGTATGAAAATCCTTGACCACCTTTTCGAATACAGGCGCCGGGTTAATCAGGTAGCAAAATGCGTCTCCAGTAGGTGGCTGAATATCAAATGAATACTCGCCGTCCTCGTCCGGATCGGCCAGGATTTCTAACTCGACTGCCGCTTGAGCTTCATAATTTATCTTATGCCTGACATCTGCAAGAGAAGCCACGGCATCAAATAAGCGGCCCATGCTGGAAGTCAGCGGGGTATTCAACCGGTGCTCAAGTTGAGCGTGTAGAATGGCGCGTTCTTCATTGGATAATGAACCAGTGCATGGAAGGTTTAACTCCCACTCAATTCCTGACTTCCAAAGATAAGCCAGTGCGGTTCGGGCGGGCCATCGAATGGCGGCGTCGCCTCCTGGGAGAGGTAGATTGGATAGGTGTGCTATCCGGCGAAAACCGGAGGTTCCAATGCCGTGTGGAGGGGAGGCTTGATAACCGGCAAGCAGAAACTCTCCGCCCCAGATTGCGCCATCCGTTCCGAGCCCGGTTCCGTCGAAGGCAACTCCCAATACCACGCGCTCTGTGGGAAGCTGGTTGTCTGCCATGCAGGCGGCGATATGGGCATGGTGGTGCTGGATGCCAGTGCACGCTAATTCCTCGCGGTCAGATCGCTCGATTGCGTAGCGTGTTGCCATATAATCTGGGTGAAGATCATAGGCGATGGCTTGCGGTTTTAATCGGAACAGGCGCTCAAAATGCTCGATTCCGTCAACGTAAGACTGAAGCGTTTCGTAGTTTTGCAGATCGCCGATATGGTGGCTGAGGAAGGCGTAACGCTGGCGCGTGAAGCAGAAAGTATTTTTCAGCTCCGCGCCAGCTGCCAGGATAACCGGGGTTTCCCAGGGGAGAGAGATGGGCGAGGGTGCATAACCGCGGGACCGGCGGTAATATAGGACTGCCTCTTTTGCTCGCCTGGCCCGCGAGCCTGCTGGTGCCTCTTTTCCAAAGTCTGCCACCCTTACTACAGAATCATCACAGCGTGTGCGGATAGGCCGGTTGTGCATCAGAAACGCGTCTGCAAGCACGGAAAGGCGCCGGAGAGCATCTTCATTTTCCGTGGCAATAGGCTCTTCGCTCAGGTTTCCGCTGGTCATTACCAAAACCTTAGGAGGCTCTGCCCCGGCTGAGCCAGGCTGCGACTCGAAAAGCAGGTAGTGAAGGGGTGTATACGGAAGCATTACGCCAAGGGTGTTTTGCTTGGGAGCTACCTCTTCTGAGACCGAGGATCCTGGACGCTTTTTCAGGATCACCACACTACGCTCTCGAGACTCCAACAGCTTGCGCTCTTTCGGGCTGGTAATACAGTGCGCTTCTATCGTTTCCAGGTTCGGCATCATAAGAGCAAACGGCTTATCGACGCGCAGCTTGCGCTGACGCAAAAGGGCCACAGCCTCCGCATTGGTTGCATCACAGGCGAGATGGAACCCACCCAGGCCCTTTATCGCCACGACTTTTCCTTCATTCAGGTATCGCTGAACAGTTTGGATCGGATTTTCAGACGACATAGAATCCCGCGGGTGGTCGTCCTGATTTTCGATGTGTACGCCGGCATATTCCACCCGTATCTGAGGGCCGCAGACTGGGCAGGCGACAGGCTGGGCGTGAAAACGCCGGTCGAGCGGCTGTGCGTATTCAGCCGCACATGCGGGGCACAGCTCGAACGAAGCCATCGTCGTGTTTGGCCGGTCATAAGGGAGGTCGGTGATAATGGTAAAACGCGGACCGCAATTTGTGCAGTTGATGAAGGGGTAGAGAAAGCGCCGATCAGACGGTGTGTGCATCTCCCGAATGCAGTCCGGGCAGACGCAAACATCGGGTGAGATAGGCTGAAAAGCGCCTTCCACCGGTTGGGATGGGCTGATCTCGAAGCGGGTGAAATTATGAATTGGTTGAGGTACAAAAGTGAGCTCGTCAATAACGGCGAGTGGAGGTGCTTCCGACCGCAGCAGATGAACAAAAGCCTCCATGGCGGCTTGCTCCCCATCCACTTCGATATCCACACCGGCAGTGGTGTTGCGTACCCAGCCGGTCAGCTTCAATCGAGCAGCCAGGCTGTAAACAAACGGACGGAACCCGACCCCCTGGACGGTACCGGAAATGTGGATACGCCCGCCTTGAAGCTGGTTCATTTTTACTTATGGCTCAGCTACCTGATTTATTATACAAATTTATATATACCTAGTCATGTAACGAATATCACTGTTTCTGTTCTCCTCAATGTCCTCTCTGGCGGATATAGGCGCTCACATCCACATTGTAGATTAGCTCTTCCACGCTGAAGTACGCCCAGGGTTTGCCCTGGTCCAGCCACATGGCCGAACCGACCGGGCTGATATTGGTCCCTGGCAGCGGCTGGCTTGTCTCGGTGCGGACGATCCACAAGATTTTGGCTTTGCCCTCTCCAGGGTCGCGGTAGCGCATAGCCTCCATAGTATCAATCAGACCCGTCTGAGGATTGAAGCGCACCACAAAGTTCTCCTCGTCGTCTTCATAAGGCACATACAGCAGCGCCGTTTGCTCGTCCACGGGTTCCCAGCGGGCGCGCAGGTCCGTCACCCACAGCGCAGGGAACCAGGCTGCCTCAGCCCACAAAGCGAGGTTCGCGCCCTGGTTGGAATTCGCATCGTCGTAGTAGCTCCCCATGGGGCTTTCGAAGAAGCTCGCCCCATCGATATACCCCTCGTTCACCTTCATCAGCGGGAGTCCAAACAGGGTCGCCTCGAAGTAATGGCGGTAATCCTTGCCGGCGTTGTGCACAAAAACAAAGCGTGCCGGTATAGAGATATTCATAAATGGCTTCATAACCCCCCTGCCTTGAATGACCACCGTCTCGATCACCGGGAGCTCTTCACCATATATGGTGCGGTAGAAGCGCTCCACCGGTGCCGGGAGCCCGGCAGGCAGTGACACAGTTTTCAGCTGCGGAGTCTTATCCGGGTATGCCGGAAAGGATTTTGGCTGCACCTGCAAACCCAGCCAGCCCAGTAAGCCAACGGCAATTACAATGCCAGCGAGTATCAACACAATATTCCGTATGATTACCATTTTTCATCTCTCAAATATAGATTTAAGCGAGGCAGCAGAATGAAACCCGGGATTTTGATCTCCTTTGGGTTCCCCTGTGCGCATCGAATCGTT
>CAZGIX010000065.1:0-22039 GCA_964525785.1 uncultured Anaerolineaceae bacterium
GGCCTGACCGTCGGCGCTGGCGTGATCACTAAGATTCTGGATTAGGATTAGATATGGCTAAGCAGAAAATTCGCATCCGCCTTAAAGCATACGATCATCGCGTTCTGGACCAATCTGCGAAGCGCATTGTTGAGACCGCAGAACGCACAGGCGCCCGGGTTGTCGGACCGGTTCCGCTGCCTACGCGCGTGGAGCGATTCACGGTCCGGCGCTCGACCTTTATTGATAAAGATTCTCATGAGCATTTTGAGATCCGTACGCATAATCGCTTGATCGATGTGCTGGATCCCGATTCGAAAACAATTGATATGCTGATGCGCCTGAACCTGCCGGCAGGCGTGGACATTGAAATAAAAATATAACCAATCTGCAGTGAGGATGTTGCGCAACGTGGCAGTCCACTAATCGCTACGATCTCACCACAACCATTGGCAGCGTAAGAACGATCTCGTTCGCGAACCCACAACCCAACCTGTTTCGCGGCGGATTGGATGACTGCGTTGCGGTCAGGGATGATGCAGCCAAGCCCAGGCTGACAGTCCCGAATATTATGAATTTAGGAGAAAATCGAGATGTTGAAAGGGCTGATTGGCAAGAAAGTCGGCATGACCCAGATTTTCGACGATGCCGGTAGTGCAATCCCGGTGACTCTGATCGAAGCTGGGCCGTGCTATGTAACCCAGGTGCGCCTTCCCGAGCACGATGGCTATTCTGCGGTGCAGCTGGGTTTCGAAGAGGTCAAGCCGAAACGGCTGTCCGGCGGACAGTTAGGGCACCTGAAGCGCAATAGTATGCCTCCGTTGCGCTTTTTGCGTGAGTTTCGCGAGAAAGATCCCGGTGTGAAGGAAGGCGAGAAGATCACCGTGGAACAGGTGTTCTCCGTCGGCGAGCATGTGGACTTAATCGGCACAAGCAAAGGCAAAGGATTTGCGGGTCCTGTGAAGCGCTACCATTTCGCTGGTGGCATCAAAACTCACGGTCAGTCCGATCGCCAGCGGGCGCCAGGCTCGCGCGGCTCGGGGACTACGCCAGGACGCGTCTTCAAGGGCGCGCGCGGCGCAGGCCATATGGGCTTTGATCGCGTGACCGTCCAGAATCTGTCGGTCGTTCTGGTGGACGCCGAGCGCAACTTACTGGGTGTGCGTGGTGCAGTACCCGGTCCCAAGGGCGGCGTGGTTATGATCAAGGGTGCACGCAAGCAGTAACCAGTGATTGGAGCGACGTGTGATGGAACTTGATGTCTTGAACCTAGAGGGCCAGAAGGTCAGCACGGTGGAGCTGCCGGCAAGGATCTTCGAAGCCCCGATAAATATCGATTTGATGCACCAGGCTTATGTCCGCCAGATGGCGAACAGCCGCCTGGGCACCCATAAAACCAAAGGCCGCAGCGAGGTTGCTGGTGGCGGTCGCAAGCCCTGGCGCCAAAAAGGCACCGGGCGAGCTCGCCAGGGTTCTATTCGGGCAGCTCAATGGGTTGGCGGCGGAAAAATACATACGCCAAAACCGAGAGATTACTCCCAGCTAATGCCGCGCAAAATGCGCCGCGCCGCCTTGCGGTCAGCTCTATCTGTAAAGGCGTCGGAGGACGGCATCGTGGTATTGGATGAGTTCAAGCTCTCCGAGCCGAAGACCCGCCTGGTCGCCCAGGCTCTACAACGCCTGGTTGGTGATTCGACCGTTCTGATCTTGATCCCCGAGAAGGACGCAGATTACGAACTGGTAATCCGTTCGGCGACCAACCTGCCAGAGACGAAGACCTTGCTGGCGAATTATCTCAATATCCGAGACTTGTTCGGTTACGACAAAGTCATCCTTCCGCTCAAAGCGCTGGATGTGCTGGAATCGTACCTGGGTTAGCCTGGAGGTAGCCATGAGCACAATATATGATGTGCTTCGCCGCCCGCTGATCACAGAGAAATCGAATTACTTGAACAGCGCTCTTCACCAATACGTTTTCGAAGTTGCTCATGATGCGACCAAGGTCCTGGTGAAGGATGCGGTAGAGACTTTATTTGACGTGGACGTTTTGAGGGTAAATATTATCAACATGCCAGCAAAGCGCACCCGGCGTGTACGCAGCCGGCGGGTAATGGTACGCCGTAGCGGTTACAAGAAAGCGGTTGTGACCCTTGCCCCGGACGACACGATTGACATATTTGAAGGGGTGAAGTGATGGCAGTAAAGAAGTATAAGCCAACAACTCCTGGTCAGCGTGGGATGACTGGCTATTCCTTCGAGGAAATCACCAAAGATACCCCCGAGCGCGCCCTGCTGATGCCGCTGCGCAAGAGCGGTGGTCGAAATCTGTACGGGCGCGTAACCGTGCGGCATAGAGGTGGCGGTCATCGACGCCATATCCGGATTGTAGACTACAAAAGGGAAAAATTTGGCATCCCTGCCAGAGTATCTGCGATCGAATATGATCCCAACCGGACCGCACGCCTGGCCCTGCTGACATACGCGGACGGTGAGAAGCGCTACATCGTTGCTCCTTTAGACCTGCGCGTTGGCGACACGGTCATGTCGGGTCCGAATGCCGAAATCCGCCCTGGAAACTGCTTGCCGATCGCCAATATCCCGGTTGGCACGCTGATGCATAATATCGAATTGAAGCATGGAAAAGGTGCCCAGCTGGTGCGTTCAGCGGGTGGAGCTGCCCAGTTATTGGCGAAGGAAGGCGATTTTGCCCAGGTACGGCTGCCTTCTGGGGAAGTCCGCCTGATCCACCAGGTTTGCTATGCCACGATTGGTCAGGTGGGCAATCTGGAGCACAGCAATATCAAGCTGGGTAAAGCCGGTCGCAAGCGCCACCTGGGCATCCGCCCGACGGTACGCGGTACGGCGATGTCACCTCGCGATCACCCGCACGGCGGTGGTGAAGGTCGCCAGCCGGTCGGTATGCCCGGCCCGAAGAGCCCGTGGGGAAAGCCCACGCGCGGGTATAAAACACGCCGCAATAAGAGAACCGAACAGTACATTGTGCGGCGGCGTGGAAAGAAACGCTAGAGATTGGGTTAGGTCGTCGGCCTTCTGCGACCTGCTGAACACATAGTAACGGAGATGATCCCATGGGAAGATCATTGAAAAAAGGTCCGTACGTTGAACCGAAACTGCTCAAGAAAATCGAGTTGATGAACGAGCGTGGCGAGAAGAAAGTTATCCGCACCTGGAGCCGCGCCAGCACCATCTTTCCTCAGATGGTAGGGCACACGATCGCGGTGCATGATGGCCGCCGGCACGTGCCGATCTATGTTACTGAGAATATGGTGGGTCACCGCCTGGGTGAATTCGCGCCGACGCGCACCTTCCGCGGGCATGTCGCCGAGAAAAAGGTGAAGAAAGGTTAGAAAGTCATGGAAACAGATATTCGCGCCCATGCCCGCTTCCTCCCGTACTCGGCGCAGAAAATGCGTCTGGTCGTTGATCTAATTCGCGGCAAAGGTGTCAACGAAGCGCTGACTGAGCTCAAGTTCGTAACTAACGCCGCGGCGGACCCGATATCGAAGGTCCTCACCTCTGCTGCAGCCAATGCCGAGGAAAACTTCGGCGTCAGTCGGGATGACCTTTATGTGTACCGCATCTTTTCGGATGAAGCTCCAACACGCAAGTGGCGTCGCTTTGGGGCGCGCGGCCGGTTCAAGCCATGGTTGCGGCGTACTTCGCATCTCACGGTTATCCTGCGGGAGCGGCAGTAATTCACAAGAATAGGCTGCGACCTGCATCAATCTGCAGATTGCGCAGTGCCAAGGAGATCATATGGGTCGTAAAGTACATCCAATCGGTTTTCGTCTGAAGATCAACAAGACCTGGGAAGGTCGCTGGTACGCTGAAGGCGGAGATTACGTTTCTCAGCTGCACCAGGATTTCGCCTTGCGCAAATTGATCCGCAAAGAGGCCGTCAAAGCGGGCGTATCTCGCATTGAGATCGAACGATTTCCCGGTAAAGTCAAGATTGTAGTTCACACAGCCAAACCCGGCATCCTGATCGGGCGCAAGGGCGAGAGCGTGAAGAAGATGCGCCAGAGCCTTGAAGCTGTGGTGGGCAAGAAGATTGACCTGGAGATCAAGGAGATCAAATCCCCTGATCTGGACGCTTACCTGGTGGCAGAAAATATCGCCGACCAGCTCGAGCGCCGTATCAGCTACCAGCGTGCGATGAAGCGCGCCATCCAGCAGTGCATCCGCCAGGGAGGCGAAGGCATCCGCCTGGAAGTCTCCGGTCGCCTGAGCGGCGCTGAAATGGCTCGCACCGTGAATATGCGCGAAGGTCAGGTACCGCGCCAGACCCTGCGCGCCGATATCGATTACGCTATGTCTGAGGCTACTACAACCTACGGGCAAATCGGCGTGAAGGTCTGGATATATAAAGGCGAAGTACTCCCTGAGCTCGAAGACAAGATCCAGACGACCGAGGGTGTTTACGTTAGTGAATAGACATTAGAGATTCGAGAATAGAGAATCGTGAGTAAGTCAGGATTACCAGACCGAGGACGACTCTCGCTTCACTACTCTCTAATCTCGGACTTTGAGGTTGAATTATGTTAATGCCAAAGCGTGTTAAATGGCGCAAGCAAATGCGCGGACGTATGAAGGGGAAAGCCCAACGTGGGGCTGAAGTCACCTTCGGTGATTTTGGCTTAATGGCTCTGGAACCGGGTTGGGTGACAGCCCGCCAGATTGAGGCTGCTCGCCGTGCGATCGTGCGTGCGCTGCGCCGCCACGGGAAAGTCTGGATCCGCATTTTCCCTGATAAACCTGTAACGAAAAAGCCGGCTGAAACGCGCATGGGTAAAGGGAAAGGCAACGTGGAGTTCTGGGTAGCGGTTATCAAGCCCGGACGGGTAATGTTCGAAGTCGGTGGTGGTGTGCCAGAAGACGTCGCTCACGAGGCCCTTGCGCTGGCCCAATACAAGTTTTCCATCAAGACCAAGATCATTGGACGGTATGACCAGGTAGGGGGTGAAGCATGAAATCAGCTGAGATCCGCGACCTATCTACTGACCAGCTCCACGCGCGGCTCAACGATGCCCGGGAAGAGCTGATGAATTTGCGTTTTCAAATGGCGATCGGCGGGCTGAGCGATTACACCCGCCTGAGCCAAATTCGCCGCGATATCGCACGCCTGTTGACCATCCTCAACGAGCGTGAGAGTGCGGCTCAGCAAGAAGGTGAAGCATGAACACTCGGCGCCGATTAACCGGTGTAGTGACCAGCGATAAGATGGATAAGACGGTAGTCGTCGAGATTACCCGCACTTATCGGCATCGTTTATATAAGAAAGTAGTGAGCAGCCAGAGGCGAATAATGGCCCACGACGAGCTGGGTTGCCAGATCGGCGATCATGTACGCGTCGTGGAGAGCAATCCAATCTCACGCAACAAGCGTTGGGTGGTGGAAGAAATCATCCGCCGCGATATCGCCGCCAGTGAGCCGGTCGTGGAGAGTGAGGAATGATCCAGCAGGAGTCTCGGTTAAAAGTAGCCGATAACACTGGCGCCCGCGAGCTCCTGGTGATCCATATCATGAGCGGCTCCACTCGCCGTTATGGCAGCATTGGAGATGTGGTTGTTGCGACGGTCAAATCCTCCTCGCCTCAGGGTGCAGTGAAAAAGAGCGAAATTGTCCGGGCAGTGATTGTACGCTGTACAAAGGAATGGCGGCGTGACGATGGTTCCTATATCCGCTTCGACGATAACGCAGCGGTTATCCTCGATACCGACGGTCACAATCCTAAGGGAACCCGCATATTCGGCCCGGTTGCTCGTGAGTTGCGCGAGAAAGGCTTCATGAAGATTGTATCGCTGGCCCCGGAAGTGCTCTAGGGCTGGCAGTTGCAGGAGCGAGTATCGTGAAGGTAAAGATACGTAAAGGCGATATTGTTGAAGTGATCAGCGGGCGCCTCGAAGATAAGGGCAAACGGGGCGAGGTGATCAAGGTCCTGCCTGATGAGGGTCGTGTTGTCGTGCAGGGCGTCAATATACGGAAGAAACATCAGCGTCAGGTGCAAACCCAGGGTAGACGTTCGATCAACCCTGGCATCATCGAATACGAAGGCTCGATCCATCTTTCGAATGTGATGCTGGTCTGTCCAAAGTGCAGCGAGCCGACCCGGGTCGGTGTGCAGCGCCAGGAGGGCGAGTCTGTGCGCATCTGCAAGAACTGCCAGGCGTTGATCGACTGATAGGCCGGCTGGAGAATAATTATGAGCCATATTCTGAAAGAACGTTATGAAAACGAGATTGCGCCGGTCCTGATGAAGTCGCTCAAGATGAGCAACCCGATGCAGGTGCCGCGCATCGATAAGGTCGTTGTGAACGTCGGTGTTGGTGAAGCGCTGGATAACGCCAAGTCTCTGGAAGCCGCCGTGGCTGACATCACCCAGATCACCGGACAAAAACCGATCATCACCAAGGCCCGGAAAAGCATTGCCAATTTTAAACTGCGCGAGGGCCGGGCGATTGGCGTCAAGGTAACTCTGCGTGGCGAGCGCATGTGGTCTTTCCTGGACCGTTTGATGAACATCGCCCTGCCACGTGTGCGTGACTTTCGCGGCATCAACCCGGATGCTTTCGATGGCCGCGGAAATTACACACTCGGGCTGCGCGAGCAGCTGGTCTTCCCCGAGATCGAGTACGACAAGATCGATAAGCTGCGCGGGCTGGAGGTCAGCATTATCACCACGGCGCGCAATGATGACGAAGGCAGGCAGCTGCTGAGAATGCTCGGCATGCCGTTCAAAAAGGAAGGTTAGCCAATGGCCAAAAAGTGCATGTCTTTTCGTGAGATACGGCGAAAATACCCGACTCGGGTACGGAATCGCTGCAAAGTGTGTGGTCGCCCGCGCGGATACCTGCGCCGGTTTGGCCTGTGCCGGATTTGTTTTCGTGACCTGGCACTGCAGGGCAAAATCCCCGGTGTAGTGAAATCTTCTTGGTAGCCGGGCGGAGGGACTGAGAATGAATATAACGGATCCTATAGCCGATATGCTGACTCGCATCCGCAACGCTATGATGGCGGGTCATACCACTGTCGCAATGCCGAGCTCTAAGCTGAAGGTATCGATTGCAAAAATCCTGAAAGATGAGGGTTTTATCAGCAGCTATGAGGTGGTGGATGGCACTGCAGCCGGGCAAAAAGTATTGCGCGTTCGCCTTAAGTATATTGGCGAGCGGCGCGAGCGTAAGCCCGTCATCAACGGCCTGCAGCGCGTAAGCCGCCCCGGTCGCCGGGTGTATACCGGAAAGCGGGAAATCCCCTGGGTGCTTTCCGGGATGGGTATTGCTATTATCTCCACGCCGAAAGGTGTGATGACCGGCCAGCGCGCCCGCCAATTGGGTGTCGGAGGCGAAGTTCTCTGCAAAGTCTGGTAGAGGAGGTCATTGTGTCTCGAGTTGGACGCACGCCGGTAGTTATACCGAAGGGTGTTGAAATAGATATCAAGGGCTCGAATGTGCTGGTGAAAGGCCCTAAGGGCGAGATGCAGCGCACATTTCCGGCTGCCATGACGATTGTTGTTGAGAATGGACAGGTTATCGTCCAGCGTCCCAGCGACGAAAGCGGTCATCGCTCCTTGCACGGGATGACACGCACCCTGATCAGCAACATGGTCTTAGGTGTAAGCACTGGTTTTGAAAGAATCTTAGAAGTCAATGGGGTTGGGTACCGGGCCGAGGTACAGGGTAAGGACCTGGTCTTGCATGTTGGGTACTCGCATCCCGTGGTGATTGAGCCCCCCAAGGGCATCAGCTTTGATTGGGACGCCAGATCACGCCAGATCAAGGTGATGGGCTACGATAAAGAGTTGGTGGGGCAGATGGCAGCAAACATTCGCCAGGTCCGTCCGCCGGAACCTTATAAGGGTAAGGGCATCAAGTATCTGGAAGAGAAGATCCGCCGTAAGGCTGGAAAAGCTGGTAAGGTGTAATCATATGAGCGCGAATAAATCACGTTCTAAATCTCGGGTCAGGCGGCATGCGCGTGTACGCAAGCACGTCGCTGGCACGTCTGAGCGGCCTCGCCTGAATGTGTTTCGCAGCGTGGCGGAAATCTACGCCCAGGTGATCGACGATGAGGCCGGGAAGACCCTGGTTTCTGCATCGAGCATCGACCACGATCTGCGCGCCCAGATGGACAGCCTGAAAAAGAGCGAACAGGCCCGCCTGGTTGGAAAAGCTCTGGCAGAGCGCGCCAAGTCCCAAGGGATCTCGCGCGTGGTATTCGACCGAGGTGGCTACCGGTATATCGGCAGGGTGAAAGCCCTGGCAGATGGTGCCCGCGAGGGCGGCCTCGAGTTCTAGGCCGGTTATGGAGTAAAACATGTCGGATTTCGTCGAATTTGAACACGAATTAGATGAGCGTGTGGTTGAGATCGCCCGGGTGGCGAAGGTCGTCAAGGGTGGTCGCCGGTTCTCCTTCCGTGTCACGGTAGTGGTCGGTGACAATCGCGGCAGTGTGGGCATTGGCACCGGGAAGGCGAACGCGGTGCCGGATGCGATGCGCAAAGCCTCCGAGCAGGCCCGGCGTAATATGCACAAGGTCTCGCTTTTCGGCACCACTATTCCCCACGAGGTGCTCGGACGGGTGAGCGGCGCCCAGGTATTGCTCAAACCGGCTTCTCCCGGTACCGGAGTTATCGCGGGTGGTGGTGTGCGCGCGGTGGTTGAAGCTGCGGGCGTGTCGGATATCCTAACCAAATCCTTGGGCAGCAGCAATTTGCTCAATGTAGTCTATGCGACAATCGAGGCGTTAGACCAGCTGAAATCTCCGCAGGAAGTGGCGGCCCTCAGGGGTAAGTCGCCAAAAGATGTCACACCTTTCTGGGAGCGGAGGAAGAATGCCTAAAAAGACCACTCCACAGGTAAAGGTGGTCCGTGTGACGCTGGTAAAAAGCCCGATCGGATATTCCCAGCGCCATAAGGACACGATCAAGGCACTTGGTCTGCGCCGCATGCACCAGACGGTAGAACATGTTGATTCGCCTGTGCTGCGCGGCATGATTGCCAAGGTCGCCCATCTGGTGAAAGTAGAAGAATAATCATGGATTTCGGTCTCTGCGCTGCGTACTGTTCGTGCGCACAGGAGCCCGAACTTCTGAGGAATGCCAATGAAATTGCATGATCTCAAACCAAACGAAGGTGCCAAGAAAAGCCGCAAGCGTGTGGGTCGTGGCATCTCAGCCGGGCAGGGTAAAACCGCCGGGCGCGGCACGAAAGGCCAGGGCGCTCGCTCCGGCGGTGGTCCGCGACTGTATCATCAGGGCGGCAATCTGCCTTTCTTCCGCCGCCTTCCGTTCGTGCGCGGTAAAGGTTTCACTCCGCTGAACCGAGTGGAGTACAACGAAGTGAACCTGGACCAGCTGGCGGATTTCAGCGCCGGTGGTCTGGTTTCGCCGGAAACCCTGGATGCAGCCCGCTTGCTGCGCAATCCGCAAAACCCGGTTGTACTCCTGGGTCGCGGGGATGTGAGCGTAGCGTTAACTGTGCGTGTTCATCGCGTGAGCAAGAGTGCTCAGGCGAAGGTCGAAGCTGCCGGTGGAAAAGTTGAAGTCCTGGAGATGTAAGCGTGATTCCCGGGTCCGTTTGAGACGCGGGAAGTGCTGCGTGCATCAAACAAAAAGGAGCCAATAACTTATGAAGCGGTCTGCCTGGCGCTATTTATGGACATCCCGTGAAATCCGCAAGATGCTGCTCATCACGCTGGCGATCCTGGCAATCTACAGGTTCATGGCGCATGTGCCCGTCCCGGGGATAAACCGTGAGGCGATTGCATCCATCATGGCGGGCGGCGGAGCAGGATCCACCCTGCTAAGCATCCTCGATCTGCTCTCAGGCGGTACGGTATCGAATTTTTCGGTGCTGGCGATGGGTGTGTACCCATACATCACTGCCCAGATTATCCTGCAGCTGTTGGTGCCGATCATCCCCGCCCTGCAAAAACGCATGGAAGATGACCCGCGTGAGGGTCAAAAGTGGATGGAAAAGTGGACGATTATCCTGGCTGTTCCCATGGCGGCATTGCAGGCCATCGGTCAGATCAACCTGTTTACATCGTTCACCGGCGGGGTTCCTATCCTGGAAAATTACGGCTGGGGAGCGGGCCAGATACTGCCTACTGTAACCGTTATTCTGAGCATGACAGCCGGGACGATGTTCGCTATCTGGCTGGGTGAGCTGATCTCAGAATTCGGCATCCGCAACCAGGGTCTCTCGCTGATCATCTTCTCCGGCATTGTGGCGCAGATCCCCACCAACCTGGCCAGTTTGCTCTCAGACGCACAGTACCGCTGGATCATCCTGGCTTTCATACTGGTCATGATCGCCTTGATCGTCTTTGCGATCGTATTTGTCCAGCAAGGGCGGCGCAATGTACCGGTCATGTACCCAGGGCGGCGAGTTGGCAACCGCATGTCGATGCCGGTTAAGGGTACTCTGCCGCTGATGGTGAACATGGCAGGCATGATCCCGCTGATCTTTGCTCAATCTCTGCTGACCTTTCCGGCGATAATTGCCAGTTTCTTCATAAACTCACAGACTGCCTGGGTGCAGAATATCGCCAGTACGGTGCAAAACTTGTTCGGAGGCACCAGCAACTTTTACTGGATCATGTACTTTGTCATGGTAGTGGCATTCACCTTCTTCTACACCGACATCTTGTTTGCACAGCAAAATTACGGTGAGAACCTGAAGAGGGTTGGCGCCCAGATCCCGGGTGTCAGCCGCGGTGCCCCGACTCAGAAATACCTGACAAAGGTGCTCAGGCGGATCACATTGCCTGGAGCGGTGTTCCTGGGTTTGATTGCCGTCATGCCGTTCTTGCTTGACCTGTTCTTACCCTTTGGGCAGAACTCCCGCTTGCTGCTGGTTTCCTCCGCCGGCTTACTGATCGTGGTCGGCGTGGTGAGGGATACGTTCTTTAACATCGAAGCCGAGCTGAAGCTGCATGGCTATGACGATGCACTGCTGATCCGCTGAGGTTAATGCAGCGATGCCGAACTATATTGTGCTTCTTGGCCCGCCTGGCGCCGGCAAGGGGACGCAGGCCCAAATCGTCTCTCGGGCTCTTGGTCTTCCTCATATCTCCTCGGGAGACATCTTCCGGGAGAATATAAAGAAGCAGACCGAGCTAGGGAAGCTGGCAAAAGGCTATATGGATCGCGGCGAGCTTGTTCCTGATGATGTCACAATTGCCATGATCCAGGAGCGTCTCTCCCGTGCAGATTGCCAACCCGGAGCACTGTTGGATGGTTTTCCGCGCACACCCGCCCAGGCACAGGCGTTAGATGAAATGCTGTCAGCATTCCACGGCGCGGTCAATGCAGTGCCAAATATCTGCGTTCCCGAAGAAGCGCTGGTCGAGCGGTTGAGCGGGCGATGGACCTGCCGGGCGCAGGGACATGTGTACCATCAAAAGTTCAACCCTCCCAAAACGCCGGGCGTGTGTGACCTGGATGGCTCTGAGCTTTACCAGCGAGATGACGACAAGGCTGAGACAGTGAAACGGCGTATCCGCGTATACCTTGAACAAACTATGCCGTTGATCGAATATTACACGCGGCAGGGTAAATTAATCGAGATCAATGGCACCCAGCCGATCGACCAGGTGTCTTCTGACATGCTGGCGTCGCTGAAGAGATTTGGGAAATGATGAGCCTCGACCGCAGCATATACATTAAAAGTGAGCAAGAGATTGCCATTATGCGCGAGGCTGGTCGGATCAATGCGCTGGCTTTGCAAGCCACGCGTGAATTGATCCGTCCTGGAGTAACAACCGCTGACCTGGACGCCGCCGCAGCGGAGGTGATTCGCAAACACGACGCCAGGCCTGCATTTTTGGGTGTCATGGGTGCTTACCCGTATCCGGCAACCATCACAGCCAGCGTCAATGATGAGCTTGTGCATGGCATCCCGAGCAAGCGCAAGCTTAAAGAAGGTGATATCATCTCGATCGACTGCGGCACCATTTTTAAAGGCTTTGTGGGCGACTCGGCTTACACGATTGGTGTAGGTGAGATCAGTCCTGAAGCTGAGCGGCTCATCGCAGTGACCGAACGGTCATTGGCAATTGGCATCGACAAGCTGCGTGCCGGCAACCGGGTCGGGGATGTGGGAGCTGCGATCCAGAGTTTTGTCGAGGGTATGGGCTTTCACCTTACCCGCGAATACACCGGTCACGGTGTTGGAAGGGCGATGTGGGAAGGTCCACAGGTACCGAACTACGGTGTCAATGGGCGCGGTATCGTGCTGCGCAAAGGCATGACCATTGCGATTGAACCGATGGTGCTGGTGGGTACAGGGCGTACCCAGGTGCGCCCGGATCAATGGACAGTCGTCTCGGCGGATGGATCGCTGACAGCGCACTGTGAGCATAGTGTGGCGATCACGGATGGCGATCCGCTCATTCTCACAGCCATTTAGATGAATGGTGTGATTTCAGGCTGGACGAGAGATTTGGTTTTGAGTATAATCAAAACTTCCGCTGGTTAGTAGCAGGTTTTGAGAGCCAGCGGAAAAAACAGGAGTACGGCATTATGAAAGTAACTTCTTCAGTCAAAAAGCGCTGTTCCAAGTGCAAAATCGTCAAGCGCAAAGGGATCGTTTACGTGATCTGCGATAATCCGAAACATAAGCAGCGACAGGGATGATGAGATATGGCACGTATAGAAGGCGTAGATCTACCAAGGAATAAAAGGGTTGAAGTGGGATTGACCTATATCTTCGGGATAGGTTTGCCGCGTGCACAGAAAATCCTGGCACAGACGAGCATTAGCCCCGATACGCGCATCAAGGACCTGACAGATGCTCAGGTAGCTCAGCTGCGCGATTACATAGGCCAGAACTTCAAAGTTGAAGGCGACTTGCGCCGCGAGGTGCAGCTTAATATCAAGCGCCTGATTGAAATAGGCAGCTACCGCGGCTTGCGCCATCGCCGCAATCTGCCAGCGCGTGGACAACGCACCCGCACCAACTCGCGCACAGTCAAAGGTCCGAAGAAGACGGTTGCAGGGCGCGGCCGCCGGCGCGGAGCCAAGAAGAAATAATCCCGCTGTATCCCGGCTGGCTGGATGGGGCCTTCCTCCCCGCGGCTATCCGACCGGTCTGGTATCTCCGGGCACAGGTTTATCTGCCGACCACTTAAGAGTGATGTGAGGTTTTATGGCACAAAGTGTACGTTCTACACGGCGCAAGGGCGTCAAAAAAGCTAAGCGAACCCTGTCCAGTGGGCAGGTGCATATCGCGGCGACTTTCAACAATACCATTGTGACGGTTACTGACACAGCCGGGAATACGGTTGCATGGGGCAGTGCTGGCTCCGCAGGTTTTAAAGGCTCGCGCAAGAGCACGCCGTTTGCAGCTCGCCTGGCAGCTGAACAGGCGATTAAAGCAGCGATGTCTATGGGGCTGCAGGAAGTAGATGTCTACGTCAAGGGACCTGGACCGGGCCGCGAGTCAGCGATCCGCGCAGTCCAGGCGCTCGGATTGAGGATCACATCGATTTCGGACATCACTCCAGTACCCCATAATGGCTGCCGGCCTCCAAAGAAACGCCGCGTGTAGCAATTCAGGAAGGATAAGGAAATAATCGTATGGCAAAGTATCGTGGGCCAGTATGTAAATTGTGCCGGCGAGAAGGTGAAAAACTGTTCTTGAAAGGCGGACGCTGCTTTACGCCCAAGTGTGCGTTTGAGCGGCGTGGGTATGCCCCCGGGCAGCACGGCAAAAGCTCGCAGTTCCGGCGAAAACGCGATTCAGACTACAGTCGACAGCTGCGCGCCAAGCAGAAAGCGCGCCGCGTCTATGGGATCCTGGAACGCCAGTTTCGCCGGTATTATGAAGTCTCACTGCAGCGCCGTGGGCTGACCGGTCTGAATCTTCTGCAAATTCTGGAGTCACGCCTGGATAACGTAGTGTACCGGCTTGGATACGCAGACAGCCGCGCGCAGGCGCGCCTGCTGGTGACGCACGGTCACTTCTCGGTCAACGGCCGGCGAACGGACGTGCCTTCTATGTTGGTCTCTATGAATGATACGGTCTCGGTCCGGAATGAATCGCGATCGCGCACGTTCTTCAAGAACCTGCCCGACTTCGCTGAAGAAAAGAATATACCCGCCTGGTTGAGCCGTGACGTCAAAGGGCTTTCCGGCGTGGTATTGCGCCTGCCAGAACGCAGCGAGATCGACGGCAATCTGCAGGAACAGCTCATCGTCGAATACTATTCACGCTAATCAGGGTGGGTGGATAGGCAGCTGGATGTACGCCAACTTGGGATGCATACTCGCCTGCCTTCCATGAGAAGCGACCCTGGATAGGATGAGGTGAACCGTGATTGGTTTCAGTAATATGGTAACGCCGAAGATCGAGCGCAAGGCTGAGGCGCGCAACTACGGCAAGTTCATTATCAGCCCGCTGGAACGCGGCTATGGAACGACTCTGGGTAATGCCCTGCGCCGCGTTTTGCTCTCTTCATTAGAAGGCGCAGCCGTCACCTCGATTCGCATCGCGGATGTGCAGCATGAGTTCAGCGATATCCCGGGAGTGCGCGAAGACGTGATCCGGGTCATGCTGCAGATTAAGCAGCTGCGAATGAAAATGCAGGATGTCGACACAGCCCGCCTGCACCTGGAAGTGCGCGGCAGCGGCTCCGTGACGGCAGCCGATATCATCACGCCTCCAGAGGTAGAGATTGTCAATCCAGACCTGTATCTGTTTACGGTGGATGACAACAACGCCAACCTGGAAATTGAGATGACCGTCGAGCGCGGGCGCGGCTATTCTCCCGCGGATGACCGCACCGGACGGCTGCCGATTGGTGAGCTGCCGGTAGATGCCATCTACAGCCCGGTAAGCCGAGTGAATTGGGAAGTGGGCTATGCCCGGGTGGGCCAGAGCACCAACTACGATAAGCTGGTTCTGGAGATTTGGACCGACGGTACCATTGGACCGGAGGAAACACTCAGCGCCAGCGCCCGCGTCTTGATCGAGCATCTGCGCCATCTGGCTGGTATCAGCGAGGAATCGCTGATCACCATCTCGGAGGAGATGGAAGAAGGCAGCCGACTTACCAGCGAGATGATCGAGACACCCATTGAAAATCTTGACCTCTCTGTACGTGTTTTCAACTCCCTCAAGCGCACCGGCATCACGACCGTGGGTGAGGTGTTGGAGCTCCTGGAGAAGGGCGAAGAAGCTGTGATGTCCATCCGCAATTTCGGTGAGAAGAGCCTGGATGAGCTGCGCCAAAAGATGAGCGAAAAGGGCTATCTCAAGGATGAAAGCGACAGCGAAGCGGAGTAATGAGATATGCGACATAATATTGCAGGTAAGAGGCTTAGCCGTGGTAAGGACGAGCGCACCGCTTTGCGGCGAATTCTGATCAAGCAGCTGTTCGAGCATGAGCGCATCCAAACCACACGCGCCAAAGCTGAAGCCGTGCGCGGCCAGGCAGAACGCCTGATCACGCTGGCTAAACATGGTAATAAAGCCGGTGAGAGCGGCGCTGTCCATGCTCGCCGGTTGGCTGCAGCACGCTTGGGTAATGCAGGGGCGGTAAAAAAGCTGTTCGATGATATTGCCCCGCGTTTCGAGAACCGCAACGGCGGCTACACCCGGATGGTCAAATTAGGACCCCGCCAGGGTGATAGCGCTGAGATGGTAATTTTAGAATTGGTTGAAGAATAGCACGTTACCAGGCTACACTCGCTTACGACGGCACCGTTTTTGAAGGCTTTCAAAAACAGGCCAGGGCGTACACAATACAAGGCGTAACCGAAGCTGCACTGCGAGAGCTCGGCTGGCAAGGGAAGTCTATCTTGTTTGCCGGGCGAACAGACACCGGAGTCCATGCGCTGGGACAGGTTGTTGCTTTCGACCTGGACTGGGCGCACACACCGGAAGCGCTTCAGGCTGCGTTGAATGCCCATCTGCCGCCCGACGTAGCTGTCCTGTCGGCAGGCCTGGCACGGGATGATTTTCACCCGCGCTATGATGCCGAGGTCCGTCGTTACAGCTATCATATCTTTTGCCAGCCAGCACGCCACCCCTTGCGGGAGCGCTATGCCTGGAGAGTCTGGCCGGGGGTTGCGGTTGAAAAACTGGCTGATGCGGCTGGATATCTGATTGGCAGCCACGATTTTGCTGCTTTCGGCACGCCACCCCGGACTGGCGGGAGTACGGTACGCACCGTATTCAAGGCAGGCTGGGCGACCAACCAGACTTCCTGGGGAGAGACCGGGCTGGTTTTTGAGATCAGCGGGAATGCTTTCCTGTACCGAATGGTGCGCCGGTTGGTGTATCTGCAGGTTGAAATTGGGCAGGGCAGGTACGAGCCAGATATCCTTGCTCAATATCTGCAAAACCCTGGCCCCGACCTGCTGCAGGGATTGGCGCCTGCCAATGGTCTCGTATTGGTCGGCGTAGGGTATCGCAGTTAGCGAGCGTAGCATCTGAAAGTCAACCGTACATTGTATGTGGAGAAGAACGACGTGGAAAAGACTTATTATCCGAAAGCTGGCGAGTTCACTCAGGAATGGGTTCTGGTAGACGCAAATGACCAGAACCTGGGACGGCTGGCTGCCAAAATCGCCAGCCTTCTGCTCGGCAAACACAAACCCAATTTCACCCCTGGGGTGGAGACAGGCGATTTTGTTGTAGTGGTAAATGCAGAGCGCGTGACCGTGACTGGCAACAAGATGGAAGATAAAATGTACTACAAGCATTCGAATTATCCGGGCGGACTCAAAGCGATCAGCCTGCGCCAGCAGTTGCAGAAGCATCCTGACCGGGTGCTGCGCAGCGCAGTCTGGGGTATGCTGCCGCATAACAAGTTCGGTCGCCAGGTGATCAAGAAACTCAAAGTGTATGCCGGACCAGATCACCCGCACCAGGCCCAGAATCCGAAGGCGCTGGACTAGAGGAGAGCATATGTCTGTACAGTATTACGAGGGAATTGGCCGCCGAAAAGAGAGCAGCGCGCGCGTGCGTATTATGCCGGGCTCGGGTAAATTTGTCGTGAACGACAAACCGGGACAGGAGTATTTCAACCGGCTTGGAGATGTGGAAGCGATCATGGCTCCGCTGCAGGTCGCCGGGGAGAACCTTTCCACACTGGATGTGACCGTGGTAGTGAAAGGCGGGGGCGTCACGGGGCAAACCGTGGCAGTCCAGTTAGGCGTCGCCAGGGCGCTGCTGCTGATGAATCCTGATCTGCGCTCACTGCTGCGGAAGAACGGATTCCTGACACGCGACGCACGCGTCAAAGAGCGCAAGAAACCCGGCCTTAAGCGCGCCCGCAAAGCGCCTACCTATACCAAACGCTAATCTCGCCGCGCGTCCGATCCCGCACCGGAGCGTAACTACCTGGTGCTTATCGGAGAATTCATTGCTTCTAACGTAATGCGTGTCAGTTCGTTCAATACGCATTACGTTTCATTTTAATAGGAGTTACGCAGTTGGAGGGTGGATGGGCGTGTTTGGACAGGCTACACCTGCCCAAACACCTCCGATTACCCCCGAAGTACGGAGCTCATTTGTAAGAAGGTGGTGAGGCGTTTATGCTTGAATTAAATGGTGTCACCTTGCTCGGATTAGGCCCAGGCGATCCAGGGCTGCTCACCCGCCAGGCATGGGAGCTGCTCCAGGGCATCTCTGAGATCTATCTGCGCACCAGCCATCATCCGGCTGTAGCAGGCTTACCTGCTCGCATGCAGGTACACTCCTTTGACGACCTGTATGAAACCGGGGAGGCGATTGAGTCGGCACTTACCCAGATTGTAGAACGCGTGCTGGAACTGGGACGACGCCCCGGTGGGGTGGTCTACGCCATGCCGGGGCACCCATTCTTAGCGGATGCAACTGGACCGGAGATTGCCCGCCGGGCGCGGGACAGTGGGTTGCCGCTACGCGTGGTTGACGGTCTTAGCTTTCTGGAACCTACCCTATCTCTGTTAGGGGTGAATCCGCTGCCGCATACTGCACTGGTGGATGCGCTCGAGCTGGCAAAACTGCATGTGCCTCCGTTCCCGCCCAGCGCCCCGGCGATGGTATGCCAGATCCACTCCCGGGCCATAGCCGGCAGCGTGAAGCTGGCCCTTATGTCGGTTTACCCCGGCAGTCACCCGGTCCAAATGGCCTATGCTGCGGGTACTCCCCAGGCAAAAGTCGAGTCGTTAGTTTTGGAGGAAATCGATCGCAGCTCGCAGATCGGCCCGCTCACCACATTATATGTACCGCCATTGGGTGCCGGCACATCCTTCGAAGCTTTCCAGGAGATCATCGCCCACCTGCGCGCACCGGATGGCTGCCCGTGGGATCGCGAACAGACCCATCAAACCCTGCGCTCGCATTTGATCGAGGAGGCCTACGAGGTGCTTGATGCCCTGGACGAAGATGACCCGGATGCTATGCGGGAAGAATTTGGCGATCTCTTGCTGCAGATTGTCTTGCACGCCCAGATTGCCAGTGAGTACGGCGAGTACAGCATGTCTAGGCTACTGCAGGGAATCCATGCTAAAATCGTGCGCCGCCACCCGCACGTTTTTGGGGATCTTGACCTGAAGGACGCGCAGGGCGTGCTCCTGAATTGGGAGAAGCTGAAAGCTGCCGAGCGGGCTGAGAACGGCAATAACGAGGCGGGATCCTTGGACGGAGTCGCCCTAGCGCTGCCGGCGCTGATCCAGGCTCAAGAATACCAGGACCGGGCTGCCAGAGTGGGTTTTGAATGGCCTGAAATCCAGGGGGTGTATGAAAAAGTGGCTGAGGAAATTGCTGAGGTGCAGGCTGCTACGAGCCAGGCAGAGCACACCGCTGAGCTGGGCGACCTGCTCTTCGCGGTGGTCAACCTGGCACGATGGCTGAAGGTGGAGCCAGAGAGCGCCTTGCGGGAAGCTAACCAGCGCTTCCGCCAGCGCTTTGCGCATATCGAAGCGGCGGCGCGAGCTGAGGGAAGAGCCGTCTCGGATCTTTCGCTGGATGAGATGGAAGCTCTCTGGCAGGCAGCCAAGCACCGGTGAGCTGCTTCATAGCTGGTGGGGGAACCCGATAGGTAATATACCGATGGAGAGATGATGGGGGTGTTTGAACGGGCGCAGCCCGTCCAAACACCCCCGATTCGCCTCTGAACTGAGTAACACCTATATTATTTGTTTCCGCTCAGAATGCCACCGAGGATGTCGCCCCCGATGCCTGCCACCCCGCGCGATTCTTCACCGCCGCGATGGAAACGTGCCGCTGCAGCTATCCGGTCCGCCAGGCGGGAGAACGGCAGGCTCTGCAGGTACACCTTGCCGGGTCCGGTCAGCGTGGCAAGGAATAAGCCCTCGCCGCCGAAAAGTGCGTTCTTAAACCCGCCCACAAATTGAATGTCATATTGCACCGACGGTGCAAAGGCGACCAGGCAGCCGGTATCGACGCGCAGCTGTTCGCCAGCCGCCAGGTCCTTATCGATGATCGTCCCACCGGCATGGACAAATACCAGGCCGTCTCCTTCCAGCCGCTGGAGGATGAATCCTTCACCGCCAAAGAAGCCGGCGCCCAGCCGCTTGGTGAAGGCGATCTCAATCTCGGTACCCTGGGCAGCGCAGAGGAATGCGTCTTTCTGGCAGAAAAAGCTTCCTCCAAGGACACCCAAGTCCAGCGTGATGATCTTACCTGGATACGGTGCCGCGAAAGCCACGTGACTCTTGGTATTGCCTTGATTGTAAAAGGTGGTGATGAAAAAGCTCTCGCCGGTGACGATGCGCTTCAGGCCTTTGAGGATCCCACCGCCTGTATCCGTTTGCATACCGATCCCGGCCTCCATATAGGTCATTGTGCCTATTTCAGCTCTCACCGCCTCTCCACTATCCAGCTCAACTTCGACGAGTTGGAGATCATCACCAAAGATCTTATAATCGAGTACGTCTGCCATGGGGTTTTCCTCCAGTTTCCGATATGTTTGGTTGCAAGGATTTGCGCTGTGCTGTCTACACAGCCAGCAATGCTGCCAGCTGTTCGGCGCCTTCAGAGTCGGTTACAGCTAACACTTCGTCACCAACTTCGATTGTGGTGACACCGCGCGGGACGATCATCTCGCCATGCCGGATGATCGCTGCAATGATGCACTGGTCGGGTAATGACATATCTTTGAGGGCAATTCCTGCAGTTTTGGTCTTCTCTGGGATGCGCACCTCCACTAATGAATATTTTCCCCGGCGAAGTTTCAGCAGAGTCATCATATCCCCCAAGGACATCTCCTCTTCGATCAGGTGGGCCAGGATGGTGGCTTCGTTGAGAGCCACATCCACCCGGAATTTCTCATCAAAGAGCCAGGCGTGGTTCGGATCGTTTATCCGCCCAATTGTACGCGGCACGTTATAGAGCGTACTTGCCAGATAGCATAACGCCAGGTTTTGTGTGTCGCTGGGTGTACAGGCCACCAACACGTTGGCGCGCTTGATGCCAGCTTTATCGAGTAGCTCCAGATCGGTAATGAAACCCTCGATGATCACCTCGGTCGGTAATTTTTGATGGAGGTGAGCGATGATCGGCTGCCGATTTTCGATCAGGCGCACCTGATGGTGCTGTGAGATCAGGAACTTAGCCAATTGCAGCCCGACAGGCTCACCACCCGCGATTATGATGAACACTTCATCCCTCCTGGAGCGCTAGCAGACGTCCCCGCAGTGCAGAGACCTGCTCGAAAGAGGCCGTCAGAAATATCACATCGCCGGATTTCAGAGGTAGATCATCAGCAGGTTGGATGACCGTGGACTTCCTGGTAATCGTGATATTCTGGGATGGGGCTGCCCCCAGGAGCTCCCCGAGCAAGTGACCCTGCCATGCTTTCGGCACGACGATCTGACAGATGGCAGTTTTGGATTTATCGTCGGTGAAAATTAAGTGCAGCGGGCTGCTTGTAATCAGGTCTTCGAAGCGATGCATGCCCCACCCGGCGGTGCTCACAATTTCAAGACCGAACGCCTCCTGGAAGTGCTGCCAGCGTGGATCGTAATTGCGCACCACCACTTTCTCTATATGATAGACATGCTGTGCCATGTGGGCTACCACTGCATTCAGCGTATCTAAATTTGTCACGGCTGCCAACGCATCGGCATGCTCTATCTCGGCACGACGGAGCACATCTCGGGTGAGTACATCACCTTCGACCACTCGCCCGTGGAAATCTGCCGGCAGATTATCGAAAGCTACAGCGGCTGTGTCAATGACTGTCACTTGATGGCCGCTCATGGATAACTGGTATGCCAGGGTAGAGCCCAGGCGACCACACCCAACCACAATTACATTCATAGGCGCCTATACCTATTCGACCAGATAGGGTACATCGGTGACGACAATCCCTGGCTTGAACAGCAGGGCCAGGCGCAGCCAGGTGGCAGTTTGTGCATGGAGCAAGTTGTGCCACCAGCGACGGGGGACAAATTGGGGAACGACGATTGTGATCACCTCCTTTGGCTGGCGTTGAGTGATGATTTCCTCAATGTAATCCAGCAGCGGCTCTAACATCAGCCGGTAGGGAGAATCCAAAATGACGAGCCGGACTCCCTCTCCCCAAACATCCCACTTCTGGCGCAGTGTCTCTGCTTCGACCGGATCTATGGAGATGTACACCGCGGTAACGTCGCTGGATAGCAGGCGCGCGTAGTGCAATGCAGCAATTGTACCCTCGTGTACTCCGCTGATGGGCATGATCACCCGGTGGCGGGCGATATGCGTCTGTACTCCATCTCGTTTTAGCGAGAGGTGCCTCGCCAGATTCTTGTAGTGGCGGTGGATCATAAAGAAGCTGGCTATCATGGCAGGCAACAGGAACACGACAATCCAGGCGCCGTCGCGGAATTTGGTGATCGCAAAGATTACCGTCACCACCGCTGTGCAGATAGCGCCGAAGCCGTTGACGAGCATTTTTGATACCCACCCATCCTCGTACTGCAGGGTCGATCCAAGTTCGCGCACCTCTTGCCCGGGTTGTAGGTGTCCGATCTTCCACCAGCGGCGCGCCATACCCACTTGAGAGAGTGTGAACGAGAGAAAGACTCCAATTGCCCATA
>CAZGIX010000066.1:0-21703 GCA_964525785.1 uncultured Anaerolineaceae bacterium
ATACGGCCTCGCTGAGGAGCAATCGACCATAAGCCCGGCAGACAAGAGATCTTCCCTTTGACCTAAACAACCCAATCCCTTTGCTGATCCTAAAATCCCATTAAACCAGGCTTCACTCACCGAGATAGATCACGGGCATGAAAGCAAAATCAGAAAATCGCACAAAGCTCGCCAGAACAGGGTCATGGTCGGAGCTGCGGTAGACCGTTCCGGCTACGTCTTCAAAGACAGCCGGGAAATCAGCATTGAAATGTAAAGCATCCACCTCAGCCGCGCCGAGGTCGACAGCAGGCTTGACTAGTAAGTAATCCAACACCTGGGCAACGCCGTGATATATCAGGCTGTACCGTCTGGATGGTTCAATGTATATTGTCAGGTCAACCAATCCAGCCGCTTTCAGGATTCTAAGCGGCTGCGAGCTCGGGTGATCATTCAAATCACCAGCTACGATAATATGTACCCCTGGATACTGGCTGTTCATCTCCTGCACCAGACCAGCCAGGAAAGCCGCCTGCTGCAGCCTGCGTGGAAGCGTATAGGCTGTTTCCGGGATATCTTCTGTTTTAGACTTCCAATGGTTGATGATCACCAGCAGCTCAAGGGGGTGGTCATCTACTGGCAGGCTGCCAACCTGGCGCAGGTGAACTACGAGCGGTGGGCGGGAGAATAATCGGTTGCCGTCAAACACACCATCACCATCCCGGTCGCACGTCAGCTGGTTTTCGGGTAGGCTGACATCCTGATTTCCATCCGGTCCCAATCCATCGACCAGCTCTGTACAGCCCTGGCGAGATTGATAATCCAACACGAAGAAGCGCTCCGGGCGATAGAGCAGAGCGATATCCTGCCCACGGGGGTCAGGGCTGTCCATCCAGACGATCTCGTAGGTCGACTCGATCTCGGGACGTAGGATCAAATCCTGCAGGACAGTGAGGGTTTCCGCTTCCTGTACAGCCAGCAGATCGGGCTCGCCTAGGCTCGCATGCACAGACAGCGCCAGCTTACCCAGGCGGCGCTGATACTCTGCCGGCGTGTCCACATCATCAGCGATCTCGGGATCGTCGATGGTATCGAATAAGTTATGCAGATTGAAATTGGCGATAGTAAATGCACTGTTCTCCGGCGGCGTGAAACCAGGTGGAGGCATTTCTCCTTCGATCAGGTCGGGGTGAGTGAGGAGCTGGATCAGGTAAATACCGTCCAGCTCTTCAATCACTCCAGCAGCGCCTGTGATCAGGTCGCCGACCTTCGCGTCTGCGCCGAGATTGGCTGGACCACGATCACCAATGGCGTACACTTCACCGGCGCTATCTGGATTATCCAAGAAAACGTGCTCGTACCCTGAATCAGCCCGCACTACCCAGGTGCGCTGATCGCTATCTGTTGGTCCTACAACTCGCGAGAGGTCTATCCAGGCATACATTCCTTCTAATGCTTCGTAGTATCCCTGGGAAGCCTGTCGGTCTTCGGGAGGGTCGAGGACAACTGCCTGGGGGTATGAATGACCGCTGGATACGACGACAATATCCTCTGGATTTGAGCTAATTTCGGTGAGTCCGTGGTACTCCCGGATTGTCCCACGTACTTCAACTACATCCCCGTCGCTGACGACATTCGCACTCTGTCCCATGTAGACATAGATGCCATCCGATGTGCTATCCCTACCATCGCACTCCTCATCCTGGATAAAGAAGCCCCGCTGGGAGGATTCATCCTGATCGTCAAATACCAGACCAAGCGTCTCTACGGTCTGGTTCACGAAGGGTGAAATCAACCCATCGCCTTGAATCTCACATAGCGAGACACGCTCGATGGGATTGTCCGGCGACAGAGCTGTCCACAGCATTGTTATCGGCAGAAGGACTGTCAGGCATACCGCCTGCAATTGTATAGGTTTACTTGCTGTAAGAGCAAGACCGTGTCTGTATGCCTGACCAGATCTTCGCAGATAGTCCCACATGAATTACCGCCTGTACTCATTCTACAAGCACATTAGCTCCCCAGTCAAGCATACGTTACGCACTTTTAGATTAAAGTAAAACTCTCCAGGCGGTTCACACCTGGAGAGTCGCACTCGCAAGTCGGCAAGAAGCGGATGTTATTCCGCAAACTCTATGGCTACAGTCATCCCCCAGCGCAATCTCGGATCTACATCATTCAAGCGGATGCGGGCAGTATAGGTGACATCGCCGCGCTTCTCCTCGAATACATCACTGATCGATTCAACCACGCCGCTCATATCAAGGTCAGGAGCAGCGTCCGGGGTGATAGAAACTGCGTCCCCTACAGCTACATCGACCACCTCGATCTCGGTCAGATTGTCGGTTTCGACATACCACTGAGAGAAGTCCGCCAGCCTGAGCATTTCCTGACCAGGCGTCACACGCTGCCCTACGATCAAATCCATCTCAACCACTGTGCCATTGATGGTCGCAACCAGATCGAGGTCAGCCAGGGCGGCTTCCGCAGACTTGATGGCAGAGTCTGCCGCGGTGATGCGGGTCTCTGCAGTGCTGATGCGGTTTTCCGCCAAGGCAACATCATCAGGATCGGGGCCTGCCTGAAGCGTATCATAATTCGCCTGCGCTTGCTCCAACCGCGCCAGGGCGATGTTCAGTTCCGCCTCAGCCTGAGACTCAAAGAACACACTGGTACCCCCTAACAATTTGTTCAGATTCTTCACCGCAGCTTCATGCTTTCGCTGAGCGTCTGCCAGCTTGCTCAGGTAGTAAGCACGCATAAGGTTTTCTTCGGATTTCTTCTCATACGGCTTGAAGTCATCCTCTGCCTTATCCAACCTGTCCTTCGCCACCGCCAGGTTGGCGCGCGCCTCGTTGAGGTCTGCCGTAGATGCGGGGGAGTTGATGTTATCGAATTTAATTTGAGCTTTTCTCAGCGTATCTTTTGCCTCGGTCAATTCCTGAAGGCTCTGCGTCTGGCGATCTGGGAGATCGTCGTTAAGCTGCTCCAGGGCGATCTGGGCAGAAAGCAGCTCCTGCTGGGCAGAGGCCAGTTCCAGCCTGGAGCTGGCTACGCTGGACTCCAGCGCCTCACGGTTTCCCAGGCGAGCGAGAACATCCCCCGCTTTGACCACATCACCCTCCTCTACCAGGACTTCAGCGACTTCACCGCCGGTATCAAATGCCAGTGCAACGGTTTCCTGAGGCACTACCCGCCCATCCACCACAATGCCGGTATCGGCGATGGCTACAGGCACTGCAGTGGGTGTTTCGCTACCCCCTCCTGTAATGCCCCCGGCACCACAGGCTGCCAGCAGCAGGCCAGCGATCGAAATAAGCAAAATGAATGACAGTTTTATTTTCTTCATGGCTATTACTCCCAAAGATTTATTTTTTCTCCCAAATCACTCGTATGCCAGCACTTCGCGCACGGTCAGACGAATGGCGTTGCGCGCTGGCATGACGCACGCAAATACAGCTATCACCAAAATCATGACCAACCAGATGAAGAACCCCTCGAAAGAGAACGTATATTTAAGCGGGCTTCTCAGGATGCTTATCCCGACCACATTATCCAATAACAGGCTGATCGGCGCTGCCAGAATAGCACCGATTATCCAACTGATCACACCGATTATTATACCCTCGACAATAACCAGCCGCATGATCGCTCCATTCGAGGCGCCAATGGCGCGCATAACACCAATCTCACGTGTGCGCTCAAAGACATTGATACTCATCGTGCTGGCCATACCCAGGCCGCCCACTACAGCGATCAGCACCGACATGACCATCAGAAAGAGCACTATAATATCCGTTGTTGAGGTATTGGCTTTCACGATGTCAGAACCGATCACGATCGAGCCGACCTCAATACCCGCAGATCTGAAAACTTTTTCCAGATCTCTAGCCACGCGCTTCTGATATGCCGGATCGTGTTGGTCGGTTACCACCCTCAGACTGGCTGCCATGTTCTGAGTATGAGTGATTCTAGATAAGTAATCATTATTGGCATACAGTAAAGGCGGGACCGCATTTCCAATAAACCGGTAGGTACCGACGATCGTCCAGTTGTTTTTCACGCCATCGATGTCAAGCACCACCTCGTCGCCTACTTTCAGCTCGGGTCTGACGGCGAGCAGATGGTTGCCAATCACAATGGCGTTTTGATCCCCAGGCAGCAGCCAGCGCCCCGAAGTTAGGCTGGCTTTGATCAATGTGGAGTCAGCTGGCGGCGCCAAGATTTGGATCTCGGTACCGCTCTGCTCATCCGGCATCATCAATGATCCCAATGCTCCTCCCCAGGCTTCGGCAGATACCACACCCGGCACCCTCATCGCCATGGACTGCACTTTCTGCAGACGGTAAACGCGCCCAAAACTGACGTTTACATCGCTCAACACATAACCAAGCGTTTCCTTTATCGAGGCATCCATCGCCGCTCGCAAATTGTACACCCCGATAAAAATCGCCCCTGCCAGGATTAGGGTGGATAATGTAAGGAACAGACGTGCTTTGCGGCGGAATGTATTGCGGATGGATATCAGCATCGGGCGAGGCAGGCTGCGAATACGCTCAACCAACCGGTCGATTACGCTCTTCCCAAACATTCCACGACCCATGCCATAGCTGGTGATCGCCTCCCTCACGGTAATGCGCGTCCCTTTGAGCACCGGCAGGATCGCCGCCGCAACAGGTATCACCAGGGCGACGATAACTTGCAGCGCAACGCTCTCGGGTGCCAGGTGAAATGGTGACGGATCGAAGTTCAGCATGTTGGTCATCCCGCTGCCCGTTGTGGTCGAGATCAGCGCGCCCAGTGGGATAGCCACCGCTAACGACAATAAACCGTAAAACAGTGTGAGAACCAAATACATCCCAACCAACTGCATTGTGGCCGCGCCAATAGCTTTCATCATCCCGATCTGGCGGATCTGCTGGTTGAGCAGTGCATTCAGGCTGTTGACCACTAGAAATGCACTTAACCCAACCGAAAGTAGACCCAGGAACATCATCATTCCACCTAACGCAGCAGTATAATCGGTGGCAAAATGCCGGCCTGGCTGGTAGACAAAAGTGAAATACACCTGCCTGCCGCTGTCCTCGATTTTGTCTGCTACGGCCTGGGCGACCTCTCGTACATGCGTTTCATCGCGCTGATTCTCTTCCACTGTCATATACAGCCGGTCATACTCTTCAGTACCGCCTAACCACACCAACGTTTTGGAAGATGTATAGGCATAAACCGATCGAGAGAAAAAGTAGGGTATAGCGGAAACATCGAATACGTAGCCAGCCACGCGCAGCTTGCGCAGGGTACCATCTGGAAGCTCGATCTCGATCGTTTCGCCCGGCTCGATCTGCAGGATCGAATGCACTGAGCGATCCAGGTAGATTTCTTTCTCGCCAAGCGGGGGAATTACCCCGCCGGGCTTCTCCGGGCGAAGCTTATCCACCCGTATCTGGTCCACCGCAGGGATCGCGGTGATATCAATCCCCACCCATTCACCATCTGGGCGCTCGACGCGGGCAGACACGCCGCTGCGCCCCTCAACATCTCCGACTCCTGGAACCTTTTCTAGGGCTGGCAGCAGGTCATTATCGAATAGATCAGGATACAAAGTTGCCCCATGCGGATTAGCGACCTGGTAATTATTATCGAGATCACCCAGGGTGATAAAGAAGAGATCTCCTACGAACCCTACTGCAAAGACGCCCACTGCAATGGTGAGCATTACGAGTATCGTACGACCTTTATGATCCCAAAGATCATGAAATATCTTTGACCAGCGCGGGCGGTTCATGATGGGCGTCCCTTGCGAGTGCTGACATTTTCCGCCGCGCGCCGGTCCGCAATGATAGACAATGCATCCCGCGTGGCATCCGACTCAGATAAAAGTTCCATGAAGGCCTCTCGGTCCAGAGTAACCACTTCCACCGGCGCATCCGATATCGCCCGGATCGTGGCGATGTTCTGCCCGCCCTTGAGCAGCTCTACTTCACCAAAGTACTCTCCCGGTCCCGGCCGCATCACCACCACATCCGAGCCACCGGATCGCTTGAGCGCCACCTCTGCACGCCCCCTGGTGACGATGAAAAATCTATCACCAGGCATACCCTCCTGCAAGATTGTCGCGCCGGGAGCAAACTCCATTGGCTCCGCTTTATGCGTGGCTGCTAGCAATTGCTGAGGAGTAAGCAATGGCAGCGCCCGGGCGATGAACTCATTGGCAATCTCACCATCCACGATCAGCAGCGTGCGTGACACTCGCTGTGCAAGGCTGGAATCATGCGTGACCATGATGACGGTTTTTCCCTGCCTGGCCAGGTCATCAAACATCTTGAAGATCACCCCAGCTGTCTTGGAGTCCAGGTTGCCGGTCGGCTCATCCGCCAGCAAAATGGGCGGATCGTTCGCTAGGGCACGCGCGATGGCAACGCGCTGCTGCTGTCCACCCGAGATGGCGGTGGGCAGCTTGAGGGCATGCTCATCCATTTCCACCAGGTGCAGCAGCTCCATGGCGCGCTCTTTGCGCTGGCGCGGTGTATACATATTACAGAAATCCATCGGCAGCATGATATTTTCTAAAAGCGAGAGCATCGGCAGCAGCTGAAAAAACTGGAAGACGATGCCCATCTCTCGCCCTCGCCAGGTCGCCAGCCGGTTCTCGCTCATCTTGTGGACTTCTGCACCTCCGATAATCACCTCCCCATTGGTGGGCCTGTCGATCCCAGTGATCATATTGATGAGGGTAGATTTACCGCTTCCAGACTTGCCGATCACGCCAACAAATTCACCCGCATAAAAATCCGCATCGATCCCTTTAAGCACGGTAACATCGCCTGCAGCGGTCGGAAATGTTTTCTCGATATCGCGCAGTTGGATCAGTGGTTGGCTGCCGTTCCCGCTACCGGCCAACATCCCATTACCATTCTTTCGCTCGCGACGGAACAATCTGGTTAACATCCGGCAACCTCCTGTTCAGCACAAATTCCTTCACCTGCTTTATTGATATATTCTGTTTTTCGAAAACCACCACTAAAAGGGGAGTAAAAAGTGAGATTTACAGGCAGTTATCCTCTATTGATATACGAGCTAACTGCCGGATGGTTTTACGGATTACTCCATGTTCCACTGCTCATCCTCTCTTATATTACAGGTATCGGGGATTCACCACAACCGCCGATAGAAGGATATTATCCTGGTCAACCGGATAGTTTCCACGGTCGCCGGTTAGCTCGCAGTGGAGGTACGTTTAGACCACCAATATAATCCTATCCGGACATTGATTGTGGTATTATCTTTACAAGGTACACATATGCACGATGTTCTTACCGATATCAACCATTGGATTGCTCAAAATCAGCCAGTCATCCTCGCAACTGTAGCCAATACCTGGGGTTCATCACCGCGTGGAATTGGTGCCAAAATGGCTTTTACAGCCTCTGGACAGATCACCGGATCGGTCAGCGGTGGATGTGTTGAAGGCGCAGTTATCGAGGCGGGTCTCCAGATCCTGGAAAGCGGACGGCTGCAGATGCTGCAGTATGGAGTGGCGGATGAAACCGCCTTCCAGGTCGGATTAGCATGTGGAGGCCAGATCGAGATTTTTGTCCAGCCTCTTGACCCGACCACCTTCCAGACGATCAAGACCGCCATGGATGCTCTGCAAGGTCTGGCGGTGGTCACTTTAATCGAGGCTCCTGAAGAGTTGCTTGGACGCCAGCTCCTGATCTTTGACGACGGGCAATTCGATGGGGGTATAAGCACAGAACTGGATGTAACCATCCAAAGCGCAGCTCAAGGAATATTGAGAGAGGGGCAGTCGAAGAGTATCAGCCTGCCAACCAAGGAAGCTGGTGAGATACGCCTGTTCGTCGACGTGATCCTTCCGCCCCCCACCCTGGTGATGGTCGGCGGAGTGCAAATTTCGATCGCACTGGCCTCCATCGCCAAAACCTTGGGCTACCGGACCATTATCGTCGACCCGCGCAAAGCATTTGCCACCCAGGCACGCTTCCCGGAAGTCGATCAGCTCCTGCAGCTCTGGCCCCAAGAGGCGTTCCAACAAATTCCATTAACCCGCAGCACCGCCGTGGTAATGCTTACGCACGACCCAAAAATCGATGATCCGGCTTTGACGATCGTTCTGGAGCGCCCGGTGTTCTATATCGGCGCCTTGGGGAGCCGCAAAACTCAGCAGGCCAGGCGCCAGCGCCTGGAGGCAGCAGGACTGTCCCCCACCCTGCTGGAGCGCATCCATGGGCCAGTCGGCATCAATCTGGGAGCAAAGAACCCGGAAGAGATCGCCTTATCGGTCATGGCGGAGATCGTCGCGGTCGCCCGTGGTGCTCAAGCCTGAATACCTTAAATTTCAACGAGTGAAATAACGATATTCTCACCATCACAGACGGCGTGGAAGCGCGTGGTATCGCCCGACACCTCCCCCACGATATTGACCGGGCTCACTCCTGGATCCCGGTGCCTGCGCCTCGGTCAACCGACAGGCCTGACGCGTGACCAGACATTCAGGGTGAACGCGGCAGCTGCCAGTCCCTCGATCACGCGCCCACCCACGTACAGCCACGAAGAAGCTGCCAGCCAGGCACCCAAGAACACCATCAAGATACCTGCATTCAGCATAACCCATGCACTCCAGGCAAGCGGCACATTGCCCCTTTTTGCCCCACGTGTGAAACGCGGCAAGATCCAATAGGCCACGCCCATCGCGAGCTGCACTGTCCATCCGACCAGGAGGAATTCTACGTGCATTGGGAATAGACGCCAGAGCTGTGGATAAAACGGTACGCCTTTGTTTGCCAGCATCAAGGCCCCAAAGGTAATCCCCACCGCCAGATAGACTAACGCGGCTCGCAGAAACCAAATGCTCAGGCGAGGCATCTTATCTCACTTTACTCTTCCCCAGGTGTTCACAACGAATGCCAATCCCCCAATCCACTGCAGAATAGCCGATAATATCAGCGCCCATCCCCATATCGAGTCCGGAGCGGTGGTCTGGATTGGCTCAGCGACCACACGCAGCAGTAAGCCGATATTCAACAACCAAAAGGTAGCCCAGGCGAGAGCCTCACTGCCGCGCGGTCTATCTGACGTGAATTTAGGGAACATCCAAAAAACCACACCGGCGATAAGCTGCGTCACCCACCCCACCATGAACAGGTGAAAATAGGCCGGCCCCAAGGATCCGATCCAGGCTGGCAGCTCCAGCATCCCGGCGGCAGCCAGAAGGATTGCCAGCAGCAGGGCGGCGATAAAATATAGCAGTGCGATTTTGATAAACCAGCGCGTAAGTGTTGGCATCGATCACTCACTACGTGATCCTGGATCAAGATACTGGACCCGCTTATACGGCTTGACCTGGGTGCCCACGTTATCTCTGAGCACATTCCCGGAAACGTGCATCAAAGTATCTCCGAAATCAACATCTTTACCCATACTCGCCAGACACGGATAATGGTGGTGCAGCAGACCGGCTTTTTCTTCTGCTTCGTCGGCAGAGATGCCTATTAAACCCTGGGCCACATAGCGGGCACAGCCGCAGACCGCATCCCGGCGCACCTCAGCAGAGACGATCAGCCTTGAATCTGGGTCAACTACAATCACCAGCTCGGGTTGGCCAAAGTAGCGGGCAAATTCACTGATAAACGGGCTGTCATATTCGAGGCGCTGCCGGCGTGTTACGCCAAAGTCGTACTCGGTTAATGAGCACAGCGGTTTCGGTGTGGCGCATGCCACGTCCATTTTCTCCAGCCAGCCGCGCAGCTGGCGCGCCAGGCCGCGCGGCAGCCACGACTCATTATCCACCGCCGCCAGGACTGCTTTGGCCCCGGTCATACTGGCGATATCCGGCAGTAGCTCGGCAATGCCTTTGTGCTCTCCAAATGCCAGGATTAAATCGGCAGCCGGCAAAGCCGCCGGGAGGTAATCCTCTGGGTAGTCGATTACCAGCGGGAATACCGCCGGGGCCTTCCACACCTCGATCTCCCAATGAGAAGGCCCGTGCTTGCGGATATTCTCTACATGGCGAGCACCATACTCGCCGGAAATGATGGCTAAAATGCGCATATCTACCTTTATATCAGACTGCCCTTAGTCAGATTTTTCCACACCTGAGCGGTCGGTGGATTGTTTGCTGCCGGCAACCAGACTCGTCCCAAACAGCGATCCCAGAAACAACAGGATGGAGATACCATTCAGCAGACCTCCCCACATACGCAAAGACTGGATCAAGAAAATATCCCCCACAATGCGCAGAGCAACAGAAACATTCAGGAGCAGCAAGGGAATATAGTAAATCCAGGAATAGCGCACCGGTAAGCCCAGGACAGCCGGGAAGATGATCGGCGCGTGACCGAAGATCATCGCCATAACAAAACCAACAAAGACACTGTGCAGCAGCGCATCATAGGCAGGACCAGCAGGTAAAGCGCCATAGGCCAACGCCAACAACCCTCCTACCCCCAGCCAGACATAGCCAGTCAGCAGGCTGGCAGCAGCAAAGCGCGGCAAGCCCACCTGCCGTATAGTACGCCGGGCGATATCGTAGCGCAACAGCCAGGCAGAAAGCGCGAGCATCCCCAACCCAGATAAGCGCACGCCTACCCCCGCGGACCCCAGGCTGACCAGCAGACCGAGCAAAAAGAGGGTTGTCGAGCCATAGAAGGCGTTCGTCGCTGTTGGACTGAGGCGGCGCAGGCGTCCCAGCTCCAGCCGCTCACCCGCAATGGTCAATACCAGAAAACCCATCCACCAGGGCACCAGGCGGAAAATTGGCCAATCGAAGACCCACAGCAGGTTCCCAACGAACCAGGCTATTGAGCCAAGCGCCATTACCACGGTATATGGCGTCAGGTGCTGGCGCAGGATGATATAGAAAATCATCCCCAACACCAGGCTGCCAGCCGCCAACAGAGCCTTGGCGGGCAGCTCTGCTGCCCCCACGATCAAAGCCAGGCTGCCAATGCCGCTCAACAACGGCGCGGCATACATCCAGGGCCGCCGGAGGGCCACGGCGCGCTCGAGGGAAATCAGCGTGCCCAGGAAACCGGAGACCATCAGCGGTCCATGCACAGCAATCCAGCCAGCAAAGAAGGGGGGCCAATCCCAACCAATGCGAATCCAGCCGCCCCATAAGGCGGCCAGCAGCGCCAGGATTGCCATAGCTAACAAGGGAATGCGCCTTAAGTCTCTATCCATCGTCACCGGGAACCACCCGCGAGTATGGTTCGCTTGACCCGCATTATTAATCATCAATTTTACCTTACCACAGGCTATATTCGATCAACTCAATCAAATATGGAAGATTAGCCTTCGCAGCTACCAGCTACATAGAAAATGTGCTGCAAAAATAATCGAGGCCGTCCTTTTCAGACGGCCTCGAGACTGGAGAGAGTCCTGGAATAAACCAGGACAGCTGAAGCTATAGGATGGTCTTATCCGGACCGGTTTCCATCACCAAACCCAGCTGGTCGAAGCCTCTACGGATGATCTCACGCACTTCGAGGTAGCGGGGGCTGTCAAATGGAGGCAGCGCCATGGGCAGCCTGGGGTAACCAGCGTAAAAACCACGTGCGTATAACCCCATGTGGGAGATGAGCGTGCTGTCCATGAAATGCATTTTACGGCTCAGGTCCATCATAACAAGATATGCCTTTTCGGACTCGGCCTGTTCCCCCGCGAATGTGGTCTTCACCAGGTATGTGATCACCTCCGGAGCCCAGTTATTCATTCCGGCAATCATCGCCCGTGTGCCCATATAATAATATGGAAGCCAGCCTTTCGAAGTACCCAGGATGATCTCGAATAATTTCTGGTTGACCCTGGCGTCGTAGAAGATTGTGCTGAGGAAGCCTACATCCACCGGGCTATCCTTCAGCCCCGCCAATCCAAGCTCTTGGAGTTTTTGGACGGTACCGAGTGAAAACGCAAACCGGGAAGTCTCAGGGTTGTTATAGGCATATACCGGGCATCTGACACTCTCTACAATTTCTTTGAAAAACCGGATGACCAATTCTTCAGAGTGTTTGTAATAGAAGGGCGGCACCGCTGCGACCCCATCGACACCGATCTGCTCAGCAGCCTTCGCCAGTTCGAGAGTAGATTTGGTATCAATGCAGCCCACATGCGGGATTAAAATCTTGCCTGGAAACCGGGAAGCCGCTTCTTTCGCAATCTGGAACACCTCGATGCGTTCAGCGTTGGTCATTAACGGTCCGGCGCCATATGAACCGGTCAGGAATAACCCGTCCACTCCTTTCTCAAACATCCACTGCATGTGCCAACGGGTAGTCTCCCGATCCAGATCACCTCTAGCATCGAAGAATGTAATATTGGGCACTAACGAGCCTCTGATCATAGTTAAGTCTCCTCTGATTTAAGATCGGTCCCTCTACCCAATCGAGCCTCGGATTTGGGCGAGAATGTGTAAGAACCTCCGGTGCTGTTCCTGGTATACCCTGGAGGCAGTCTCATCAGGCAATATCCGCTGGCGGGGAACAAATAAACCTTGAAAATCCTCAAGTCCGGACCTCATACCTAGAGATATCATCGCCAGCATCGCCGCGCCTCTTGCAGAGCCTTCGGCTGTCTCCGGTACGGCAATGACTGCATTGAACATATCTGCGGCAATCTGGAGCCAGACCTTCGAAGCGGTCAAGCCACCTGTGACATATACTTCTTCAAAATGCCTGTCCTGTAGAGATTCGATAGTCTCCGATATCCGGTAAACTGAGCGGGTAATCCCCTCCAGAACAGCCCGGGTAAAATGCCCGCGCTGGTGCCGAAGGTCCAGACCGGTGAAGCTGCCACGGGTCAGCGGACTCCAATCTGGCGCCTGGGCACCGCTCAGGTAAGGTATGAATAATAATCCTTCCGCACCGGGGGGAATGTCTGAGGCCAGCCGGTCGACATACGTATACAACTCCTGGTCGATATTCCCATCACCCAGGGTTTCTTGACCGGAGAAAAAATTGTTCAAGAACCACTCGAAGACAATTCCACCGCTGCTGACCATCCCGCCGATTACAAACAAGTCATCATCCGCTATATAGGTCCATAACCGGCCCTGAGGGTCGACCTGCGGTTGGCCGATCACTGCCCGCGCGGCGGCGCTGGTGCCAACGTTAACTGCCAGGGCGTTGGAGGTGGCAGCTCCAACACCCAGGCTGGCAAGCTGCCCATCTCCACCCCCAATCACCAGCGGCATACCATACGGAATACCGGCGGATTTACGGACATCCTCGTTCCAATGATCCAGTATGGCGCGCGGGGAAACCGAAGGTGAGAGGTTCGCCGCCGTGATCCCTAACAGAGAGAGCGCCAGCTCATCCCACTGCTTCAGGTGGATATTGAACAATCCTGTAGCTGAGGCCATCGCCCAATCGACGACAAACCGACCGGTTAGCCTGTAGAGGATGTATTCTTTGATCGTGATAAAGCGGACCTCTTGCGGTAGGCGCAGGTTCTCCTTGATCCAGCGGATTTTTGCCAGTGGATAGATCGAGGCAATCGGGCATCCAGTGTGCTGATGGATCAGCCCAGCGTCTGGATGCTGGCGGATTTGCTGAACGATCTCTGCACAGCGTGTATCGGACCAGGGAATAGAGTTTGTAAGCGGCTGACCATCTAACCCAACTGCGAGCACGCTGTAGAGCTGTGAGCTAAAGACTATGGCACGAATCTGGTAGCCAGCCGGGACATTTGCCAGGCTATCACGTATAGCAGCCAGTACTGCCTGAAAGATTGTCTCAGGCTCTTGCTCACCCCATCCTTTAGAAGGCACCAGGATCGGATAGTGTTTTCTGAGCAGAGCGATCTGCTGCAGCTGAGAATCAAACAGGACGGCTTTTGTAGCCCCAGTACCGATATCCACGGCGAGGATTAAGTCGCTCTCGCTCATCAGCATGCTCGCATGCGTACATCCGGGCGCCTCAAACCAGGAGGATCGCCCGAACTAACAGGCTTATTTGTAATACAGGTAAGACTTGACACCCTCGCCTAAATAAGCCTTCCAGACGATAAAGTTATTTTCATCATCCCAATCGAGGTCGCCATCAAAAAGCTGGTGCAGGTGATTGTTGTTGAAAATCAGGGATCCGTGGTTATCGAAGGTCACGCCATCAACCCAATTCATGCGCGGGTCGGTGATGAACTCTCTGAAAGTACGCTTCACAGGATCGTAGATGCCAATCCCCATACCCTCCAGCATAGTGTAGTAGATATTCCCCAGGTTATCTGCCCCCATACCATCGGTGTTGGTACCCTTATCGCCCAAATCCTGGACGGCTTTTTCGATCTCCTTATCCGGGATGCTGTAATCTTGCAGCAAAGCAGTGTCCATGGCGTACAGGTTGCGCCCGGTCAGCGGGCACCAGTACAGCGTTTTACGATCTGCAGAGAGTGCGATCCCATCTGCTCCGGTGCGGTTGGGGCGATCCTTCCAGGCTGGTCTCCCGGCGATCTTGAACCAAAAACCAGGCACATCCTGGGTGCTCACGTGCTGGTGCAAGACCCGGCGGAACTGCTTTATGCGCATGTTGTAGACGACCAGACCACCTTGCAAGGGATCAGTAAAAATACCGGAATCAGCGATATAAATGAAACCGTTAGCATTATCGACGACCAGATCGTTCAGGAAAGAGGCTGTGAAATCTGCGATCTCATTTGGCACAGGGATCGATTCGACCAGCTCGTTCCTGGTCAGGTCCCAACAGACAATCTTTTCATCGCCCATCTTGCAGGGTTGACCACCGACATGCCCCTGATCCAGGAACCAGGCCCGGTTGAACTCGTCGATCTCCCAACCCAGCACGGACTGCAGGGCTGAAGGATCGCCAACCCGGTTCATCTCCCAGCTCGGATATGCCGACAGCATCGCCTTGCCATTTACAACTTCGATTTTATTGACCGTGGCTGGAATTCCAAGCGGCCAACGTGGCACCGATAGATAATAATTCCCATCCCGGTCCACCTTGAAACCAGCAGGCATGGCTCCTTTCCAATATTCTTTTTCATAGAATTCCGCCTTCATGGCCTCATCCTGGAACAGCCAATCCAGGCGGCTCCATTGGTACAGAATTTCATAATCGCCGATCTTCTTAGCAGACATAGCTGTTTCTCCTGGGGATAGTCCTTTGATTGATGTATCAGGTGATATTCCGTTGAAGCCAATTCTTGTAGAAATCGAAAGTGCTCTCGAACACAGCCGCGGGTCGAGGATATCCATTTTGGGGATGGTATTGGGGCGTGATTGATGATAACACCAGGAAGGACCAAATCCCAGCATTTAATGCACCCTGGATGTCTATCTCCAGCTGGTCGCCCAGCAAGCCGGTTACTTGCGGACTGGTGCCCAGCCTGTCTAGCGCCAGTAGGAAACCCGGCAGTGCCGGTTTCCCGGTCACGCGTGCCCGGACACCTGTACTGGCTTCCAGCGCAGCCTGCACCGCTCCCGAGGCGGGGATGATGTCCATGCCATCCGGGTAGCTAGGATCGGGGTTGGAGCTGATGAACTGGGCTCCCTGGCGGATCGCCAGAGCCGCGCACTTCAGCTTTTCGAAAGTCAGCTGCCGGTCCATTCCAATGACCACGTATTCCGCCTTTTTGTAGTCGTACTCAGTGACCTTCAGACCCGCTTGATGTAGAGCTTCGTGCAGGCCCTGTTCCCCGATTACCAGGCATAATGCCCCAGAGCCGGCCTCATTCGCCAGGATTTGGGCTGTCACCCTGGCGGCTGTGATGATTGAATCTGGGGAAACCGGCGCCCCCAGCTGCGATAGCTTCTCGACATGATAGGCGAGCGGGTAGGTGGTGTTGTTGCTCAGGTAGATGTGCGGAGTACCGGACTGCCTCAGATGGCTGACCAGCTCTACAGCTCCGGGCAAGATGCGCTGACCTTCAAACAGGACCCCGTCGACATCCAGGATCAAGCTCTTTACCTGGTCCAGCACCTCCGTCCTACCAGGCAAGCCACCCTCCATCTACGGCGATATCCGCGCCGTGAATATACTCACCGGCATCGGATGCCAGCAAGACCACCGCGCCCTTCAGATCCTCCGCCGTGCCCCACCGCTTGGCAGGCATGCGCGCTTCCAGGTTGAACTTGGGATTTCCCACCAGAGGCTCTGTCATCTCGGTATGCATGTATCCCGGGGTGATGGAGTTGACATTCACACCTTTGGATGCCAGATCATTTGCCAACGCCTTGGTAATCCCAAGCAGCCCGTGTTTTGAGGCCGTGTAGCCAGGGACTATCGTCCCGCCCTGGTGGGAAAGCAGAGAAGCGACATTGATGATCTTACCACCGCCTTGTTTTACCATCTGGCGGGCGGCTGCTTGCGCCAGGAACCAGGGAGAGATCAGGTTGGTTTGCAGGGTATCGTTCCAATACTCCACGGGATAATCCAGCACATCCTCGCGCGGGCAGATCCCGGCATTGTTGACCAGGATATCCACTTTACCCCACTCCGCAACTACCTCGTCGATAAGACGGGTAAAGTCCTCAGGGGTGGCCGTGAGCAGATCTACCTGCTTCCACATGTGCCGGCGCCCTAATCCTTCTACCGCGCGGCGGGTTTCGGTGGGATCGTTGCGGTCAAAGCTGACAATATCCGCGCCTGCCTCCGCAAGGCCGATCGCCATGCCCCTACCGAGATTTCGGCGGCTGCCGGTAACGATAGCAATTTTGCCGTCCAGCTTGAATTTATCCAGGATCATCAGTGTGTCCTCCAGTAATGTTGAATTAACGTGCTAAAAAGCCGCCATCCACAGGCAGCAGGATGCCATGAACATAGTCCGAGGCGGGAGATGCCAGGAAGATCAGCGCTCCCACCAAATCCTCGGGTAAGCCCCAGCGACCAGCGGGCACACGGTCCATGATCAGCTTGTTGCGTTCAGGATCTTCCATTAACGGGATATTCATTTCCGTCGCCATATAGCCAGGAGCGATGGCATTCACATTGACACCTTGGCTAGCCCATTCGTTTGCCAGTGCCTTAGTCATTTGAGCCACACCGCCCTTGCTGGCAGCATAGCCAACAGTCAGGTATCCGCCTCCAAAACTGAGCAGCGAAGCAATGTTGACGATCTTGCCATGTCCCTGTTTAAGCATGACCTGTCCAGCCAATTGGGCCATGAAGAAAAGCGAATTCAGGTTCACTTCCAGGACAATATCCCAATCTGCCTCGCTCATCTCTTCGGCTTTGCTCCAGCGGGTGATGCCGACATTGTTGAGCAGGATATCCAACCCGCCCAACCCGTCCACGGCTTCTTGGAAGGCGCGGCGTAGATCATCGCGCTTTGAAAGATCAGCCTGGATTGCTATGGCGCGTGGACCCTGAGCATCCATCTGGCGTGCTACCTGGTGGATGTTGTCCAGAGCATCGATAAGCGCCAGCTCTACGCCCGCCTTGTGCAGTCCCTCTGCCATACCGCAGCCCAGACCGCGCCCTGCGCCTGTGACGATAGCCTTCTTCCCGGCAATAGAAAATTGGTCACTCATAATCCTCTCCATAAATATATCGTATAGAACTTACGCAGCTGGTGGGAGGTTGGGGGTGTTTGGGCGGGCATGGCCCGCCCAAACACCCCTGGAGACAGTACACAACGAGGTGATCTAATCCACAAGACAGTCCAACTGCGCTTTGACCAGGTCCGGTCGACCTTCTGCCACAATCGCTAATGCCTGCGGAGCCATCGACAGAAGAAATAAATGCGTATTAATGGGTTTGACGCTGATCTTGCCCTCACGCAGCATGGCGATAACATCGTCAAAGACCAATGGTCCACCCAAAGAGCCGATGACCGTCAGCTCTTTGGGCATAATCGTGTTGAGATCAATGGTCTGCAGCTCGCCCTCGAAAACTCCGGTGATCACCACACGCCCACGCGGCGTGGCTGCCCTTAACGCCAGAGTAGCGCCTTCCGGCACACCGATCGCCTCCACAACCACATTGAATCCCTGACCATGGGTAACTTCTTGAATCGCATCTTCCAGGGGTTGTTCTCCCAGGTGGACCGCTGCATGGGCCCCCATCTGGCGTGCCAGTTCGAGCTTGAACGGTTTGCGCCCAAAAGCGACTACCAGATCCGCACCGTGGATGGCTGCCATTTGCGCAGACACGATCCCAACCGTACCCGTCCCGAAGATCCCCACCCGGTCGCCAGGTCCGATACCCGCCCGCCGGCAGATCCATTCCCCTACCGTGAACGGCTCGATCAGCGCCCCTTCTTGAAAAGATAGATCGTATAGATGGTGGGTGTGTGTGTAAGGCGCAACCAGGTATTCGGCATACGCGCCATCGCGGTTGAACACGCCGGTTTCCACACGATCGGGGCAGATATTGCCCAGGCCTTGCTGGCACAGTGAGCATGTACCACACCCTATGCCGCATTGCCCGGTTACACGGTCGCCAATCTGAAAGCCCTTGACTTCCGCACCCACCTCGACCACCTCCCCGGCCCACTCATGCCCGGGGATGATCGGTAGTGATGCGCCGCCAGAGCGGTAGATGCCCAGCTCCTGGCGGAACACTTCCACATCGCTGTGGCAAATGCCGGCCCGGTGCACATGCACCAGAAGCTCGTTCGGTTTCGGCGCTGGTACTGGCACGTCGGTATATATGGCTTGCTGATAACCGATAATGTGTATTGCTTTCATCTTAGCCTCGCCCGGCCAGTCTTCCAGCTGTGTAAGAAATCGCGCGGTGATCTTATAGTTTCTCTGGTCGAATCGCTTTTCCAGTCTCGAGATCGAACAGCCGGATGTAGATCGGGTTGAACTTCATGTAAATGCGTTCATGACGTGCAGGGGTAAAGGTGGGCGCTGCCACCGCCTGGATGCGCAGGTCATCCACATCGATAGAAACAGTGGTATTGTCCTGCAGGTTCTCGCTCAAGAATACTTCTCCCTGCATATCGTAGGGCTGGCTCGGGTCCAGGCTGAGATCGATGTAAAACGGACGGATGCCCAGCTTAACACGGGCTGGCAGCCGCTCGCCCACTGCCTGCCAGCGCTCAGGCAGCACCACGGTTTGACCTTTTGCCTGGAACGCCCAGGCGCCATCAACTCTGGCTATCGAACCTTCGGTGAAGTTCATCGGCGGCTCGCCGACGAATCCAGCCACGAATTCATCCTCGGGGTCGTTGTAGACCTCATCCGGCGTGCCAATCTGGCGGATCGTGCCTTCATTCATTACCACGATCCGGTCAGCGAGCGCCATGGCCTCTTCCTGGTCGTGGGTCACGTAGATCATGGTGTAGCCCAGCTCCATGTGGACATGCTTGATGAACTGTCGCATGCGATACCTTTGGCGCGTATCCAGGTGGGAGATCGGCTCATCCAAAAGGAACACCGATGGGGTGCGAACCAGCGCTCGCGATAGTCCAACGCGCTGCGCCTGCCCACCACTCAGCTCCGCCGGCATACTGGTTAGGATCGATTCCAACTCCATGCGGTGGGCAATTTCGCGCACCTTCTCGTCCACCTTATCATTCGACCAGTTCGCGGAACGCAGAGGAAAAGCGATATTCTCATAGACGTTCAGAGTAGGGTAAAGCGCATAGGTCTCAAATGCCATAGCGACGTTGCGGTCGCGTGGACGGACATCATTGACGGGTTTCCCATCAAAGGAGATCGTGCCGCCAGAGATCTCTTCCAGTCCCGAGATCGACCGCATGGTTGAGGATTTACCACAGCCGGACGGTCCGAGCAAAGCAACAAACTCACCATCGGCGATTTCGAACGAGATGCCGCGGACTGCCTTGACTTCACCGTAGTTCTTGACAAAATTATCTATGGTTATTTTGGCCACTTTCCACCTGCCTCTTTAGTGAGAATTGTTGTTCAGCTTGACTTTCTGGCTACCGAGCGGATGGACGACCGCTTTCTCATTATGGAACACGTGGATATTCTCACCATTCATGGACAGCCAGATCTCTTCTTTGATCTTGGGACGGGTGGTCGGATCAACCACAACACGGATCGTGCCATCTCCGATTTTTACAGTGATAATATTGCAGTAACCGAGAGGCTCAATAACATCAACTGTGCCCGGCGTAGGGTGGCTTTCATCCTGCTGGCTAGAGATGCTCAGCTCGTTCGGGCGAATACCCAGCCGGTATCCAGAGTGATCACCATCCAGGTTCTGAGCAACTCGAGGCGGGACCGCCAACCGGATATCACTGCCTGTGATGTTTAAAGCGGTACTGTCATCCCGCACGACCGGCTCGACATCCAGGAAGCTCATCGGCGGCTCCCCAACAAAAGAAGCCACAAACTCGTTCTGAGGCAGGCTGTAGATCTCCGCGGGCGTACCAACCTGCTCCAGGATGCCATCTCTCAGAATGGCGATCCGATCTCCCATTGCCAGGGCCTCACGGGAGGCTGTCGTCACCAGGGCGACCGTGGCGTTCATATCCACCGCCATGGCTTTCAGCTCAGCGCGCATGCGGTGGCGCAGCTTGGCATCCAGGTGACCGATGGGCTCATCCAGCAGGAAAAGGCTGGAGGGGCGGATGATGGCGCGCCCGAGGGAAACGCGCTGGCGCTGCCCGCCGCTGAGGAAACCGGGGCGCCTGTCCAACAAGTCCGCAATCTGCAGTATACGCGCCACCCGCTGAACCTGCTCGTCAATCCCTTTCTTGCTGTACCTGCTCGCCTTCAGCGGGAAAGCCAGGTTCTCGTAGACGGACATATGCGAATACAGGGCATAGTTCTCGAACGCCATGGCCATATTGCGGTTTTCAGGCGCGACATTGAGGATCGAGACCCCATCTCGCAGGATATCACCTTGCGTCGGCTGGCTGATGCCGGCGAGCAAGCGCAAGGTAGTCGATTTTCCCGCCCCAGCAGGACCATAAATGACGAAAAACTCGTGATCATGGATCGTCAGGTTCAGGTTGCGCAGGGCAATCGTATCCTGCCCGTAAATCTTGGAGACATTGCGAAGCTCGATCATCTTGCCTCCTCCGCCTGATTGTTTAACCCGGCAATCTGCGCCCGAAGGTTATCTTGCTGCCTGCGGACCCCGCGCACGCCCAGGGCAATCCTGAAAGCAGCCAAACCCACTGCCACGATGATCATCAAGGCGACTGAAACCTGCCGGGAGGGGATGAGCGTCTCGATGAACATCATCCAGATAATCCCGACCCCAATAAAAATCATGAAGGCTTGAAAAGCCACTTCCCAAAGCTGCCAGAATACCATTTCAGCTCTCCTGTGGATCTAGCCGCGCACTGCGCCAAAGGTGAGACCGCGCACCATGTAGCGCTGGAGGACCAGCACAAAGATCAGCATCGGGACGACACTGATCGTCGCTGCCGCAGCCACCGGTCCCCACAAGATGCCGCGCAGGGTGAAGAAAGACTCCACGCCAACTGTGATGGTACGGGCGGCATCGCGCGTCAAAATATAAGCAAAGAGAAACTCGTTCCAGGCAAAGATCAGGCAGAAGATGGCCGTGACAGCGATGCCGGGTGCCGCCAGCGGCAGCACCACTTTCCACAGCACCTGCAGGCGGTTGTAGCCGTTCAGCCGCGCCGACTCCTCCAGCTCACGGGAGATATCCTGGAAGAATGAGACCATCAGCCAGATGGCGAAAGGCAGGTTGAAGATGGTATAGCTGATCACCAACGCGCCGCGCTTATCCAGCCCGATCCCTAGCGCCTCGCCGATGGGGGTGGCGCCGATATCGCGGAAGATCAGGAAAAACGGCAGCACCACGGC
>CAZGIX010000067.1:0-21397 GCA_964525785.1 uncultured Anaerolineaceae bacterium
ACCTCGGCAATGTGATTGACAATTGTTGGGTCTGGCGTATAATGGTTCTGCTAATCGCTGAGCTGATAAATGCTCGCACTTCGTTGGCTATCAGGGGGTTTATAATGTCTCCCACGACGAAGCAAGGCAAATCCACGCTGTCGAATAAATTCAGGAGGTGAACCAAGCGCATCAGAATGAAGTAAAACTATAACAACTGATTATCCGAGAAATATCCTATTCTTCAGGAGGAAGAAGCATGAATCGCAAGAAGTTCTATACATTAGGAGCAGTTATCCTGCTGCTCAGCATGGTCCTGTCGGCTTGCGCGCCGCAAGCTCCGGCCACTACCGAAGCGCCGGCCATGACCGAAGCGCCTGCCATGACGGAGGCCCCTGAGCCGACCACGCCGCCAGAGCCGACTCCCACCGAAGCCCCCGCTATGACCGAGGCTCCTACCGAGCCGCCTCCGGCCTCAACCTACGAAGGCCTGAAAGTGGAAGCCCCCGACTGTGATTACGGCGGCATTCTCAAGTCAATCGAAGCCGTAGATGAGCTTACCGTGAAATTCACCTTCTGCGTGCCCGATCCGGCCTTCCCCGCCAAAGCAGCTTTCTCTGCCTTCCAGATCTATCCCTCTGAATACCTGGAAGCTACCGGCGGCACAGGCGACCTGGTTGAGAAACCAGTCGGCACCGGTCCGTTTGTAATGGATGTCTGGAACCGCGGCGAGAATGTCATCCTACAGCGCAACGAAAACTACTGGGGTGAGCCTGCCAAGGCTGCCACCGCCATCTTCCGCTGGAGCCAGGAAGCCCCGCAGAAGCTGCTCGAGCTCCAGGCTGGCACCGTGGATGGCATCGACAACGTCGCCCCGGATGACATCGAGACCGTCGAGAACGATCCCAACCTGCAGCTGACCCCGCGCGATCCGTTCAACATCTTCTACGTGGGTTTCAACAACACCTACCCGCCCTTCGATAACGAGATGGTGCGCCAGGCAATCGCCATGGGCATCGACCGCCAGCGCATCGTCGATACCTTCTACCCGCCAGGCTCCAGCGTCGCCGACCAGTTCCTGCCGGAAGGCCTGCTGGCTCGTCCTGATGGGTCAACCTGGTACGAGTTCGATGTCGAAGCCGCCAAGGCGCTGCTGGCTGATGCCGGTTTCCCGGATGGATTTGAGACCACCATCACCTACCGCAACGTCTTCCGCGGCTATCTGCCTGAGCCGCCGGTGGTAGCCCAGGATATCGCTGCCCAGCTGCTCGAAAACCTCAACATCGATGCCGAGATCGTCGAGATGGAAACGGGCGCCTTCATCGATGCGTCTAACGCCGGACAGATTGAGGGCATCCACCTGCTTGGCTGGACGGGCGACTACCCTGACCCAACCAACTTCTACGACTTCCACTTTGGCGCTGGCGCCAGCCCGCAGTTCGGCGATACATTCGAGGACATCACTTCCCGGATCAGTGAAGCCGGTCAGGTTGGCGACGAGGAAGCCCGCCGCGCCATCTACACCGAGGTCAACGAGCTGCTCAAGCAGCACGTCCCGATGATCCCGATCGCTCACGGTGCATCCGCCGCGGCTTACCTGGCGACTGTCGAGGGCGCGCATGCCAGCCCGCTGGGCAACGAGAGCCTGGAAGTGATGGAGGTTCCCGGTCAGGACACCTTCACCTTCATGCAGAACGCCGAGCCAATCGGCCTGTACTGCGCCGATGAAACCGACGGCGAGTCGCTGCGCGTGTGCGAGCAGGTGCTCGAGTCGCTGCTGGCCTACGAGGTAGGCGGCGCGAAGGTTGTGCCCTCGCTGGCGACTGAGTACACACCCAACGCTGAAGCCACCGAGTGGACTTTCACCCTGCGCGAGGGCGTGATGTTCCATGACGGCTCCACCCTGGATGCCAACGACGTGGTCAGGTCGTGGGGCGTTCAGTGGGATGCCGGTGACCCACTGCATATCGGACGTGTGGGCGACTTCACCTACTTCGCCGGCTTGTTCGGCGCGTTTATGAACGCGCCCGCACCGTAACATCTGAGCCAATAACTACACAGGGATGGGGTGTCTTGTGATGCCCCATCCCTGAACCATCCTGAGCGCCGCATGATCCAGTTCATAGTCCGCCGGATATTGGTCGCCATCCCCGTCTTGCTGGGGATTTTGTTTATCACCTTCGCCCTGGCAAGATTGCTGCCGGGCGACCCGTGCCGGGCTGCACTGGGGGAGCGCGCCACCGCCCAGGTGTGTGATGCCTTCACCAAGCGCAATGGGTTGGATAGACCCATCCCGGTCCAGTTCGGTATATACCTGCGTGATGTACTACGTGGCGACCTGGGGGATTCTTTTCGCCAGGGTCGCCCTGCCACCGAAATCCTGATCGAGCGCCTGCCCACCACCATCGAGCTGGCTTTTTATGCCATGCTGTTTGCGATCATCGTCGGCGTGCCGCTGGGGATTATCTCTGCCTATTGGCGCAACTCCCCGGTCGATGTCGGCACGATGGTGTTAGCCAATATTGGAGTCTCTACCCCGGTGTTTGTTTTGGGGTTGATGCTTGAATATCTTTTTGCAATCATATTAAAAGATACCTTTCTATGGCTGCCGCCGTCTGGGAGGCTGTCTGCCGGGGTGGATCTGCCCCATCTGGCAGAGACCTGGAACTTAACCGATCTATCCGTTCAGTCTGCTGCGGTTTTGGATTTCGTATCCAGGCTGTATACTGTGAATGCGGTCATTACCTCCAACTGGGTTGCTCTACGGGACGTCTGGAGCCATATGATTTTGCCTGCCTTAGCAGTCGGCACCATCCCATTGGCGATCGTCGCTCGCATGACACGTTCCAGCATTCTGGATGTGCTTGGATTGGACTACATCCGCACTGCACGCGCCAAGGGTCTGAGGATGAATAAAGTAGTTTTCAAGCATGCCCTGCGCAACGCCCTGCTTCCGGTAGTGACGGTCATTGGTTTATCGTTGGGCGGCTTGCTCAGCGGGGCGGTGCTGACGGAGACGGTGTTCAACCTGCCGGGGGTCGGGCGCACCATGTTCGAAGCCATCACTGCTCGAGATTACACGGTCGTACAGGCTTTTACGTTGGTAATTGCCTTTATTTATGTGGCGGTCAATTTATTCGTCGACTTGCTGTACGCATTCCTTGATCCTCGCATCCGTTTAGGATAGCTGTGCAGATACCTGATCTCTCCAAATCCACTCCCGAGTCTGCTTCCAGCCGCTTGCGAACGACACTGCGTGCACTGCGGCGCAACCGTTCAGCGATGCTGGGTTTCAGTATCCTAACGATACTGACTTTCGTGGCGATATTTGCCCCGCTGCTGGCAACCTATGATCCAGAAAAACCGCTGATCGGCGTCGAAGAGAACATCAAGAAACGCGCTTCTCCCTGCATCCATATTCTTGGATGCTCCGAGGACCTGCCGCAGCATTTAATGGGCACCGATGGGAACGTCCGCGATGTCTTCAGCCGTATCTTGTTTGGCGCGCGGCTCTCGTTAGTCATTGGCTTTACCACGGTGAGCTTTGCCATTGTCATAGGCACGTTTCTCGGGCTTGTGAGCGGGTATTGGGGCGGCTGGTTGGACACCATGGTCATGCGCTTGATGGATGTCTTGCTGGCGTTTCCTAGCCTGATGCTAGCCATTGCAATTGTGACCGTGCTTGGTCCGGGATTAATCAACGCCTTGCTGGCAATCGGCATTGTTTCGATTCCCACTTATGCGCGCGTAACCCGAGCGAGCGTGCTTCTGCTGAAGGAGATGGACTTTGTCTCTGCATCGCGCGCCCTGGGCGCCAGCGATTTCTTCCTGATCCTGCGCCGCATCCTGCCGAACTCCCTGACGCCTCTGATCGTGTACGGGACGCTGGGGGTTGCCACGGCTATCCTGGATGCTGCCGCCCTCTCGTTTCTAGGGCTCGGGGCACAGCATCCCACGCCGGAATGGGGCCTGATGGTGGGACAGGAGTATAAAAATGTGTTCAATGCTCCCCATCTCACCTTTTTCCCGGGGATCGCGCTGATGCTTGTAGTGCTCTCGTTCAACCTCCTCGGCGATGGTTTGCGAGACGCACTGGATCCCCGGCTGGCAAAGATCCGCATGGCTTAATCGTATAAGGTGGGGTCGAAATCGTGCGGCGGCGTAGTATTACCCGGCTGCACGATTTTCTATTCCAACACCCCTTATCAGTTCTCTGGTACATTGCTGTTTTGACAGGTACCTTTGACATTCTACGCGCACCCGGCTAAAATGGGATAGTGAATCACCTCGAGTCTGGGGAAGGTAGATGAGCGCCTGGCCTGGGAAATACGTCATCGGCTTGACCGGCAACATTGCCACCGGGAAGAGCGTGGTGCGCAGGATGTTAGAGCATCTTGGCGCATATGGCATCGATGCGGATGCCCTCGGGCACCGTGCCATCGCCCAGGGAGCGCCGGGCTACCAGCCTGTGGTGGATACGTTCGGTCGCTGGATCCTGGGATCGGACGGGCAGATCGACCGCGCCCGGCTGGCGCGGGTGGTTTTCTCCGATCCCGATGCCCTGGCGCAGCTGGAGGCTATCGTGCATCCCCTGGTGCGCGGGGCGGTCGACTTGCTGGTGCGTCGCTCCCAGCAGGAGGTAATCGTCCTGGAGGCGATCAAGCTGCTTGAATCGGGGCTGTCTAAGGCGTGCGATTCGCTCTGGGTGGCTTATGCGCCTCAGGAAGTCCAGCTTGCCAGGTTGGTGCAGAAACGCAAGATGAGCGAAGTCGCCGCCCGCCAGAGGATCGCTGCCCAGCCGGACCAGAAGCTCAAGATGGACCAGGCGAACGTCTTGATCCGCAACGACGGCCTTTTCGAAGATACCTGGAAGCAGGTACTGGAGGCCTGGCAGAAGCTGTTCCCGGTGGTCGAGACCAGCCCGCTGCGGGCGGTGCAGACGATCAAGGGCGAGATGGCGGTCCAGCGTGCCCGCCCACGCCAGGCAGAGGAAATCGCCGAATATATCACCCGCATGAGCGGCGGCAAGCGCTCCCTGACAGGCCATGATATTATGGCAGCTTTTGGTGAAAAAGCCTTCCTGCTCCTGAAGGTGGATAGCATGTTGGTGGGTCTGGTGGGGTGGCAGGTGGAGAACCTGGTGGCCCGCACGGATGAGGTCTACCTGGACCCCAATACCCCCTTTGCGGAAGCAATGCAGGTACTGGTGGGAGAAGTAGAGCGCGCCTCGCGCGAGCTGCAATGTGAGATTTCCTTGCTTTTCATCCCGCCGACACTGGCGCGCCAGTATGCCATCTGGAACAGCCTGGGCTACCAGACACGCTCTGTTGCCAGCCTGGGCGTGCGCGCCTGGCAAGAGGCTGCTGTCGAGTCGATGCCATCTGGGTCGGTGATGTTGTTCAAGCAGCTGCGCAAGGATCGCGTATTGCGACCGGTATAAACTTGCTGGACTGTGGGTTGCACACCGTGTTGTGTGTCTCAGCTGGCCAGTTGGTCATAATTTTATCTGTTCGAACCCACGGCTGGAGAAATATCCAGTGCCCGAGCTTTTTATTAACCTGATCAATAGCCTGGCTTTTATATTTGAGCGCCTGGATTGGTTGGACCTGGTCGACCTGATCCTGGTAACCTTGATCTTTTTCACAATTCTGATGCTCCTTCGGGATACCCAGGCAGCTGTCTTGCTGCGCGGCGTGTTCCTCCTGATCGTCTTGATCGGTTTGCTGACCACCCTGGAGGTCTTACCGGCATTTTCCTGGTTGATAGGGAACACCTTGCCTGCATTATTGCTGGCGATACCCGTGATCTTTGCACCGGAGATCCGGCGAACGCTGGAGCGCCTGGGCCGGGCGGGTACTTTCTCCACTTCCGACCGTGGGTCCCAAGAAGCGCAGGATGCAGTCACCTCAGTGATCAGCGCCGCGGCGCGCCTTTCGGACCGAAAACATGGTGCCCTGATCGTGATGCAGCGCCAGGATAGCCTGGAGGAGTATGTCAAGACCGGCGTCCTGATGAATGCGCGCGTTTCTCCGGAGCTGCTGCTGCAGGTGTTCTATCCGAATACCCCTTTGCACGATGGCGCCGTCATCATCAACGGATTCCAGGTCGTCGCTGCTTCTTGCGTGATGCCGCTCTCTTCCAGCGGTGTGCTGACGCGTTCACCCGAGCGCCAGATGGGCCTGCGCCATCGCGCTGCTCTGGGCATCTCGGAGGTCACGGATGCGGTCGCCGTGGTCGTCTCGGAGGAGACCGGCTCGATCTCCGTCGTGCACGGCGGTCGCATGATACGGAGGCTGGATATCGAGCGCCTCGAAAATATCTTGCGCACCTTCTTCCGGGCTAAAATCCGGCGGCGAGGGCTGGCAGGCTTGTTCGACCGGCTCTCCTCAAACGGCGCACGTTCTCGCCGGGAGGATAGCTGAATGATGGGGCTGGTGCGCTGGCTTGGCAGGAATCTGGGCAACCTGTTCCTGGCCTTTGGACTGGCGGTCGTGGTTTGGGTGGCGGCAGTTGTGGCCGCAGATCCAAGCGAAGAGACCGTCTACCCTCGCCAGATCCCCCTGGAGGTCATCGGGCAGGACCCGCAGCTGCTGCAGCTCAACAGCATCGCCTCCTCAGTGCGCCTGACCATCAACGCTCCCCAATCGATCTGGAACCGGCTGCTGGAAGACCAGGACTTAATCCGTACCTGGATCGATCTCTCTGGCTTGGGGGCAGGTGAGCACATCGTAGAGGTCAAAGCTCAGCTGTTGGCAACCCCGGCGAGGGTCATTAATATTGAGCCGAGAGAAGTACAGGTGCTGCTGGAAGCACAAAGGACCCAGGATTTTGAAGTGGACGTATCGATAACCGGCGATCCTGCCCTGGGGTACCGGCTGGGGAATCCGGTTGTGGAACCCCAACTGGTTTCTATATCGGGGCCCGAATCACTGGTGAACCAGGTGGCGCAGATCGGCGGATCGGTCGATATCTCCGGCGCGAACGCACTTCTGCAACGCACGCTGCTCCTAGAGGCATTTGACAGCGCCGGCGTTCCTGTGGAGGGCTTGAATATTACTCCTGCTACAGTCTCTGTTCGCCTTCCGGTGAATTTATTGGGCGGCTATCGCAATGTAGTGGTCAGGGTAGCCACCTCAGGGGAGCCAGCCGAAGGATATTGGCTGACCAATATCTCGATAACGCCGCCCAATGTGACCGTCTTCTCTACCAATCCCCAGCTGGTCAATGAGCTTCCTGGTTATGTCCCGACCAACCCGATCGATCTGACCGGCATGAGCGACGATGTGGATGTGCGCGCCTCGTTGGAACTGCCCGAGGGTGTGACCCTGGTTGGGGAGGAGAGCGTCCTCGTGCGGTTGAGCATCGCCGCCCGCGAGGGGGTGCTGCCCATCACCTTGCCGTTGGAGGCAATCGGCTTGCCCCCGGATCTGCAGGCTTCCTTTCTGCCGGGGGCAGTGGATGTGACCCTGGTGGGACCGCTGCCTATCTTAAACAATTTAAAGCCGGCTGAGATCCGCATATCGGTAAATTTAAATGGGCTGGAGCCAGGTTCGTATCTGATACAGCCGGTAGTCGATCTGCTGCCCAACGAAGTCGAGGTTGTGGATATACAGCCCGTGTCGGTGCAGGTGACGATCGTACTGCCCCCGACACCCACACCTACGGGGACGCAGCCCACGCCCACTGCTACTGCTCCAGGGGCGACACCAACTTTAAATCCAACCGCCACTCCCACTACCGGCCCCACGGTGACGCCCACCCCCTGAGGAAGGGACTATGCCCAAACCCGTCGTCGCTCTGGTAGGGCGGCCGAATGTTGGCAAAAGCACCCTGTTTAACCGGTTGGCTGAAGAACGCCTGGCGGTGGTAGATGACGTCCCTGGAACCACGCGAGACCGGTTGGTTGCGGACGCTGAATGGGCAGGTGTGAACTTCACCATAGTGGATACCGGCGGCATCGATTCCAGTCAAACCGGTCCTGGGCGCCATCTGGAGCCGCTGTCTATCGGCTCAGCTGACTTTATCGAGCAGATCCGCGCTCAGGCTGAAGTTGCCATCGGCGAGGCAGACGCGGTGCTGTTTGTGACCGATGCCGAGAGCGGCGTGACCCCTGCCGATCGCGAGGTAGCCTTGATCTTACGCCGCCGCCAGGCAGAGCGGGATGGCGTGCTCTACCCGCCCGTCCTGCTGGTGGTCAATAAAGCCGATAGCGAAGCGCGCCGGATGCAAGCCCTGCAGTTTTACGAGCTGGGCATCGGCGACCCCTATCCCATCTCAGCTTTACACGGCACCGGCACCGGCGATATGCTGGACGCCCTGGTGGCGAATTTCAAAGATCTCGCCGAGGAAGAGGAAGACGAATCGATCAAGATCGCCATCGTGGGGAAACCCAACGTGGGGAAATCCAGCCTCTTGAACCACCTGCTGGGTGAGGAGCGCGCCATTGTCAGCCCCATCCCCGGAACGACGCGCGATGCCATCGATACCCACCTGGAATACAACGGACTGCCTGTCACCCTGATCGATACCGCCGGCATCCGGCGCCGGGGGCGTATCGATCCCGGGGTGGAGCGCTACAGCGTGCTGCGCTCACTGCGAGCAATCGAACGCACTGATGTAGCCCTGCTGGTGCTGGATGCGACCAGCGGTCTGACTGCCCAGGATGCGCACATCGCCGGCTTTATCCTGGATGCCTGGAAGAGCGCCGTGGTCGTGGTTAACAAATGGGATGCTGTTCCAAAAGATGCCAGCACGATGGACCAGTTTACCCGCCATGTGCGCCAGGACCTGAACTTTATGGATTACGTGCCGGTCTTGTTTATCTCGGCCAAGACGGGGCAGCGCGTTGACCAGGTGCTGCCGATGGCGCTGCGCGTGCAGGAGGAGAGGCTGCTGCATTTGCCCACCTCGCAGCTCAACCAGATCCTCCAGAAAGCGCAGACCTACCAGCCAGGGCCCACGCGGGCTGGGAAACAGTTCAAGATCTATTACAGCACCCAGGTGCGCAGCGACCCACCCACTTTCCTTCTGTATGTGAATGACCCCCGGCTGGCGCACTTTTCGTACCTGCGTTTCCTGGAGAACCGCATCCGTGAATCGCACAATTTCCTGGGCACACCCATCCGCCTGGTGCTCAAAGCCCGCGCCTGAGCTTGCTCAGCTTTGTGGCCCACTGCCCGATCACATCATCCGTCCACTTCATGAACCAGGATTTTGAGAGCCTTCATTCGGAGCCGGTTCCGGAAGCCGCCACGCCGCCGCAAGGCGGCGCAAGGGCCAAGCGTTTTTTGCTGGACGTGCTCGAGACGATCGTGATCTCTGGGCTGCTTTTCCTGGCGATCAACGCCATTTCGGCCCGCATCCGGGTAGATGGCTCAAGTATGGAGCCAAGCCTGCACAGTGGGGAATTTCTGATCGTCAATAAACTGGCGTATAAGCTGGGGTCCCCGCAGCGAGGCGACATTATTGTATTTCATTTTCCGCGCGACCCGGAGCAGGAATATATCAAGCGCCTGATCGGATTGCCGGGTGATACAGTGATTGTCGCGAGGGGAAAAGTCGAGGTAAACGGGCAGGCTCTGGTTGAAGAATATATCCAGCAGCCTGCCAGGTACAACGGTACCTGGCAGGTGCCGGAAGGTCACCTGTTCGTCCTGGGCGATAACCGCAACAATTCGTCTGACTCTCACGACTGGGGTCCCGTGCCGCTGGACTACGTGGTCGGTAAAGCGGTGCTGGTCTACTGGCCGGTCGAATCGTGGGGGCCAGTCAGGCACATTGTGATGCCCTGACTAAAGCGAATTCAGGCCATTAGAAGTCATCTGGACAGGACGGCATGTGCAGGTATTGTTGGCACTCAGCGATGGTCAGATCGCGGGTCAGTCGCTCATGTGCAAGCGCCAGCAAGTCTGTCAGACGCAGCAGGAATACTCGCACCGCTCCGTCAGCGCTGGCAACGGCCAGGCTGGCTCCCCCGTCGCCTGGGTTGAAAGCCACATCAGTGACACCGCCCATGCTGCCAGGCAGGGTCAGCATCTGCTCGCCTGTGGAGGCATCCCAGACTTTGGCGGTGTTATCGCCGCTGGCGGTCGCAATGAAATGCCCATCCGGGCTGTACCTGGCACTCCAGATATCTGCGCGATGTCCTCTCAATGTAAGCAGTTCTCTCCCTGTTTGAGCGTCCCAGACTCTGGCGGTGGCGTCCCGGCTGGCAGTGACCAGCCGTGTCCCATCCGGGCTGAAAGCGACGTCTGGGAGCGATCCGGCATGCCCGCTCAGGGTAATGAGCAATTCGCCGCTGGGAAGTGCCCATATTTTAGCGGTAGCATCTGTAATGGATGTTGCCAGGCGGCTGCCGTCGGGGCTGAAAGCCACTCCGGTGACCAGACCATCGTTACCTGCCAATGTTAGCAGCTCCTCTCCGGTGGAGGCATCCCACACTTTAGCAGTTCCATCGAAGCCTGCAGTGGCGACCCATTTTCCATCCGGACTGAAGGCTGCATCGCGGACATCCATGTTGTGACCCCTTAGTGTAAGCACGGATTGCTTTTGAGCGATGTCCCAGATACGAGCGGTTTGATCAGTGCTCCCCGTAACCAGGCGCTTCCCGTCGGGGCTAAAGGCCAGGCTGTACAGACCTCCACCGAAGCCAGAGAAGGCTGACAATTTCTCGCCCGTCTGGCTGTCCCAAAGCTGTGGGATGCTCTCAGCGCTGTCCGTCGCCAGGGTGGTGCCATCCGGACTGTAACTGTAGGCTACCAGATGCCCACTCCCTGAGAGGGTCAGAGCTTCTTCGTCCGGGTTGATATCCCAGACCCGCGCGGTGCGGTCCAGGCTGGTTGTCACCAGGCGCTCGCCATCCGGACTGAAAGCTACCATGTTGATCCAATCGGCATGCCCGGCTAATGTGAGCTGTTCTCGACCGGTCTGCGCATCCCAGATCTTGGCAACGCTCCCGGTTTGCGCTGCCAGACGCTGCCCGTCCGGGCTGAAGACGATATTCCCTGCATTCACCGGGATCGTCAGCGCTTCGTTGCCGGTATCCGCTTCCCAGATTCTTATCCCATCATTCATATTGGATGCCAGATATCGGCCGTCGGGACTGTAAGAGACGCTGTAGAAAGGTCCGGCGGGGTTCTCCAGCTCGTAGAGCAGCGCGCCGGTATGTGCGTCCCAGACGATTAGCTTACCATCATCACCGGCTGTCGCAAGCTTATCTCCTTTCGGGGAGAATGCCAGCCCCTCGATGGCAGCCTCGTGACCTGCCAGGGTTAACAAGGATCTTCCTGTGGAGGCTTCCCAGATGCGCGCTGTGGTATCGACCCCGGCGGAGGCGATCCTGGCGCTATCTGGACTGTAAGCTACTGCCCATACTTCACCCGTATGGCCTGCCAGTGTGGCAATCTCGGCGCCCGTGCCTGCCTCCCATATTTTGACCAGATCACGATCGCCGGTGACCAGATTCATCCCATCCGGGCTGTATGCCAGGCGCTGTGTACCTAGGGCGTCACCTGGCTGCGTAGTGCCCGGCATACTGAATAGCTCCACTCCACTTGCGGCATCCCATACTTCGACTGTTCCGTCGATACCGATGGTCGCAATTTGCTTCCCGTTTGGGCTATAAGCCGCCGTGAGTACCCCATACTCGTGCCCGGATAAAACCAGGCGCAGGTGTGAGGCGAGTAAAGCGCGGTGCAGTGCCTCTTCGGCCTCAGGTAGAACGCTTCCGTCTGCAATCCGGGTGGTCGAAATGGCCTGCACTGCTAGCAGAATGCCCAGCTCGGGGTCGATTTCGAGGCTGTTGACAGCCGCGGCTGCCAGCTCGCGTGAGGTCGCCAGTCGGCTGGCAGCCTGCGCTTGCCGACCCAGAAACAGGGCGGCAGCCGCCATACCCAGTGCAAGCACAAGCGCAGCCGCCAGATAGAACGCCCGCTGGCGCAGTTTGGCGGCTGCCTGGCTTTGGGCTACAGCCAGCTCCTGCGCGGATTCCAGCTCGCGCTGGCGCTGCGCTTCGCGCTCGGCGGCTTCGATTTCGACGTGTGCCCGAGATGCCTCAAGGAATTCTCGCTCGAAGGCATTCAGCTCATCAGGCTGATCCTGCGCCCATTCCAGAGCCTGCGCCAGGCGCGCCCCCCGATACAGCTCGCCCGGATCACGCCCTTGTCTCATCCAGCCCTCAGCCGCCCGAGTTAGGTGCCGGTGTAAACGCAAGCCATCCCGGCTTTCCTCCAACCAGCCGCGCAAGGTAGGCCACTCACGGATCAGCGCCTCATGAGCTACTTCGGCCATATCTTGATCAGTAACAATCAGGCGGGCATCTGCTAAGTGGGTCAAAACCTCTCGCACCGCAGCTGCATCTTCGGGTTTGGGGATCAATTCTTCGATCATGGCGCGCCGGCGCGTCTCAGCGGGGATTTCTTCATCACCCAGCTCCGTTAAGCGCAGGAAGATGCTGCGGGCGATGCCCTGCTGATGTGCGTCCAGCTCATCCTGGAAGACTACTTCCGCCGTTTCCGAGATCGCCCCGCGCACGCCGCCGGAGGCCAGGTAGCCGGAAACGGTGAGCGTCCGCCCTCGCCGGCGATTCCAGGTCTCGAGCAGGGCATGCGACAACAAGGGCAGGGCACCCGGCTCCGCCAGATACGGACCTTCGGCACCCACATCTTTCAGCAGCACATCCACCAGACCGGTCTCAAGCTCCCAGCCGCCTCGCCGGGCCGGCTCTTCGATAGCACGCCGCAGGTCGGCAGGTGTCATAGGGCCAATGTATTCTTGCTGGCTGGCTAGCGCCTGGCGAAGCACGCTGTAAGGCGCACAATGCGCGTAAAAATCCGCACGCAGCGTAAGCACCACCCAGACGCCGCCATGCGGCTCAGACGCGGCTGTCACCAGGTTGTCGATAAAAGCCTGCCGCTCGGCATCGTCACGGCACAGGGTAAAAAGCTCCTCAAATTGATCTACCCCTAAAAAGACAAGTGGTTGCCCTTTGCCATGGATCAAACTTCTATGAGTTTCCTGTTCGTTGTTTAAAAGCCGCTGCGAGTAAAAAAGAAGGGCACGCGGATCGCGCGCCATGTCATCTGCGAGTGTTGCGGTTGCCAAAATTGAGGGAGATTCTTGGGTAAGCGCTCCGGCAAGCGCGTGCAACGGGTGTGCGGTTGGAGTGAGAGTGTAAATCAGCCAATCTGCGGCTGCCGGATTCCAGCGCAATGCAGATATAAGACCGGCCCGCAGGATCGAGGATTTGCCGCTGCCGGAGGCGCCCACCACAGCCAGCAGGCGGGCAGAAGTTGGGCGGGATGCGGTGGATTGGGTGAGGGACGGCGGATTGAGGATACGTTCCAGCAGCTTTGCTACCAGGTCTTCTCGTCCAAAGAATAAATCGGCATCCGCCTCACCAAAGTGCTGCAGCCCTTTGAACGGCGCTACACCGGAGGCCGGGGCGTCCTCACGGCGCATGCTGGCTGCCAGCTCGAGCAATCGGGTGGCTGCTTCTGGTTCATCATCGAGATACAGCGCTGGGATAAAGCGCGCCGTGATTGTCGCCAGGTCGGGCAGGCGCTGGTTGAGCTCCAGGCGGCTGATCTGCGCGTGGCTGTAGCCGACGGCAATCGAGAGCTCACGCTGGGTGAGACCGGTGCGGCGGCGTAAGAATTTAAGCAGATCGCCAAATGTTGTAAATCGTTCTAACCCGATGCTGAGTTTTTGAGAATGCACTGTTGTCCATCTCCAATACCGGTCTTCTATCTATATATTAGTCTGATTATATCTGGGTATCCGGTTAGTGTACGGTATTGGTGAATTTTGGTGAATCTTGTCGCTATTGGTGAGGGAATTATTGCTAAGATGTCGTTATCAAATGCCAACCTGTATCAGCGAAAGGACCTGCGATGAAACACTTAGAAGAGATTTCCCGAATGCGTGTGGATGAAGCCATCCAGACCGGATTGAGAAGCCAATCTGTCCGCCGAGCCCGGAATGAAAACAAGCTCCCGGCGCCGTCGGCTTCTCCGAAAAAAATTAGGCAGCGTGATCTTGGATTACCCACTCAGCCCAATTGGATCACCTTGCTGATCTACTGGCTCCTGGGATCCGGAGGATAAACCGGACCAACCAATGTGTTTACTAACGGTCAACCGTCCGTTGTCTTTCAACCATAAGGAGAGTCAGATGAACAGAATACGAATTTCCATATTGATCGCTGGCGCAGCTTTTACCCTGGCAGCTTTCATGGCTGGCAGAGCAACCATGACATCCAGCGGCAACCAGGCAGTCCCGCAATCTATGTCTGGCACAGGGGAGAAGGTCCGCTTTATCCTCGAGCCGCCCAGCATGCATACCAAAGCACGCGAGAGCCGTTTGGCTGGCTCGGACTGGATCGAACGGCACCCGACGGTAATTGCTGACGCCAACTTTTATGCTGGCTCGGACTGGATCGAACGGCACCCAGCAGGCAAAAAAGGGCTATCCGTCTCTGAAAGTGGAATGAAAGAAAATGGCCACACTTATGCCGGCACCGGAGACCCCGATCGGTTCAGTTTCAAGCTGTCTATCCCTGTTACCAAGACGCAGGAAAACGGACATACCTACGCCGGCACCGGTGATCCAGTACGCTACCAGGCGCCGTGAGGTTCACACAGCAGTTCCCGGTCGAAATTAATCGACGACGGCTGCCTCGAGATGGGTGAGGCAGCCGTCGAATTCTTTGGATCGGTCCGTAGTACTATTCGCCGGTTGGCACCCAGATGTTCTTCACCTGTGTGGCCTCGTGCAGGAATTCGTGACCGGCGCCCTGCTCTTCGTCCGTCCAGTCGCGGGCCAGGCCGTAGCTGACCCAGGTGCGCTTCATGTTGGCGGCGGATTCGTATTCCGTGTGGTAGCTGCCTTCGGCGGTGCCGAAATACCAGACTGCATCCACATCCTCGTGCTGGATGAGCGTTTTGGTCAGGTGGTCCCGGTCGCCGGTGACGATGTTGACCACGCCGGGCGGCACGTCCGAGGTATCCAGCACCTGGTAGAAATCGGTAGCGCTGAGCGGGTATTTCTCGCTCGGGATCATGACCACCGTGTTGCCGCGGGCGATAGCTGGAGCCATCAGCGAGACAAAGCCCAGCAGTGGGAATTCATCCGAGCAGGCAATGCCGATCACGCCCACCGGCTCGTTGACCGCCACGGTGATGCCGCGCAGCGTGGTTTCCTGCACGCTGCCGCCGTATTTGTCTGCCCAGGCGGCGTAAGAGAACAGCCGCCGGATCGAAAGCTCGACCTCCGCCTGCGCCGATTTGGCTGAGCGCCCGGTCATGCTGGCGATGCGGCGGGCGAACTCCTCGCTGCGCGCCCCCAGGTTCTCGGCAATAAAGTACAGGATCTGCGAGCGGTAGTAGCCGTGGCGCATGGCCCAGCCGGGTTTAGCAGTGTGAGCCGCGTGAGCAGCTTCGACGGCATCGCGAATATCCTTGCGGTTGCCGTCACCCACCTGCCCGACCACCTCGCCTTTGCGCCCCAGCGCGGCGCGGGTGTAGTTGCCGTCCGGGCGCACCTGCTTACCGCCAATGTACATCTTCGGAGTGCGGTCGACCGGGGGGATGCCATCGGCATGTCCCTTGCCGTTGCCCGGCAACGTGGGCCGGGCCGGGACGGCAGCTCCCCAGTTTTTATTGATTCCCGACTCCGGCGCCTGGTAGTCCGAGCGCGGCCGCTCCTGCCAGGCAGGGCGCAAATACTCGAACAGCCCTTCTTTGCCGCCCTCGCGCCCGAAGCCGCTCTCGCGGTATCCGCCGAAGCCGGAGGCCGCGTCGAACAGGTTGGTGCTGTTGACCCACACTGAGCCCGCCTTCAGCTTGCTGGCAACATCCAGCGCCAGGTTGATATTATCGCTCCACACGCTGGCAGCCAGGCCGTAGCGGGTGTTGTTCGCCAGCTCGATCGCCTCCAGCGGCGTGCGGAAGGTCACCGATACCAGCACCGGTCCGAAGATCTCCTCCTGCACTGTTTCCGCAGCCTGATCCAGACCGGTGATCAGCGTCGGCTTGTAGAAACAGCCGTGGGCAGGCAGGTCGATATCCGGCTGGTACAGGCTGCCGCCCTCCTCGACGCCGGTCTTTACCCACTTGTCGATGGTCTCCCATTGGGTCTGGTCGACGATGGCGCCGATGTCGATGCACTTATCCAATGGATCGCCCACGCGCAGGTGATCCATGCGGTCTTTGAGCTTGGTGATGAAGCGGTCAGCAATGTTTTCCTGCACCAGCAGCCGCGAGCCTGCGCAGCACACCTGTCCCTGGTTGAACCAGATGGCATCCACCACGCCCTCGATGGCGCCATCCAGGTCGGCGTCTTCGAAGACCACGAAGGGTGATTTGCCGCCCAGCTCCAAAGACAGCTTCTTTCCGGAGCCGGCGGTCTGGCGGCGCAGGATGCGACCGACATCCGTGGAGCCGGTGAAGGCGATCTTGTCGATATCCGGGTGGGTGACGATCATCGTGCCGGCTTTGCTGCTGCCGGTGACCACGTTGATCACACCCGGCGGCAGGCCGGCCTCGGCGACGATCTCGGCAAACAGCAGGGCTGATAGGCGCGTATAGGAGGCCGGCTTGAGCACTACTGTGTTGCCCATGGCGATGGCTGGGGCGATTTTCCAGGCCAGCATCAGCAGTGGGAAGTTCCACGGGATGATCTGCCCGACCACCCCAACGGGCTGGTAGCCGCTCAGCTCGCGCTCCATGAGCTGCGCCCAGCCGGCATAGTAGTAGAAATGGCGTGCCAGCAGCGGCACATCGATATCGCGCGATTCGCGGATCGGCTTGCCGTTATCCATCGACTCCAGCACCGCCAGCAGGCGGTTATGCTTCTGGATATTGCGAGCGATGGCGTACAGGTAGCGCGCCCGCTCCGATCCCGGGGTCTGGCTCCAGGTCTGGAAAGCCTGGCGCGCCGCGGCGACCGCCATATCGACTTCAGCCTGCCCCGCCTGGACGGTCTCAGCCAGCACCTCACCCGAGGCCGGATTATAGCTGGAGTAGGTGTCGGAGTTTTTCGGGAAGACCCACCCATTGTTGATAAACAGGCCGAACTTGCGCTCGTGATCTTCCAGCCAGGCGTTGGCCGCCGATGGCGATTCGGGTGCCGGCCCGTAGTTCATGCTGTGAAAAACCTCTAATAGATCCATTTTTTTGCTCCCGTATTCAAGGCGAAAAACAGTTCTCACCTATATGCTCTCGGATCTCGCCTCTATCCCATCGGCATGTGATGGCGGGCGGCGTAGTGACCGGTGATGTAATGGTATAGCTGGCGTTCCAGGTCGGTGAGCAGGCTGCTGGCGCCGATGCGGAATAAATCGGGCATCAGCCACTCCGGACTCAGCTCCTCTTTCATCAGCGCCTGCCAGGCCAGCACCTGCTTGGCCTTACCGATCCCCCCGGCGGGCTTCAAGCCCACTTTGACGCCGGTGCGCTGGCGATATTCGCGGATGGCGCGTGCCATCACCAACCCGAACTCCAGCGTGGCGTTCACGCTCTCTTTGCCGGTGGAGGTCTTGATGAAGTCCGATCCGGCCATCATGGCCACCAGGCTGGCCTGGTACACCTGTTTGAGCGTCCCCAAATCGCCGGTCGCCAGGATAGTCTTCATATGGGCGGCATCTCCACAGGTCTGGCGGAAGCGGCTGATCTCGTCGTACAGGCCCTGCCAATCTCCGGTCAGGACCTGCGTGCGGTTGATGACCACGTCAATCTCGGCTGCGCCGGCTTCTATGGCTTGCTCGATCTCGGCGATGCGCTGGGGGAGGGGGGTTTGCCCGGCGGGGAATCCGGTTGCCACGGAGGCGACGGGGATGCCGCTGCCCTTGAGCGCCTGGACGGCGTCTTTCACCCGGCTGGAATAGACGCACACCGCCCCCACGGTGATATTTTGATCTCCGGCGCCCAGGGCCTCCAGCATGTCCGGGCGCACGGGCTGCCTGGCTTTGGCGCACAGGCGCTTGATCCTGCCCGGGGTGTCGTCGCCTGCCAGGGTGGTGAGGTCGATGCAGGTGATGGCGCGCAGCAGCCAGGCTGCCTGCCATTCTTTTTTGATTGTGCGCCGGGCCGGCAGCGTTGCAGTGCGCCGCTCCACCGCGCTGCGGTTCACCCGCGCGCTCAGCACCCAATCCAGATCCAGCGGCATTCCGGGGTTGCGATTGTGTTTTTCAGTCATTGGCTTATCCTTGATAACAGGCCGGTATTGATACACTCACAATATACCATAGAGTGAATGGAAGTTGTGCAGTCGGGGATTATCAATCACTATAAGTACATTGTGAATAATATGGGATTTCGTTCTGAGCCGGAGCGTAGCGGCGGCGCAGCCACCGCACACACCACAAAAATATTTTCCGGATAAGTTCAAAGACGAAAATGTGTAAACAAATCCTTATATTGTTAAGACATCCGTGTGCCTACGGCATCCGTGTAATCCGTGTAGGACCATTTTGGAAGTTGAAAACTGTCAGGTCCTGGATTTTATCGATCGGGCATAATTAGCGTATAATAGAAATTACGATGGAAGAAGATGAACCATCTCAGGAAGAAATCATCAGCCTGCTCCCTTGTCCGGAGTGCCAGACCGGGATGCTGCACCTGCAGCACATCACCTATTTTACCTGGCTGAATGACGAGCTGGTGACCGTGCCGAACTTCCCCGCCTGGATATGCGATCTGTGCGGGCGCCGGGAGTATGACTCGCGGGCAGTCAAATGGCTGAACGCCCTGCTGCACCCCGAGACAGGCCGCCACGCATCGCCGCGCAGCCACCCCAGGCCCAGCGCCGACCGCCCCCAACCCTGATAATTTAACCTGACCACCAAGTCACGAAGACACCAAGTTTCCGACCGGGTATTTTTATTCCCTTCATGCCTTGGTGTCTTGGTGGTGGATCCTTTCTTTACGGCAAGAGAATCGAAGAAGCCAGCAGGAGCGATGCCAGGGATTTGGCATCGATGATCACTCCGGTTTCCGCCATGGCGTATGCCTGCGCGATAGGATACTTTTCCACGGCGATGTACTCGTCTTCATCGCCGGGCAGGGGGTCGGGTGTCAAATCTTGAGCCAGGTAGACGTACATGTACTCGGTCGAGTAGCCTGGCGCCTCGTAGAACTGGCCGATGAGCTGGATCTGCCCGGCAGACATGCCGGTCTCCTCGCGTATCTCGCGGCGGGCGCATGCCTCCGGAGCTTCATCCTTCTCCACCACCCCGGCCGGCAGCTCCAGGAACTCCAGGCCGGTGGCATGCCGGTACTGGCGGACGAAGAGGATATTTCCCTGGTTGTCGACCGGGATGAGCGTCACCGCCGGGGGATGGTCGATGATGTCCAGGTGAGTCTCGCGCCCGTTGGGCAGGCGCACCTTATCACGGCGCAAGCTGAAGACGCGCCCTTGATGGATGGTTTTGGTTTCAAGAACTTCGAATTTCATTCGCTGGGTCTCTTTCTGTGATCCTGAGATCGGTTAAAAATCAGGAGTAGCCGGTATCAGCCGGGCTACTCCTGAGTGGAATTCATCATTGACTGGGAATGTCTAGGGAATATACAGGTTCTGGCCGTTATTCAGGTTGTAGGGAGAGACCAGCCCGTTGGCGGTAGCGATGGCGTACGGATCCACATCCCCATACTGGCAGGCGATGCTGTAGATATTATCGCCTGAGCCGACGGTGTAGTTGGTCGGGCGGGATTTCAGCGAGCGGTTGCCCGGGAACGAGCTGCCCGACTGCGGGATCTTGAGCACCATGCCGGCGTAGAAGTAGGAGCTGGTGCTCAAACCGTTCAAGCGCAGAAGCTCAGCCGGGCTGACGTCGAAGCGGCGGGCGATGCAGTACGGAAATTCCCCGGTCTGCAGCGTCCAGGAAGAAGGCTTGCCAGGGGTGGCGGCGGGCACCGGTATAGGTGTGGCTGTCGCCGCGGCTACCTGGGGGGCAGCGGTGGGCTGGACTTCGGGTGCGGTGGTCGGCGCGGCCTGGGTAGGGACGACGTCCACCGGCGTCTCCTGGCCCGAGGGAGTTCCCACGACGACCGGGTTGGTCGGCAGGACCTGGGGTGTGCCCTGCATCGCCATAAGGGTCTGGGTGGCGGCCTTCTCAAGCTGGCTCATTACGTCGTCGGTGGCGCCCGGCACCGGGAACTCGCCGGCAGTGGTGGCGGTTGCTTCGCTGCTGGGTGGGGTGGAAGCTGGTCGCACACAGGCGCCTGCCAGGACCAGCATCAGCGCAGCAGCAAGGATAATGAAAAGAAGGCGTTTCCGTTCCATTTGTTAGCTCCTTAGTAAGAAGACCATCCATGCTGCCCGGATGGGCGTCCTGGCTGGTAATCGGCCGCGGGTATGCTTTCCCTCCGGCGGTTTGCAACGATACTAGCACAATCTTTATAAAGCGTCAAGTTAAATAGACAAAACCTTGCAATTCGGTTAGAGAGATTGCAAGAATCGTGCCGGGATCAGGCCCGATCCGGCAGCCCAGCGGCGAAATCCACGATCAACTGGGACAGCTCAGCCGGTCGCTGCAGGGGGATATCGTGGACTGTATCTTCCATCCAGCGTACCTGGACTGCTGGGAAGCGCTCTCCCAGGTAGCGGATGCTGCGCTCCTTGACAGCCAGGAATTCTCCCTCCCGCTCGCCGTACGGTGGGGCGGGACGGGCGGGTACGATGAGCACCGGGCAGCGCAGGCGATCGTATCGTTCATAGGTCTGGAACTCCCACATGGCGCGCACGATCTGCATGTGGTGTTCGTAGCTCAATCTTGGGGAGATGGTTTCATCGGCCGCGATCTCGAAATTCGCCAGGATGGTCTTCAGGGCGGCTTCATCTGGCTGCCAGCGGCTGTTGGATGCTTGCACCTGCTCCAGGAAGGCTTCCAACGGCGTGCCCGCCAGCTTGGGCGGAGCCAGGAGCTGGCGGGTGCTCTCCCAGGTGGCGCCGGGTATCTGGTCGACCTGGATCGTCCCGCCATCCACCAGGACGAGACCGGCTGGCGCGCGCCGCCCAAGCGACAGCCGGGCAGCGTAATCCAGAGCCACCCCCGCGCCCCAGGAGTGTCCCACCAGCAGCGGATTCTCCAGGTCGCAGGCGTCGATAAATGCCGTCAAATCCCGGAAGAAGATGTCGAAGCTGTAATCGCCATCCGGCCTGTCGGTCAACCCGTGGCCGCGCCCATCCGGTGCCAGGACCTGCAGCCTGGCGGCTGCCAAGTTCACGGCGACCTGCTCCCAGATGCGCGCGTTGGAGGCCAACCCGTGCAGCAGCACGACCGGTCTGCCACCGCTGCCCAGATTCCAATGCAGGTAATGGACCCGTAGATCATTCAGGAATAAGTATGAGGATGTCATCAATATATGCTTACTAACCTTGCACTTTAAGAACTTCATAGAGTCAATTGAACGCTGATCTGATC